>DATNJF010000381.1:0-2685 GCA_035604035.1 Allostellaceae bacterium | reverse complement strand
GGCCGCGGTTGAGGATCGGGAGGACGACGACAAGAATATAAACGATGGCGATGACCCCGGCCTCGGTCGGAGTGAACCAGCCGGTAAGAATGCCGCCGAGCAGGATGACCGGGATGACCAGAGGCAGGCCCGCCGCCTTGGCCGCGCTCGTCGTTCGGCGGCGGCCGGGCGGGCCGAAGAAGTAGCAATAGATCATCAGCCCGAACCCGATCATGAAGCCGGGCACGATGCCGCCGAGAAACAGACCGGCGATCGAGACATTGCCGACGGCGCCATAGACCACCGCCATGATGCTCGGCGGCACCAGGTTCGCGATCGTCGCGGCGGCGGCGATCAGCGCCGCGACAAAGGCGGCATCGTAGCCCTCATCGGACATCGGCTTCGCCATCGTCCGGCTCAGCACCGCGACATCGGCCGACGACGAGCCCGACATCCCGGAAAAGAACATGCTGAAGACGGTGACGACCTGCGCCAGCCCACCGCGGATATGGCCGACCAGCGCCTGGCTCAAATTGGCGATCCGCACGACCACATTGGCCGAGGTCATCAATTCACCGACCAGCAGGAAAAATGGGATCGCCATCAACGCTTCGGTGTCGATGCCGTTGAAGAGCTGCGTCATGATCGAGGGCAGGCTGACCGGCGTGAACAAGGTGCCGATGATGACTCCGGCGATCAGCGCGAACGCCACCGGCACGCCGAGATAACCGAACACCAGGAACAGGGTCGCCATCAGCGCGACAATGAGGCCGTTGGCGGCGGTCATACGCCGATATCGAGTTCTGCGGCGGCGGGCTCGTCGCCGCGCGCGGTATCGTCCCCGGCAAAGCCGTTGCGCCAGCCGTTGACCAGCTGCTCGACGGCGAACAGCGCGACGAGGGCCCCGGAGAGCGGGATCGGCGCGTAGAGCGACGCCAACGGCGTCAGCGACGGCATGCGGAAGGCGTGGAAGCCTTCGACGAAATTGATGAAGCCGAAATAGACCATGCAGAGCGCGGCGGCGAGCAGCACCAGCCGGGTGAAGGTCTCGACCAGAAGCCTTGTGCGCCCACTCAGCGACTCGGCGACCGCCGACAGATAGAGGTGGTCGTTGCGCCGTGTCGCGGCGGCGGTGCCGATGAAGATGCCGTAGACAAAGAAGGTGGTGGTGACCTCCTGCACCCACAGCACCGGGTGGCCCAGCGAACGGGTCACCACATCGAAGAACACGGTGCACGAGAACCCGCAGAGCGCGAGCCCGCACATCACCATCAGCACCTGCTCGATACGATCGAAGCAGCGCCATTTGAGATGGCGCTGCTTCTCGAGGACGAGGCTGTATCGCCGGCTTGCCATACTGTCGAAGCCGGTCGCGCCTTATTATTTCACGTCGCGCACGAGGTGCAGCACCTTGACCGCGCCCGGGCCGAGCTTCTCGGCAAGCTGATCCTGGAGCGGCTCGGCATCCTTGATGAAGCCGGACTTGTCGACGTCCTTAACGAATTTGATGCCCATCTTCTCGAGCTTGGCCATCGAATCGTTCTCCAGGCCAAGCGCCGCGGGCGGCTCGGTCTTACCTACCGCGTCGGCCGCGGCCTGGACCCAGCCCTTCTGCTCGTCGTTGAGGCTGTTCCACACCTTGTCGCTGACCCAGACGACGTTGTTGTTCGCCTCGTGCTGGGTCAAGGACATGATCGGCGCCACCTCATAATGCTTGTTGGACTGGTAGACGTTGATGCCATTCTCGGCCATCGCGACGATGCCGGTCTGTAAGGCGGTGTAGACGTCGCCGAACGGCATGTGGACGGTTTGCGCGCCATAGGCCGGGAACATGGTGTCCTCGGTCGCGGTTGCCTGGATGCGGATCTTGACGTTGTCGAGGTCGCCGACGTTATGGACCTCCTTCTTGCCGTACATGTTGCGGAACCCCATCGTGCCCAGCGCCAGGACACGCGCGCCGTCGACCTTGCTGTTGATCATGTCCTTGAAGGCGGCGGCGACGCCGGGGTCGGCCAGCGCCTTCACTAGGTGATCCTCCGAGCGGAAGATGAAGTGGATCGAGAATACCCCGGCCTCGGGCTGCAAGGTCGCCGAGTTGGCGGTCGAGGTGATGGCGAAATCGACATCTCCGGTGCGCAGCTTTTGCAGCACCTGCGGCTCCTGGCCGAGCTGGGCGCCGGGGAACTGGTCGACCATCATAGTGCCGTGGCTCAATTCCTGGAGCTTGGCGGCGAAGGTGTCGCCGGCGATGCCGTAAGCCGTCGTGTGGGGCTGGTCGTACGCGAAGCTGAAATGCCGCACATCGTCGGCGCGCGCGCCGGCTGTCAGCGACGCGGCCGCGACCAGTGACAAAATGGCGTTGACGATACTGTTGCGGCCCATCACATCCCCCCTGATGACCTGTTGGCTCGGCGCATTTTTGCACCGGCGCGGCAAATCTAAACGGCGTCCCTACGCGCGTCTATCGATTGGTCGGGGCGAGTGGCGTGCGTTATTGGCTAGGCCGAGGACCAGACAATGACCAAGGGTTCTATCGCGATAGCCCGATCGGTCGCCGAAGTGCGCCGGCGTGTCGCTGCGTGGCGCGCGGCCGGCGAGCGTGTCGGTCTGGTGCCGACAATGGGCGCGCTCCACGCCGGGCACATGGCGCTGGTCGCGGCGGCGCGGCAGAACTGCCGGCGCGCGGTCGCCTCGATCTTCGTCAAC
>DATNJF010000380.1:0-10854 GCA_035604035.1 Allostellaceae bacterium | reverse complement strand
GGATCAAAATGCCCGCCGACATTCCCTCGGCCATCTCCGGCCGATAGGCCAGCATCAGCACCAGCGCGTTTTTGAGCGCGTTGTCGTTGAAGGCGGAGAGGAATTGCGTCGCGAACAGCGGCCCGAACCGGCGCGACCCGAGCAGAGCCGCCGCCCCGCTTCGCTTTGTGCCCGATTGTGCTTCTCTCACCATGCCTGTCTCGCACACTCGCCCGAGCGATGCGAGTGCGTCCTTCGCGACAGCCACTCCGGGCCCAGGCGGCGATTTGCCTCACGCGCACGCGCGCGAGACGAAAAAGGATCAGGACCAAGTGATTGATATTCATACAATCGCGATCCCGGGAACAGGTGAGAGCAGGCAACATCAGGTCGGTATCGATATTCGGCATCCCGAAGCCCGACGGGAGACAAACCACGCTCCAGATTTATGTTCATGATATGTTCCTTTCAAGCCTCGCCGTATGAACGATAGAATTTTCCCCCGCGGGCCGCCGGCATGGCAGCCTGGGGGCGTGACCCGGACGGCGCGATCTGCTACCGAGGCGGCGTTATGACCCTGAAGCTTTACAACTCGCTGACGCGGCGGAAAGAGGAGTTCCGCCCGCTCGATCCAAAGAACGTGCGCATGTATGTCTGCGGCCCGACGGTCTATGACGAGGCGCATATCGGCAACGCGCGCGCGGTCGTCGCCTTCGACCTGTTGTACCGGGTGCTGCGCCAGGAATACGGCGCGGATCACGTCACCTATGTGCGCAATATCACCGATGTCGAAGACAAGATCATGGCCGCCGCACGAGAGCGCGGCGAGACGATCGATCAGGTGACCAAGCGCACCACCGCGATCTATCACGAGGACATGGCGGCGCTCGGCAACCTGCCGCCCAATGTCGAGCCGCGCGCCACCGAATACATCAAGGAGATGATCGCGCTGATCGAGCGGCTGATCGCCAGCGGCCACGCCTACCAATGCGATGCGGCTGTCACCCCGGCATCAAATTTCTCCGCCGAGGGTCATGTGCTGTTCCGCGTCGCCTCCTATGCGAAATACGGCGCGCTGTCTCGGCGCAGCCGCAAGGACATGATCGCCGGCGCCCGGGTCGAAGTCGCGCCCTACAAGGAAGACCCCGGCGATTTCGTGCTGTGGAAACCGTCGACCCCGGATCAGCCGGGCTGGGACAGCCCGTGGGGCCGCGGCCGACCCGGCTGGCACATCGAATGCTCGGCGATGAGCGAGAAGACGCTGGGCGAGACCTTCGACATCCACGGCGGTGGGCTCGACCTCATCTTCCCGCACCACGAGAACGAGATCGCGCAAAGCGTCTGCGCCCATGATGGAAGGCCGTTCGCCAATTACTGGCTGCACAACGGGATGCTGACGGTCGGCGGCGCCAAGATGGCGAAGTCCGACGGCAATTTCATCACGGTGCGCGACGCGCTGGGCCAAGCGCCGCGCGAGGTAATTCGCCTCGCGCTGTTAATGACCCACTACCGCGATCCGCTGGATTGGACCGAAGAACGCCTCCGAGAAGCCGAGGTACTTCACGGCAGACTGTATCGAGCGCTAGTTCATGGAGATTTCGACGTAGACGCTGAATCTCCCGGAGCAATAGCGGCCGCCCAGCCGATACTTGCTGCGCTAGCAGATGACCTAAACACGCCGCTGGCCTTCACGCACATGCATGCGCTGACTGATGCAATTTACAAAGCAAACGATGCGATTGAACGAGACAAACTCAAGGGCGCCTTGAAGTACGGTGGGGGCGTTATGGGACTGCTTGGACGACCTGACTTGTCCAATTGGTTAGACCCCACAAATGCCGGCGATGGTCGAGTCCTTTTGCGAATTAGGGAGCGAGCCGAAGCAAGACAACAGCGCCGCTTTGCCGACGCAGACCGGATTCGCTACGAGCTGGCTGCGGAAGGCATAATCCTCGAAGACCATCCGGACGGCACAACTACCCCACGCCGGATATAAAAGTGGCGGGCACTGACCATAAAAAGGCGTCGCTCACCGGCGGGCCGGCGATCGTGCTGGTCGCGCCGCAGCTCGGCGAGAATATCGGCACCGCGGCGCGGGCGATGCTCAATTGCGGGCTCGACGATCTGCGCCTCGTCGCCCCGCGCGACGGCTGGCCCAACGACAAGGCGGTGTCGGCGGCGAGCGGCGCCGACAGCGTGCTCGACAAGGCGCGGCTCTATCCCGATCTCCGATCGGCGGTCGCCGATTTGCGCCATGTCTACGCGGCGACCGCGCGCGACCGCTACATGGTGAAGCGCGCGGTGACCCCGCGCCTCGGGGCGCAAGAAATCCGCGGCTTTCTCGGCATCGGCGAGAAGTGCGGCGTGGTGTTCGGGCCGGAGCGCACCGGCCTCGTTAACGAGGACATCACGCTCGCCGACACGGTACTGAGCGTGCCGCTCAACCCCGGTTTCTCGTCGCTCAACCTGGCGCAGGCGGTGCTGATCGTCGGCTATGAGTGGTTCATCGCCAGCCAGGACCCCGAAGCCGAGACCCTGCATATCGGGCACAGCCGACCGGCGACCAAGGAAGAGCTCGTCCGATTCTTCGATCATTTCGAGGAGGCGCTGGTCGACAGCGGGTTTATCCGCCACCCCGACAAGCGCCCGAGCCTCTTCCGCAACCTGCGCAATTTCTTCCAGCGCGCGCATCCGACCGAGCAGGAATTGCGCACCCTGCATGGGGTCGTCACCTCATTTGTAGGACCACGGGGCATGGGGCCACGCACCAAGCCCGGCGACGACCCGCCCTAGCGCCGCCCCGAGAGCCGACTCAACAGCCGCCAAAACCCGAGTACAATTCCGCCCATGCGGGTCCTCTATCATTCGCTGCTATCGCCGTTCGCGCGCAAGGTGCGGGTCGTGCTGGCCGAGAAGAACCTCGACTTCACGATGAAGGCGGAAAAAATGTGGGAGCGGCGCCCGGAGTTCCTCGCCTTGAACCCGGCTGGCGAGGTGCCGGTGCTGATCGAGCCGGACAGCACGGTTCTCGCGGGTTGCGATGCGATTGTTGAGTATTTGGATGAGGTTTACCGCGAGAAAATGCTGATCGGGATCAACGCGGTCGACCGGGCCGAAGTGCGCCGGCTGGTCGCCTGGTTCGACCTGAAGATGCACCGCGAGGTCACGGAAAACCTGGTCGGCGAGAAGATGATGAAGCGGATCATCGGCGAGGGGCAGCCGAACTCGCAGGCGATTCGCGCCGGGCACGCCAATTTGCCGCATCACCTCGACTATATCGGCTATCTCGTCGACCGGCGGCGCTGGCTCGCCGGCGACCATTTCTCGGTCGCCGACATCACCGCGGCGGCGCAGCTCTCGACGCTCGACTATCTGGGCGACGTGCCGTGGGAGGAGCACGAGCTCGCCCGCGAATGGTATGCGCGGATCAAGTCGCGGCCGAGCTTCCGCGCGATCCTCGCCGACCACGTGCCCGGCCTGCCGCCGCCGAAACACTACGCCGACCTCGATTTTTGACCCCGCCCACCGATAAGGGCGACTCGGCCAAAATATTCGCCGCCTTCGCCGTGCTGCTGGCGGTGGTCAGCACGCCGCTGTTCTCGACCGTGCTGCCACCGCTGGTCGATTATCCCAACCACCTGGCGCGGTTAGATCTCATTGCCACCGGCGGCAACGAGTTCTACGCGGTGCGCTGGGCGCCGCTGCCTGATCTCGCGGGCGATCTTGTGGTGCCAATCTTGGCGCGGGTGATGCCGCTCGAACTGACCGGAAAGCTGTTCCTCGTGCTGAGCTTCGCGCTGATCGCCGGCGGCACGCTATGGCTCAACCGGATTGCCAGCGGGCGATGGCGCTGGTGGCCGCTGCTGGCCTTCGCCCTGCTCTACAACCGCAGCTTTTTGTGGGGCTTTATCAACTATCTGTTCGGGCTCGGCGTGGCGCTGTGCGGCATCGCGCTGTGGCTGGCGCTCGACGAACGCCGTTGGTTACGCACGCTCGTTTCGGTCGCGGTGGCGCTCGCTTGTTTCTTCAGCCATTTCGCCGCGTTTGGCGTCTATGCGCTGGCCATCGCCGGGGTCGAGCTACTGCCGGTACTGAACCTGCTGCGCGACCGACGCTATCGCTCGGCGGCCGAGCGGATCGCGCTCGCCGCGGTGCAGTTCATCCTTCCCGCAATCGTCTTCCTCGGCTTCGCACCGCACGCGAGCGGCGGGCCGATCAGCTTTGCCTTCTGGCGCAAGTTCGATCTCTTGTTCAGCGTCTTCGACAATTACAGCCGCCCGTTCGACGTCGCCTGTTTCGTCCTGTTCGGCGGGCTGATCGGCGGGCTCGCCTGGCGGCGACACCTCAAGATCACGCCGCGGCTCGGTATCGCGCTCGCGTTCGTCGCGGCAGCCTATGTGCTCCTACCCAACCAGGTCTTTTCCGGCTCGGGGGCGGACCACCGCGTGCCAGTCGCGCTGTTCCTGCTGCTGATCGCGGCGACCTGGCCGTCAACGCCGCTGCCGCGCCGCGTGGCGCTGGCGGTCGGCGTCGCCGCGGCAGCGATCTTCGCCGCGCGGATGGCGGTCATCGAGGCGGTGTGGCTGAAATCGGACGCGGTCTATGCGGCCGACATCGCGGCCATCGACAGCCTGCCGCAAGGCGCGAAGCTCGCCGTAGCCTTTCCGCCGCGCGAGATCAGCGCCGGCGGCATCCCGCAGCTGCATGTCGCCACCCTGGCGGCGGCGCGGCGCGCAGCCTTCGTTCCGACCGTTTTTGCCTATGCAGCACAGCAGCCGTTAGCGCTGCGCCCACCGTACGATGCGCTTGCCGCGGCGACCTCGCCGGCACTGCTGTGGGCCGGGTTTGTCGAGGGCAGCGCCGCGGCGTCGGCGTCAGCAATGTTGCGGGATTACGATTTCATCGTCTTCGCCGAGCGCGACCCGTTCACTGTCGCCGCCCGGCCTTGCCTCGAAAGACTGCCGTCGCCACAAAATTTCCAACTCTTCGCGCTGCGCCGCGAGCAGAACTGCTTCTAACTACCGGCAGAGCGCCGGCCAGTGGCGGGTGCGTTGCCAATGCGACAGCGGGATACCAGCGGATTGCGGCCAGGTCGTGACCACGTTCCAACCGGCCGTGTCGTGTTTCAACAGAGCCACGACGCCGGGCGGCAGGTCGTCGAGCCCCGGCGGGGTGCAAGTGACGACCGCCAGCTCGTAGCCGGCGGCGGCGGCCGCGTCGAGCGTCGCCGTGTCGGCGGTCTTGTAGTAAGCGAGCCCAAGACCGCGGCGGCGCGGCGGTTGGTTCGCGAGATAGGCCTCGACCAGGGCGCCGAGCTCGCCGTTGTCGCCCGGCATGAGCAGCGCGAGCTTGTCGCCGTCCTTGAGGTAGGGCTTCAGCTCGCTCGCGATGTCCCAGACCAGCGGCTGCGGCATCTCGATGTCGAAGCGCAGCCTCTCGGCCAGCGCGACCGGCGCCATCAGCCCCAGCGCGATGACGAACGCGCCGGCGTAGCGCCGCAGGCGCGGCCCGACCCACAGACCGGCGCCGAGCTCACGCAAGGCCAGCGCCAACGCCAGCATCAGAATGAGCGCAAGATGGGTGTTGTAGCGGAAGTAGGAATGCGCCTCCTCGCTCATCAGCGGCGAGAAATGCGCCACGTAGGTCAGGACCAAAAAGCCGTTGTAGAGCCCGAAGACGGCCGCGTTGAAGGCGAGGAAGCGGGTCGCGAACGACCACCCCTGGCGGCGCAGCAGCATTGGAAAGCAGCCGATCGCGATGGCCTCAACGACGAAATAGAGCGGCTTTGTGGCGATCGCCCCCGCGATGCCGGCGAGAGCCGCGGGCAAGACCGCCCAGTTCCATTCGCCAAAAGGCAGCGGCTTCAGCTCATCGACGCCGGCATATCCCACGTAGTAGCGCCACACGGCGTAGAGCAACGCCGCCGGCAGCAGAACCAATACCGTCCCCACCAGCGTCCGCCGCCACGGCACGGCACGCTCGGCGATGCCGACAATGGTCGCGGCTCCCGCCAGCGACAGCACCAGGCCGATCCCCGATTGCTTGACGTTGATCATCGCCGCGAGGATCAGCCCCAGCTCGACCAGATACGCGCCGCGTCTACCCGCCGCGCGCGCGGCTTGGGCATCGACGAAGAGGCAGGTGGCAAGCAGCGCGGTCACCGCCAACCCGGTCTCGCCATAGGACGAGAAATGGAAGCGCGGCACGAAGCCGGGGTCGAGCAGTGTCACCAGCATCATTCCGATCGCGAGGAGGGTCCACGACGCTGCCGGATTCGGCCGCGCCAGAATGCGAGCGACGGCCAGTCCCGCGGTGAGCTGGAGCATGATGTTGACCAGCGACATCCCCGCCGCCGGATAGTCGCGATCGACCAGCGAGCCCAGAAACGCCAGGAATTGCGTACCGTACGGCGCCGCCGGATAGAGCGAATAGCTCGGCTCCGAGGCCGCGGTTGGCAGGTGCGCGTAGTCGACAAGATAATCGGCGTTGGGCAGCAGGTTGAGGAACGTATCGACCTGCGACGGTCGCACCGGCGCCATCACCGCCCAAAGCGGCAAGGTCAGCAGCAGCACGCGGCCCAGCGCGACCCAGTCGGCGCGCGTCACCCGCCGGCGCGGCAGCAGTTGCGCTGCAAGGGCGGCCGCCGGTATCGCGATAGCCGGTATCCGCAGGCTCGCCGGCACGAAGACGCCCCATGCGGCCAGCGCCACGCACAGCGCACCCCAGCCGGCGGCGATGCGGTATTCGGGCCCGGCGCGGGAGCCGCAAAGCACGGTCCCGATCAGGAGCAGAGCGACGCCGATTCCCCAAGTGATGACAACGGCGAGAATGTTCTCGAGCCCGGGGACATACAGCGCCATACGGCGATACTAGCGATGGAACCCGGCGTTGACACGCCGTGGCGTTGACGGTCTCTTGCGAGCGATGACCCTCGCGCAACACGACAGCAATGCGCTCGAAAAGCCTGGCGGGGCCGTCTCGGCCGGCGCACCGGAATTGTGCGTTGTCGTGCCGACCTTCAACGAGCGCGACAATGTGCCGGTGCTCGCTGCTCGGCTGGCAAGCGTCCTCAAGGGAATCGCCTGGGAGGCGGTGTTCGTCGATGACAACTCGCCGGACGGGACCGCTGAAGTGGTCCGCTCGCTAGCGGGCAGCGATCCGCGCCTCCGCTGCCTGCGCCGCATCGACCGGCGCGGGCTGAGTTCGGCCTGCATCGAAGGCATTCTCTCCACCTCGGCGCCGTTCATCGCGGTGATCGACGGCGACCTCCAGCACGACGAGGCGCTGTTGCCACGGATGCTGCGGCAATTGCAGGAAGGGTCAGAGGACCTGGCGATCGCCAGTCGTTATATCGGCGCCGGGCGCGCCGACGGGCTGTCCTCTCAAGGGCGCAAGCGGCTGAGCCGGCTCGGGGCGCGGCTGGCGCGGCTGGTCGCCGGGGTCGACGTCAGCGACCCGGTCAGCGGCTTCTTCATGCTGCGGCGCGAGGTGGTCGACCTGGTCGCGCCGCGCCTCTCCGGGGTCGGCACCAAGATTCTGATCGACATACTGACCGCCGCGCCGCGGACGCTTTCAGTCGTCGAAATGCCCTACCAGTTCTCAACCCGGCATTCCGGCGAAAGCAAGCTCGATGCGATGGTCGCGCTCGAATACGCGATGCTGCTCGCCGAGAAGCTGAGCGGACGCTATCTCTCGTCACGGCTGCTGTTGTTCGGGCTGGTCGGCTCGTCGGGCGTGCTCGTCAACCTCATCTCGCTGCGTTTGCTGCTCGGCGTGTTCGGCGTCGGCACGGGTGGGTTTGTCCGCGCCCAGACGATCGCAACCGCGATCGCGATGGTATCCAACTTCTTCCTCAACAACGTGCTGACCTACCGCGACCGCCGGCTGATCGGCTGGCAGGCGGTGCGCGGGCTGATCTCGTTCATGGTCGTCTGCAGCCTCGGTGCGCTGGTCAATATCGCGATCGCCAGCGATGTCTACGCCGAGACTGGGCTGTGGCTGCTTGCCGGCATCGCCGGCGCCGTGGCCGGCGCGCTGGTCAACTACTCGCTGAGCTCGGTCTTCACCTGGCGGCGCCGGTCCTAGCGCCGGCTACGTCCCCAGCAGCGCCCGCTTCGCGGCGAATTCGTCGGCGGTCAGGAGGCCCGCGTCGCGCAATTCCTCGAGCATGCGCAGATGCGCGGTGCGGTTGGGCGCCCCGACCGCGATCACCCCGCCGATCGTTAGCTCGGCCGGGACCCCGCCCTGGCGCAGCAGCACGAAGACAAACCCTGCCGCGACCGCCGCGAGCAGGAACAAGAGGCCGTAATAGGGCAGGCCGGTGATGAAATCGACAAGCGCGCACAGGAACAACAGCGCCGCGCTCGCCGCCGCCGCGGAGCCGGCGCTGACCACCGCGACCAGCTGCCGGCAGATGAACCAGTAGAGGATCGCGGCGACGGCCAGCACCAGCACAATGCCGAGCGGGTCGCCGTGAACGGCGAGCAGGATCGCGATCAGGATGTCGATCCCGATCGCACCCAGCACCGAATAGGTCAAAGTTTCCGGTAGGTTGGGAACGGTGACATGCAGCATCGGTAGTCCCTCCCCTGAGCTTATTTTTTGGCAGGCGTGCCCGTGTCCTGCTTGAGTTCGAGACGCTCGATATTAGTCTTCGCCTCGGCGTCGGCGTCACTGCCGGGCGCGAGCTCCGACACCCGCACCCAATCCTTGCGCGCGCCGTCGTCGTCGCCCTTGAGGCGGAGGATATCGCCGCGCTCCAACAGCGCCGCGACCGAGTCGGGCGACAGATCGACGGCACGACTGATGTCGGCGAACGCCTCGTCGAGCTTACCCAGCTGACGATAGGCCGTCGCCCGGTAGACGAGCCCGTCGACCCGGTTCGGGTCAGCCTTCAGCGCACGGTCAAGATCGGCGAGCGCCTTGTCGTACCAGCCCTGGCTGCCGGCAGCCTCGGCGCGATCGACCAGAATATCGGCGTCGTTGGGCAGGAGGCCGAGCGCAGCGGTGTCGGCGGCATAGGCGCGCGCCGGATCGCCAGCGAGCAGCCAGGCCTGAGAGGCCTGGTCGAGCACCTCGGCGCGCAGCGAATTGGGGGCGTGGACCATTGCCTGGGCGAGAGCCTCGAGCCGGGTCGCGCCCTCCTTGTATTGCTTCAGCCCGACCAGCGCGACCGCATAGCAATGATCGGCCGGATGCGCGCCGCCGCGGCTCTGCCAGTGCTCAGCCATGTCGCGGGCCGCGCCGGGGTCACTCTTGGCGAGATCGAGGCAGCGGTCATACGTCGCCTCGTCGGCCGCGGCCGAATGCGGCGGCGACGGCTTGCCGGGCGGCGCGTAGGGCGGAGGCGGCGTCGGCTTCGGCGGGGCGGCGGACAGCGGCGGGCCGGCAGGCTCGGGCTGTGCGGCGAACGGCGCCACGGGCGCGAAGGCAATGCAGCACGCCGCCAGCGAGGCTATCAGGGCCGATCGTCTCATCGCCATCCACTAGGCCGACAAACCCACGGCATCGATAACACACTCCTCCGCCTCACCGAACCGGCAAGGTGCATAGGGGATTCTTAAGGATATTCGACTATGCCCGGACACGGGGGGAATCGCGCGGAGGCCCTATCGCGGGTCCGGAGACAAACAAGCCGATGCTTCCCGCCAAATACGGCGCTCCCAACCCCAAGACCGGCCGGCGCCTGGTCGCTGCCGGCATCGTTCTTGTGGCCATTACGGTTGGGATCGCTTGCCTCACGATCTGGAACCTGCGGCGGGACGCGCTGGCGCGCGCCATGCAGGACGCCACCAGTCTCGGTGTCCTTTTGGCCGAGCAGAACGCCCGCCTCATCCAAGCTACCGACCTGGTCTTGCTCGAAACGCAGCAAATGGCGCTCGCCGCCGGCGTACAAACGCCGGACCAATTTTCCAGCTTGATGGCGACGGAGAAGGTTCACGACTACCTGGTCGAGCGAATCCAGCGTTTGCCTCAGGCTGACGCCATCTCATTGATCGATAACACCGGCAAGGTAGTGAATTTCAGCCGCACCTGGCCCATCCCGGCGATCAACACCTCCAACCGAGAATATTTTCAGGCGTTGCGCGACCAAGTCAAACCCGGTGCGTTCATTGGGCTGCCGTTTCAAAACTCGACGAATGGCACTTGGGACATCCCAATAGAACGCCGGATCAACAACGCGAATGGCGAATTCCTTGGGCTTGTGAACATGATGGTCGAAGCCCGGTATTTCGAGGCGCTGTACCAAAGCTTGGCGACACATGAAGCGGAATCGATAGCAATTTTTCGCAGCGACGGCCCGCTACTGGCCCGTTACCCGCATGTCGAAAAAATGATGGGTCAAAAGCTGCCACCCAGCTCGCCTTGGTGCAGTTTCGCCGGAACGGGCGGGACGTATCGCACGGTAGGCGCGATCGACGGCGCGACCCGGATAATATCGGCCCATCCGTTGGACAACTTCCCGCTTGTTGTCTCCGTCACAGTGTCGGAAGACGTCGAGCTCGCCGACTGGCGCCGTCAGTCCATCCTCATTGCGCTCGGCGCCGCCTGCTCGGTGATCGGGGTCGCGATCTTCCTGTGGATACTGAGGGCTCAATTTCGAAGGCTTGAGAAATCCAAAGTGACGCTCGCGAACCAGAATACTGAACTGGAGACGGGCCGTATGGTCCTCGAGCGCAAGACGGCGGAGCTTGAACAAGCCACTGAAGCGCTGAGAGAGAGCGAAAAACGCTTTCGTGGCTATGCGATGACGTCGTCCGACTGGTTCTGGGAGACGGACGAGCACCATCGCATCAGCTATATGTCCGAGGGCGTCAGCACCACAGGCTTTGGGGTCAAGCCTCGTGAGCTTGTCGGCCGCACACGGATGGAGAT
>DATNJF010000379.1:0-7102 GCA_035604035.1 Allostellaceae bacterium | reverse complement strand
AACGTGTAGCGTAGGCGGTTCGCGCAGTCCGGTTCCGTTCCGGGTCGGTAATATAGGCTAGACAAGACCACTGCCAGCACGGCATGAGGTTGAGCGAATGAGGACAGCGACGCCGCCGATACGCCTGGGCTTTTTCACCCGCCTGCTCGACCAGGCGGACGCGGCCGAGCGCTACCGATTGGCCATCGCGCAGATCGCGCACGCTGAAAGCTGCGGCTTCGATTCCGCCTGGATCGCACAGCACCATTTTCACGAGGACGAAGGCGGCCTGCCGGCACCCTTCGTGTTCCTGGCCCAGGTCGCCGCGCGGACCGCGCGAATCCGCCTGGGGACCGGGATCGTCACTCTGCCGCTGGAGCTGCCGATCCGGGTGGCGGAGGACGCCGCGGTGCTCGACCTGATGTGCGGCGGCCGCCTCGAGGTGGGGATCGGCCCCGGCGGCAATCTGTCGGCGTACGAGGCTTTCGGCCTGGATAGCGCCGAGCGCACGGCGCTGCTGATCCGGCATCATCGCGTGCTGCTCCACGCCTGGGCGGGGCGGAAGCTGCCCGGCGGCGACCGGTTGTACCCGCCCAATCCCGGCCTGGTGGATCGCGTCTGGCAGGCGACTTTTTCCGTGGAAGGCGCCCGGCGGGCCGGCGCGGCGGGCGACGGGCTGATGCTGTCGCGCACGCAACCCAGGCCAGCCGGGGCGCCCGGCCTGTCGCTGCCCGACATCCAACATCCGATGATCGACGCCTATCTGGAGGCCCTGCCGCGGGACCGCGCGCCCCGCATCCTGGCCTCGCGCACGGTGTTCGCCGCCGATGACCGCAAGGAGGCGCTGCATCTGGCTGAACTCGGCCTGGCGCGACAGCGGGCACGGTTCGCCAAGATCGGCCGCACGGGGTTTGTCGAGGGCATGTCGGTGCACGACCAGATCGCCGCCATGGATATCCATGTCGGCACTCCGGGTGATGTGACGGCCTCCCTGCGAACCGATAGCACGCTGGCCCGCGCCACCGACCTGACGGTTCAGTCGCATTCGATCGACCCGCCGCATGAGTTCATCCTGCGGTCGATCGAACTGGTCGCCGGCGCGGTCGCGCCGGCGCTGGGCTGGGTGCGAAACGGCGGGGCGACGGCGCGCCACGTCGCCTGACCGCGGGCAAGGAAAGGATGACCATGCCAGGGATGGACCCAGGGACCAACAGTGACGTCATCGACACGCTGGCCGGGATTGAGCCCGGCTCCGCGCTGGACGCGATCCGCAACCGGCGGCCGGAGGCGCGAAGCCAGGCGCAGGCCAGCTATCGCGCGCTGTTCGCGCCGGAGATCCCGGGCGGGGTCGCCGCAACAGAGCGTTTTGCGGTGGCCACCTTCGTCACCGGCCTGCATGGCGGGGCGGAGACCGCTTCGTTCTACGCCGCCGGTCTGGCCGCCAACGGGGCAGCGCCGGAATTGCGTGGCGCGGTCGACACGGCGATCGCGGCGGCCAAGGGACAAGGCCCCTATGGCTCCTATCCCGCCGGCCCGCTGAGCCGCGAGGACACCGACGGACCGATCCATCGTGTCGCGGCGGAAACCCGCCGCGCGCTCGGATCGCGCCTGGCCGCGGCGTTCGACCACATGCACCTCTTGGTGTTCCACCCGCGCGACGCCGCGCCGGCGGCGCTGCAGGCCCTGCTGGACGCCGGCTGGTCGACCACCGACATCGTGACCTTGTCGCAGATCGCCGCCTTTCTCTCGTTCCAGATCCGGGTGGTCGCCGGTTTGCGCATCCTGGCTTTGAGTCCCCCGGCCGGCGCCGCCTGATATACGAGGTTCAACCATGGCCGATGCGATCCTCGAACCGCCGCCCCACACGGTTCCCGCAATCTTCACCCGGGCGCTGCTCGATTGGCTGCCCTGGCTCGAACCGCTGGCGGCCGAGGCCTTGATCGAACGGCACAGGGCCGGTCTGGTCGATGCGGTGCGGGTGAAGTCGGCGTATTTCCGCCTGCTGGCGCGCGATCCGGATGCGCTGCGCGCCCGCACGCTGACCGACAAGGACATCTTCTACAATTCCGACGCCGGCCTGCCGCGGGCGGAGCGCGAGCTGGCCGCCGCCGCGACGTCGCGCTTCAACGGCTGCATCTACTGCGCCTCGGTGCATTCGCGGTTCTCGGCGACCTATTCGAAGCGCGAGGCGGACGTGCAGCGCCTGCTGGACGACGGCGTCGACGCCGATCTCGGCGAGCGCTGGAACGCCATCGTCGCCGCCGCGGTGGCGTTGAGCACGACGCCGATCGTCTTCGGAGCGGAGCATGTCGAGCGTCTGCGCCGCGCCGGGTTGGACGATTTGGCGATCGCCGACGTGATCCATGCCGCTTCGTTCTTCAACTGGGCCAACCGGTTGATGCTGTCGCTCGGCGAGCCAACCGCGGCAGTCAAGGCATAGCGCCCGGGTTGCCCAAAACAAACCGGCTCCGATCAAAAAGGACACGCCAGATGCTGATCGTCGATGGCCAGATTCATCTCTGGGAAAAGGGTACGCCGTCCCCGCAACATCGTCAGGAGCCGTACTCCGCGGAGCAGGCGATCGCCGCGATGGACGAGGCCGGGGTGGACCGGGCGCTGGTCCACCCGGTGCTGTGGGACCCCGACTCGAACGAATTGGCCATCGAAGCGGTGCGCAAATACCCCGGCCGTTTCGCCATCATGGGGTGGTTTTATCTCGACGACCCGAACGGAAGCGAGCTCGTCGCGCATTGGAAAGAGCGGCCGGGCATGCTCGGCCTGCGCTTTTATTTCAACGATCGGCACAAGCGGGAGTGGATGACCGACGGGAGCCTCGACTGGCTGTGGTCGGCCGCCGAGCGGGCCGGGGTGCCGGTGGCGCTCGCCGCCGCATTGTTCCTGCCGACCGTCGGGCAGATCGCCGAGCGGCACCCGGGGCTCAAACTGATCGTCGACCACCTGGCGGTGCCGCCAGGGAGCGGCGGCGAGTCCGCCTATCGCTTCCAACCCGAGCTGCTGGCGCTCGCCAAATACCCCAACGTCGCGGTCAAGGCGACCGGTCAGCCCGGCTACGCCGAGGACGCGTATCCGTTCCGCAGCTTCCATGAGCACCTGCACCGCGTCTTCGACGCGTTCGGGCCGACCCGGATGTTCTGGGGCACCGACATCACCCGGATGCCCTGTTCCTGGCGGCAATGCGTGACGGTGTTCACCGAGGAACTGCCCTGGCTGAAGGGCCGCGATCTCGACCTTGTCATGGGCGAAGCCCTGTGCAACTGGGTGGGCTGGCGCCTTCCCGGCTGAGCGCTTCTATCGGCAGGGACGCAATTATGAAGCCCTATGTGATCTGCCACATGAACGCGAGCATTGATGGCCGCATCTGGCACAGCCGCTGGCGGCCCGCCGAGAACCGTATGGCGGGGCTGTTCGAACGCATCCACGAGCAGCTTGGCAACGGCTCCTGGCTGATCGGCCGGGTGACCGGCAGCGAATACGCCAAGGCCGAGTCCTACCCGGACCGCACCGACCTGACCTTTCCGCGCGAGCCCTGGTTCGCCCAGCGAGCTCCCATGGGCGATGCCCGAGCCTACGGCATCGCGCTCGACCCGCAAGGCAAGATCGCCTGGGGACGGTCCGACATTGGCGGTGACCCGATCGTCGTGGTGCTGACGGAGCGGGTCTCCGACGCGCATCTGGCGGGACTGCGCCAGGACGGCGTTTCCTACATCTTCGCCGGGGAGCGGAAGCTCGATCTGGGATTGGCGCTGGAGATTCTCAACCGCGCACTGGGGATCGAGCGGCTGCTGCTCGAAGGCGGCGGCAAGTCGAACGGGTCGTTCCTGCGAGCCGGGCTCATCGATGAGATCAGCCTGGCGGTCTGCCCCGCCGTGGACGGCGCCAGAGGCGGCCCGCACGTCTTCGACTCGAACGACGATGAGGCCGACGCGCGCGCGCCGCTCAGCGCCATGACGCTGATGAGCAGCGAGGTGCTGGAGGGCGGCGCAGTTTGGCTCCGCTATCGGCTGGAAAACGGCTGACGCGGGCGAGGGCCGCCCGGTACGGACGACCCTCCTTCCGATCCGCGATAGATCAGGCGGGAACGCGATAAAGCCCGACGAGCTTATTGCCGTCGGGATCGCGCAGATAGGCGAGATACATCTGGCCGGCGGCCCCCTGGCGGATGCCCGGCGGGTCCTCGATCGATGTGCCGCCATTGGCGACGCCGGCATCGTGCCATGCCTTCGCCTGCTCGGCACTGCTCATCAGGAAGCCGATCGTGCCGCCGTTCGCAGCGCTTGCGGACTTGCCGTCGATCGGTTTGGAAACCATGAAGCGCCCCCCATTGTGCGCGTAGGCAATCCGACCCCTGGCGTCTGGGGTGGCGGGACTGACGCCGAGCGCGCTGAACAGCGCATCGTAGAATTTCTTCGACCGGGCGATATCGTTACTCCCGACCATGATATGGCTGAACATTCCTATCTCTCCTTGTCAGAGCCGCATGCGCCCACCGTGTCCGCTCCACGAGCAGAACACGGTTTACAGGCTGGGATCAGTATGACGGGTCGATCATCGGCAGAAGAGAAAAATCGCTCCCCTCCCTATCGTCATCCCCCATCGCCTGTGACAGCTGGGCTATGCTCCGGCCATTCAGCCGCGCTCGGCGCAGGTCCGCTTAAGGGCAACACCCGCCGACCTTCGCTCGTGGGCCCAACGGCAGTTGAGCGCCGCGGCCGTTCGCGGGATCGCGATGAAACCTCGATGATCGGCGGAATGATGGCCACCGCATCGCCGTCCCAGCCGCGCGCGACCCATAGGCCCCTTTCGGAGGGCCTGAGAGGGCGGTAGATTTTCAACGAATTCGGCCAGGAGTATCCACCATGCTGGCGGACCGATACGACCTTCCTTTGTCCACTGCCTACGCTGCTGCGCGGGACGCCTACGTTCAGGGCTGCGATCTGGCGTTGACCCTCTATCCTGGCGCGATCGAGGCCTTTGACCGCGCCATCGCTGCCGATCCCGGTTTCGCCCTGGCCCATGCCGGCAAGGCCCAGGTACTGATGCGCGAAGGCAACGTGGCGGCGGCGCGGGCGGCCTTGACGGCGGCCACGGACGTGGCCTCCCGTCTGCCGGAGCGCGAGGTCAGCCACATCGGGTTCTTCGACCTCGTGTTCGCGGGCCGGACCGACGCCGCAATCGCCGCTTTGCGCGCGCATCTGACAGCGTGGCCCCGCGACGCGCTGGTGCTCGCCAGTGCCGCCAATCCTAATGGCGTTATTGGCGCCTCCGGCCGCATCGGGCAGAAGCACCAGATCGCGGTGCTGATGGACAGTCTCGCCCCGCATTACGGCGACGACTGGTGGTTCCTGGCCTATCATGCCATGGCGCTGTCCGAGGATGGGCAGCTCGCCGCCGCCCGGCCAAAGATCGAGCGATCCATGGCGGCCAACCCGAACAACGCGCATGGCGCGCACGGGTTCGCGCATGTTTGTTACGAGAGTGGCGAGCCCGACACGGCCTGCGCCTACCTGTCGTCCTGGCTCGCCACCTATCCGCGGGATGGATTTTTCCATGGCCATCTGAGCTGGCATCTGTCGCTCTGCGAACTCCAGGCCGGCAATTGGGCGGAGGCGCTGCGGCTGTATCGCGACGCCATCGCGCTCGACCGGCACAGCGGCGGGCCGCAACAGAGAATGTCGGATGCGACAGCGTTTTTGTGGCGTTCCGAACTCGCCGGACAGCCGCGCGACGCCGCCGCCTGGCGCGCGATGTACGACTACGCGAACAGCGCGCTGCCGCTGCCGGGTAGCGGGCTCGCCGACCTGCACGTCATCCTGGCGCAGGCCGTCATGGGCGATGACGCCGCGCTCGACGCCCGAGCGCGCCAGATGGAGGATCTAGCGCGCGAGGCGCGTTACCCGTCCGGCTCTTACCTGCCTGCGCTGTCACGCGGCTTTGCGGCGTTCGAACGCGGGGATTTTACCGCGGCGATTGAGGCGCTTGCCCCGCTCGCCGGGGAAAGCGAACGCATTGGCGGCAGCCGCGCGCAGCACGACCTGATCGAGTTCACGTTGTTGAAGGCCTATCTCAACGCCGGCCGCCTGGAGGAGGCGCGGCACTTGCTCAGCGCGCGACGACCGGGTGCTTCCGGTGTTCCCGTCACGGGGGTCGCGGCGGTGCATTGACCTAAGGAGCGGCCGTGGTCCCGAAATTCTTGATTTCTACACGGACACCATATCCGACCGGGCCACCCGCGGCTTTCGGGAGGCAGGGGCTGGGGTTCAAATCCTCTCACTCCGACCACTTCGCCGCGTTGCGCAATCTTAAAAGCACTCGCCCCCGATCGCTAATTAGCGATCGGGGGCGCACTCATTAGGTGACGGGTCGGGTATGGTCCCAGCCCGGTGGCGGGTCCGCCTACTCCCAAAACGCCATGACGACCTTGTTGTCGGCGTCAAGGATCAGGTTGATCCGGTTCGGGTTGTGAATATCGCCTTTGACGCCATGTGTCGGCGCGATTGCGCGATAATCGGGTGGCAAGTCGCCGCCATAGATAATGCCTGGCCCCGGCTGACCCTTGTCCTTGTCGACGAACTTCTTGCCGACGCAGTCCTTGCAATCGTTGGTCTTGATCTGAGTTGTCGTGCTGCCGGTCATCCCCTTCAGCTCAAGCGCGTTCCCATAGGCCCGAACCCGCACCCCCTTGAACTGGTGCGCGTCGGACTCCAGCTCAAATTGCGCGCTGATCGGCATGAAACCCTCGGCCTTCTGCGACTGCTCGGGGCTGGCGGCGATTAACTGCAGGTCGAGAACGTCGTCAGCCGGCTTGCCGTAGAAGAACGGTACCAGCTGGGGGCTGCTCCAGCCTACCGAGCTAACCAAACCCGTAACCCGCACAATCGTGGTTTTGGGATCCATGGTCGTGTGGAGAACCTCAATCCCCGTCACGAAAAGGATCGGAACTTCGAGTGGCCTTGTGGCCCCGGCAGGTCCAGCAGCGTTAGCGTCAGTGCCGGTCTGGGGATACCCCATTGGCGCATTGTTTTGCTCCGCCGGCGCGGCAGCCGGTGCCGCGGTCTGCGCCACCGCGTTCGCTACAACGCCCATCGCCAATACTGCTCCCGCT
>DATNJF010000378.1:0-3587 GCA_035604035.1 Allostellaceae bacterium | reverse complement strand
GACCGCCTGCGTCGCCGGTTGCCGGCCATGCTTGAGCATCGCGTGATCGCTGACAGAGGGTCAACAATTCCGGACGCGATGGTACGCACCCGTGATGCTACCGGGGTTGCTACCAAACGCAGGCACATTAGGGGGGACTAGAACGGACACGGGGCGAGTGTCATGACCTGAAACCCTATACAAACCAACAGATTCGGGGACAGGGTAGGACCATCGGTTTCAGCTGCCGCCGAGCCGGTAGATTTCCGGAAAGAATAG
Source organism: Allostellaceae bacterium (assembly GCA_035604035.1). Taxonomy (GTDB): domain Bacteria; phylum Pseudomonadota; class Alphaproteobacteria; order ATCC43930; family CGMCC-115725; genus DATARH01. The sequence goes on along the minus strand of DATNJF010000378.1, from coordinate 3,329 downwards.
CTGCTGCCACGAATCGGGACTGTGGGTGAGCCGCCCGATCTGGTGCAGAAAGCCGGTGAGGCGGATCACGCCTTCCGGAGCCGGATGATATCCCAAATCGGGGTCGCCCAGCATATCGCTCAGCACCTCGACCGGGATGTCCTGGCTCTTGACGGCAGAATCGTAGATCTCGGCGGCGGCGCCGCGATGATGGGTGATGAAATCGTCGGCCTCGGCGATGGCGGCGGCGATCGCCGCGCATAGCGGTGGATTGGCGTCGCGGTACAGGGTGGTCGTCACCAGCACCGCGACACTATGCGGCCCGGCGATGTCGAACGAATCCATCACCCGATGCACCGCTGGGTCGGCGCGCTCGTCGTCGGACAGCGGCAGCCGCACGAAATGCGTGTCGATATCGCCCTTGCCGCTGTGCAGCGCGTCATCCGCCGCGTCGTCGCCGCGCGCCACGACGATCGCGTCGAGGCCGTCGAAATGCGCGATGCCCCACTCCTGCGCCGCCGCCATCTCAAGCAGCACTGCGGGCAGCGAGGTCTTGAGTGCCGGGACCGCGATGCGGTCCTTCGTGGTGAAATCGCGGATCGTCGCGACCGCCGGATTACGGCTCAGCAGCAGATAGGGCATCCGCGCCAACGAGGTCAGCGCCCGCAATTCTTGCGGCGTGCCGCTGCGCTCGTCCCAGGCGGCGACAAAGCTGGCGAGATCGAGAATCGCGACGAAATCGGTCTTGCCGCTGTAGAGCGCATCGAGCGGGTTGCCCGGCGCCGGGTTCTGCCATTCGACGGTGATCGCGCCGAGCCCGCGCGCCTGTGCGTGTTTCTCGATCAGGTGGTTGTGCTCGACGACGATCAGCGGCAGCGCCGCGAGGTCGGTCGAGCGCATGATCCGCACGCTCTGCGGGTCGGCCGCCGCTCCCCGCACCAGACCCAACCCGAGCAGCAGCGCCAGAATTGCGCCCCACCGACACCGCATCGCGACAACCTGTCTCCCCTGCACGGCGCTCAGTATATGCTGGCCCATCGTGATCTGAGGGAGGACATCATGTCCGGGTTGCTCGACGGCAAGACGGCGCTTGTCACCGGCGGAGGCGGCGGGATCGGCCGCGCCACGGCTTTGGCCTTCGCCCGGGAAGGCGCCCGCGTCGCGGTGGCGGACTACATGGCCGACGGTGCGGTGGAGACTGTGGCGCAGATCAACGCCGGCGGCGGTCAGGCGATCACCCTCACCGGCGACGTCACCAGCCAGAAGGCGGTCAAGGCGATGCTGGACGACACCATCGTCGCCTTTGGCCGGCTCGACTGCGCTTTCAACAATGCCGGGATCGCGCCCTATCAGGTCGATGCCAGCGGGAAAAAGACCGCGGAATGGTCCGAGGAACCCTTCGACCGCATGATCGCGGTCAATCTGAAGAGCGTGTGGCTGTGCATGCGCGCGGAGATCCGCCAGTTTCTCGCTCAGAGTGGAGGCGGCGCGATCGTCAATACCGGCTCGATCGCCGGGTTGATCGGGTTGCAGACGTCGTCGGCCTATGTCGCGGCGAAGCACGGCGTCCTCGGCCTCACCAAGACCGCCGCGCTCGAATACGCCGAGGACAACATAAGGGTAAACGCGGTCTGCCCCGGCTTTATCAAGACGCGGATGACCGAGGATGCTATGCGCCGGCGCGGCGATAAGATCATGGCGCTGATCCCGGCCGGTCGCATGGGCAACCCCGAGGAGATCGCCGAGATGGTGGTGTGGCTATGCTCCGACCGCGCCAGCTACGTCACCGGCGCCTGCTACAACGTCGATGGCGGCTGGATGGCGGTGTGATCCGGCGCCGCACTCACTCGCTCAAGGACTTCCCCAGCGCGTCGAGCAGATGGCCGGTGCCCTGCTCGCGCGAGCCGGCATCGTCGTAGCCGTCGAGAAAGGCGCCCTGTTCGGTGACCGTCAGCGTGGTCTTGCCGTCCTGCGCCCGTAGCTGGAGGGTCGCCAGCGACACCGATATCTTCTTGTCGTCGAGGTGCATCGCGTAGCTGTAGACCAGCCGCTCGTTCGGGATCACGTCGTGATAGATCGCATCGAACGTCGAGACGACGCCGCCCTCCCAGCGGCCCTTCAAATGCTCCCTTCCTCCGACGCGCACGTCCATCTGCCGCTCGAGCAATTCCCACTTGCCTGGCGTGCCGCAAAACCATTTGGCCTTCGCCGCCTCGTCGGTGAGCGCTTTCCACACGCGCGCGGCCGGCGCGTCGTAGGTGCGCTTGAGATCGAAGCTGGCGTGGACGACGGAGCGAACACCGGTCTCGCTGCCGCCTTGCATGCGCAAGACCTCTTTCTCCAACTTGTCGAGCGTCGAGCTCCAGCCCTGCGGCGCGCCTGCCACCATCCACGCTTTCGAGAGATCGATGAGAGTGTAGGTCTGCACCACATCCATGCGCGTCCCGCCCAGCACCTCGGCAAAGCCGATTTCGGTGTAGGCGCGGAACAGCGGCGTTCCGGCGCTGTCGTCGATGTGCATGTCGATCACCAGCCGCGTATGCGGCGTGACCTCGACAAACTTGCCGCGGAGCCAGTGCTCTTCGCCCGCGGGCGAGCGCATGCAGAGCTCGAACGGGCCGCCGGGATGCATCTCCACCGTGGCGTGCGGTACGGTGAAATTTTCCGGAGCGAACCAGCGCTTGATGTGGTCGGCCGAGCTCCACGCCTTGAACACCGTCTCCAGCCGGGCATGGAGGACGCGGGAGAGCCTGAGCGGAGGCGATTGCTCCGCGATATTCGCCGTCGCATCAACGCCCTGAGTCATCGCCGTCTCCTTCGCTTTCAAGGGTTTTCAGGTAATCGCCCAACCGGTCGAGGCGGTGCTCCCACTCGGCGCGCCGGGCATTGATCCATTGCTCGGCCTGACTGAGGGCGTGGGGGTCGATGGAGCAGGTACGTACCCGCCCGATTTTTTCCGAACGCACCAAGCCCGCCGCTTCCAACACGCCCAGATGCTGCATCGCCGACGGCAGCGACATCGGCAGCGGCCTCGCCAGCTCGCTGACCGGCGCCGGGCCGAGAGTTAGCCGTTCCACCATGGCGCGCCGCGCCGGGTCGGCCAGGGCGTGAAAGAGGCGGTCGAGATCGGGCGATTGGTTAAGCATATACCTAAGTATCATGATACGAATAGTTAGGCAAGAGCTTTACTATCTGAAATTTGTGATCCGCTCCGGACCGCTAGCCGACCGCGTTCACCGCGCCAGATGACAATGGGTAAGCGGCCAGCTAGAAAACGCGGCGGCTATGGCGGGGAGAAGGGCAATGGCAGGACGCTCGGAAGGGCGGGTGGCGCTGGTCACCGGCGGGGC
>DATNJF010000377.1:0-27527 GCA_035604035.1 Allostellaceae bacterium | reverse complement strand
ACGACGCCGGGACCTTCGAAAAGCCACAGCCAGCTGCCGCGGTCGCAGTGCTGGGCTGCGCACAAGAGATGGGTGTTGAGACGGTGGATACCTGGGCGAGCCTGGCCGAAATTCACACCAAGGATCAGGCTCGGTTCCGCTCGCTGTACATCGTCAAGGAGAGCCGCTGGGCGCACATGTCGGCTGATGGCAACAGGCTCGTTGCGACGGCGATTGCCCACCAGCTGCAGGCCACGGAGCCGGGAGCCGCTTCGCGCCGCTGAGCTGCTGTCGAGGCTGTCGCCACTCCTTTTCTCCGGTTTGACGCCGCTTGCCGCGCGCCCGTATGGTCGGGCCATGACGCGTGGCTTAGACAACGCTTCCGCAGGGCGAGGGCGGTTATTCGCCGAGCCCCCCACAGCGATCACAAGCGCTGAGGCGCTGTAGTCCTCACATGCTGCGACGCCTCTCGCTCAACACGGCGCTAATCGCGGCCTCCGTATTCGTCACGCTCGCAGTCTGGGAAATCGGCCTTCGACTCCATCAAGGGATTCCCTTGCTGGAGTTCACCAATTTCATCGGCGATCGAGTGAACCATGCAAAGCAAGATACCGGCTTCTTGTATGACGAAAGGCTCGGATGGCGGGTGGGACCCAACCTGCGCTGGCCGTCCAATAGCACCGACGCCTACGGTGTCCGCCTGCCGAGCAGCACCGACCGGACGCTGCCGATCGGCGGCATCCTAGCATCCGGCGACTCCTTTACCTTTGGTAGCGATGTGGGAGACGCGGAATCTTGGCCGGCCTATCTCGAGGCGATCATCGGAACTCCGGTCGTCAACGCGGCGGTCCCCGGCTTTGGGACCGATCAGATCGTCATGCGCGCCGAGGACATGATCGATATCGCCCGACCGCAGATCCTGATCGTGGATTTCCTGTGGTACGACATCGGGCGCACCGAAGAAGAGATCAATTTCGGCGCGCACAAGCCGTATTACACGGTGGAGGACAACGAGCTTGTCTTGCACAACGTGCCGGTTCCGCCCTTTGTCGGCCATCCCAGCGAGCTAGGGTTCCTTCGCGGCGTCCTCGGTTACTCCTATGCGATTTACTGGGCGGCCGAACGGCTCGGTTTCGAACAATGGCTCGGCTCAATCAACACGCAACACAAGCGCGCGACGCCGGGAGGTACCGGCGAGCGGATCACCTGTCTGCTGCTGAAGCGGCTCAAAGAGAGGGCCGATCAGAGCGGGATGCGGCTGATCACGGTCATGCAATACGGGGTCGGCGATTTCGGGCGTTCACAGCCAAAGGCTGCCATGGCAGTGACTTCCTGCGCTGGCGAAATGGGAGTCGAAACCGTCGACATGTGGGCCAGCCTGGCCGAAATTCACGCCAAGGATCAGGCGCTGTTCCGCTCGCTGTTCATCGTCCAGGAGAGCGGCTGGTCGCACATGTCGGCCGACGGCAACCGGCTCGTTGCGGTGGCGATTGCCCATCAGCTGCAGGTCACGGAACCGGGAGCCGCTTCGCGCCGCTGAGCCGCCGTCGGGCGCCAACCGCGCCGGAGCGCGAACCGTTTCCGCCCCGATCAAAAATGAGTTACCGTTCCGCCGCCATCCCCCTGGAGGAAACCCCCATGATCGTCGAGTTTCGCACCTACCGATTGAAGCCCGGCTCGGTCGCCCAAGCCGAAGAGCGTTTTGGTCAGGCATTGCCGTCGCGCACAAAACTATCGCCGCTCGCCGCCTTCTGGCACACCGAGGTCGGTCCGCTCAACCGGATCATCCATGTCTGGCCCTACGCCAATTTCGAGGAGCGCACCCGCGTCCGCGCCGAGTCGCAGAAGCTCGAAGGCTGGCCGCCCAATATCCGTGAGTTCGTCGAGGAGCAGGAAAGCGAGATCTTCATCCCGGCGGCGTTCTCGCCGAAGCTCGAGCCGCGCCAACTGGGCGGCATCTACGAAATCCGCACCTACACGCTGGCCCCGGGCGCGATGCCGGCGCAGATCGACCGCTGGAGCACCCAGATCGCCGAGCGCACCAAGCTGTCGCCGCTGGCCTTCGCCGGGCATTCCGAGCTCGGTGGGCTGAACCGCTGGCGCCATATCTGGGCCTACAAGGATGCCGCCGAGCGCTTCGCGGTGCGCGAGCACGCCCGCAAGGAAGGCATCTGGCCGCCGAAGGGCGGTCAGCCCGGCCAGACGCTGGTTCAAGAGAACATGCTGGTGATCCCGGCGTCGTTCTCGCCGCTGCGGTAGCAGCCGCTAAAGAGCAAGCGAAAGGGCCGCACCGAGGTGCGGCCCTTTCCTTTAGCGGCAGGCGTCGATGTACTGCCGGCGGATGTCGCGCTCGGTCGACGCGCCATTGTATGGAGCGCCGAGACACCAGTCATAATGGACGTGGAACTCAGGCGACCAGCGAGGACCGTTCATTCCGCCCCGGCACCGCGGCACCGCGAATGCGGCGTTGAACTGCCTGACTGCCGCGCTGGCATAGTCGCGGCAGAAATTCGGATCGGCAGCGCGTGCCGAAGGCGTGATCGCCATAACGCCGAAGACCGCGGCCGCCGCGACGAGCGACGCCCGCTTCACGATGTCTGCAACCCCCATTGTCTCCTCCCCAAGCGGCCGCCCCCAGCCGCCCTCAACTCACGGATCGCCGCCTATCGCTAGGTAGCGCAGCAGATGGTCGGCGAGCACGCAGGCCATCATCGCCTCGCCGACGGGCACCGCGCGGATACCGACACACGGATCGTGGCGCCCGTGCATCTCGATCTCGGTGTCGTTGCCTTCGCTATCGACCGTGCGCATTGCCCTGAGGATCGAGCTCGTCGGCTTCACCGCGAACCGCACGACGATGTCCTGGCCGGTCGAAATGCCGCCGAGGATGCCGCCGGCGTTGTTCGAGAGGAACGTGACCTTGCCGTCTTGCATCCGCATCTCGTCTGAATTCTCTTCGCCCGACAGCGCCGCCGCGGCGAACCCGGCGCCGATTTCCACCGCCTTGACCGCGTTGATCGTCATCATCGCGCGCGCCAAATCGCCGTCGAGCTTGTCGTAGACCGGCTCGCCCAGCCCGACCGGCACACCGCTCGCCACGACCTCGATAATCGCGCCGGCTGACGATCCCGCCTTGCGCACCTCGTCGATGTAGTCGGCCCAGCGCGCCGCCGTGCCCGCATCCGGGCACCAGAACGGGTTCTGCGCGACCTGCGCCCAGTCCCAGGCGGCACGATCGATCGCGTGCGGGCCGACCTGCACCAGCGCGCCGCGGATCGTGATGGCGGGCCCCAGCACCTTACGCGCCACCGCCCCCGCCGCGACCCTCGACGCCGTCTCGCGCGCCGAGGCGCGGCCGCCGCCGCGATAGTCGCGAATGCCGTATTTCTTCCAGTAAGTGTAGTCGGCATGGCCCGGCCGGAAGCGGTCGGCGACGTTGCTGTAGTCGCGCGAGCGCTGATCGACATTCTCGATCATCAGGCTCACCGGGGTCCCGGTCGTCTGACCGTCGAAGGTGCCGGACAGGATCTTGACCAGGTCCGGCTCTTGGCGCTGCGTCGTGTAGCGCGATTGGCCCGGCCGGCGCTTGTCGAGCCATTGCTGGATGTCGGACTCGGCCAAGGGGATGCGCGGCGGCACGCCATCGACGACGACGCCGATCGCCGGCCCATGGCTCTCGCCCCAGGTGGTGAAGCGGAACAGCGTGCCGAAAGAGCTGCCGGCCATGGTCGCCCGGCTAGACGGTTGAGATATCGGGCGCGTCGACCCGTTTCATGCCGACGACATGGTAGCCGCTATCGACGTGGTGCACCTCGCCGGTAACCCCGGCCGACAGATCGCTGAGCAGATACAGCGCAGCGCCGCCGACGTCCTCGATCGTCGTGTTGCGCTGCAGCGGCGCGTTGAGCTCGTTCCATTTGAGGATGTAGCGAAAATCGCCGATCGCCGACGATGCCAGCGTCTTGATCGGCCCAGCCGAGATCGCGTTGACCCGGACATTCTGGCCGCCAAGATCGACCGCCAGGTACTTGACGCTCGCCTCCAGCGCCGCCTTGGCGATGCCCATCACGTTGTAGTGCGGCATCACTCGCTCGGCGCCCGCATAGGTGAGCGTCAACAAGCTCCCGCCCTGCGGCATCAGCGGCGCCGCGCGCCGGCAGAGATCGGTGAACGAGAAGCACGAGATGTCGAGCGTGCGCAGGAAATTGTCGCGCGTGGTGTTGAGGTATTTGCCCTTGAGCTCCTCCTTGTCGGAGAAGGCGATCGCATGCACCAGGAAATCGAGCCCGCCCCAGCGCCGCTCGACCGCGGCGAACACCTCACCGAGACTCGCTTCGCTGGTCACGTCGGCCTCGACCAGGAAATCGCTGCCGAGGGTTTCCGCCAGCGGCCGCACCCGCCGACCGAGCGCCTCGCCCTGATAGGTAAACGCAAGCTCCGCACCTGCTTCGTGCACGGCCTTGGCGATGCCCCAGGCGAGCGAGCGGTCGTTGGCGACGCCCATGATGAGGCCCCGCTTGCCGGCCATCAGCCCGTTTGTCGTGGTCATGGGACGGCTCCGCCGTGCTTCTGCGGGCCAGCGGCCCGCTGTCACCTATCCTACACGAGCCGCCCGCCGCGGCCAATCGAGGCAACCGGTGCACTCGCGGCGGTTGTTGGCGATGACAAGACCCGCCTGTAGACTCAGGCCCATGAGGGACGCCAGCAAAACCCAGCACAACGGACGGGTCGAGACGGTCCGCGACCGGGTGTCGACTGCCGCGGCCTTTGTCCGCTACACGCTGGCGCGCTTCAACCGCGACCGCTGCTTCGCCGCCGCCGGCGCGCTCAGCTACACCACACTGGTGTCGCTGGTGCCGCTCGGAGTCATCGCCCTCGGCATCCTCTCGATCTTCCCGACCTTCGCGGCGCTGCGCGAACAGCTGGTGGCGATGATGTTCCGCGCCTTCGTGCCGGCCATCGGCGAGCAGGCCGCGTATTGGTTCGGCAGCTTCGCCAGTTCTGCGGCACAGACGACCGCAATCGGGCTTATCGGGATCGCCGGCACCGGCGTGCTGCTGCTGGTTACGGTCGAGGATCAACTCAATTTGATCTGGCGCGTCAGCGTCCCGCGTCCCTGGGTGCAGCGCGTTCTCGCTTATTGGACGCTGTTGACCCTGGGGCCGCTGCTGGTCGGATCGAGCGTCACCCTCTCGACCTATTTCGACATCGTCGCGCAACACGCCGGTCTCAACCCGGCGCAGATCGCCGATCTCTACACCTGGAAGGCCGAATTCGGGCGCTTCCTACCTTTCCTGCTCGAATTCATCGCCTGCACATTGCTGTTTTGCCTGATCCCCAATTGCGCGGTGCGCTGGCGCGACGGAGCGATCGGTGCACTGTGCGCCGTGATCCTCATCCAATTCCTCAAGACGGGGTTTTCCGCCTATATCCTGACCACCTCCTATCAGACGGTGTACGGCGCGCTCGCCGTGGTGCCGATCTTCCTGTTGTGGATGTACTTCTCGTGGATGGTCATCCTCTTTGGCGCGGTCATCGCCGCCAATCTGCCAACCTGGCAGATCGACGAGCGGCTCGGCCATCTCGGGGCCGGCGGCGTGCAATTGGCTCTCGCCCTCGCGATGATTGCCGCGTTGGCGCGGACGCAGCAGCGCGGTGGCACCGCGCGCACCGCAGGGCTGGCACGCGAGCTCGGCATCCCGACGACGGCGCTGGTCGAATACCTGAACCGCCTGGCGCAGGCCGGCTTTGTCGCCCCGACCCAGGCCGGCGGCTGGGTGCTCGCCTGGAACCCGCAGAATGCGACGCTGTCCGACCTCTATCAGGCGCTCGACCTGCCGCTGGCGCGCGGCTGGGCGGTACGCCAGCATGCTCCCTGGCAGGCGTTGGTCGCCCCGGCGATGGACCAGATCGTCGCCGCCGAGGGCGCGGCGATGCAAGCGCGGCTCGCCGATCTAATCTCGGCGACCGGCACACGTGTGATTGCCGATGCCGCCGGCTGAGAGTAAAGCCACCGCATGATCGACGATCTCCCTGAAGTCGAGCCGTTCGCGCCCTTCGCGCGCTGGCTGGCGCTCGCGGAGAAGAGCGAGGAGCTGGCCGAGACGATGACGCTCGCCACCGCCACCGCCACCGGCGTACCATCGCTGCGTGCGGTGCTGTTGAAGGCGGTCGATGCGCGCGGCTTTGTCTTCTACACCAACCTCGAAAGCCGCAAATCCGACGACCTCTTCGTCAACCCGCATGCCGCGCTGTGCTTCCACTGGAAGTCGCTGAAGCGCCAGGTACGCGCCGAAGGCCGCGCCGAGCAGGTCTCCGAGGACGAGGCCGACGGCTATTTCGCCACCCGCCCGCGCGGCAGCCAGATCGCCGCCTGGGCGTCCGACCAGTCGCGCCTGCTCGAGAATCGCGAGCAGCTCGAAAAGCGCGTCGAGATGTTCACCCGCCGCTTCGCCGACCGCAGCGCGATCCTGCGCCCGAATTTCTGGTCGGGCTTTCGCGTGAAGCCGGACCGGGTCGAGTTCTGGCAGGACCAGCCGTCGCGCCTTCACGAACGCGTCGTCTTTGCGCGCGAGGGCAGCGTCTGGCGCAAAGAGCGCTTGTTTCCGTGACCGTCGACGCCGGGCACACCACTCTGAGAAACCGTGCAGCCTACGCCTCGGTCGGGGTCTCCACCCTATTAATCGTGGTCAAGTTCGTCGCCTGGCTCGCCACCGGCTCGGTCGCGATGCTGTCAAGCCTCGTCGACTCGCTGCTCGACGTCGTCGCCGCCGGCGTCAACCTGTTTGCTATACGCCGTGCCTCGGAACCTGCCGACCGCGAGCACCGCTTCGGCCACGGCAAAGCCGAACCCCTCGCCGCGCTCGGGCAAGCGGCCTTTCTCACGGGCGGCGCGCTGCTCGTGACCTTCGAAGCCATCAACCGGATCGTTACGCCAGCGCCGATCAGCCGCGCCACGCTCGGTATCGCGGTGATGGTCCTGTCCATCGTCATTGACGGCGTCCTCGTGCTCTACCAGCGCTATGTGGTCTCCAAGACTGGATCGCTGGCAATCGGTGCCGACGAGCTGCATTTCCGCAGCGACATGCTGGTGAACGTCGCCGTGCTCGCGGCCCTCGTCCTCGACCGGTTTTTCGAGACGCCGATCCTCGATCCGCTATTCGGCGGCGCGATTGGGCTGTGGATCATCTATGGCTCGACCCACCTGTTGCGCCTGTCGCTGACCCAGCTGATGGACCACGAGATGCCGGACAAGGATCGCGCCCGCATCCGCGCCATCGCCGAGGCCGCGCCCGAAGTCACTGCCGTTCACGACCTGCGCACCCGCGCCGCTGGGCCGACTGCCTTCATCCAGTTGCATCTTGAGATGGACGGGGCGATGGACCTGCTGCACGCTCATGCAATCGCCGACGCTGTCGAAGCGCAGCTGCGCGGTGCCTACCCGAACGCGGAGATCATTATCCACCAGGATCCCGCGGGCCTCGAAGAACCACATCAGGTCTTTCCGCCGCGCGCCAAGGCGGGGTAGCGAGACCTAGCTTCCCCAGCCTTCGGCCATCGGCGGCAGGCGCGGCTGGGCGGGCGGTTGCGGCGTGGGCACTGGCTCGTTGACGAGGCGATCGACCGCGGCGAGCCGTGCGTCGAGATCGATCGACAGGCTCGAGGTGATCTCGAGCTTCGGGTCCTCGAACACATCGACCTTTCGCCGCCGCCGGCGCGGGTCCATCACTGTCTCGTCGCGCTTACGCAACAGCATCGCGATCTCAGGCTGGTAGAGGCGCACGACCGCCGCGAGCCAACGGTTGACGACGCTCGCCGGCTCGGCCGCGTCCAACGAAAAGCGGTCGAGCATCCGGATAACATCCTCGGCGCGGTACCAGGTCTCGCCGGTGACCCAGCGATTTGTGGTGAAGAGCCGCACCGCCTCGCCGCTCTTGTCGATCGCGATGGCGACGAGATGGCTCACTTCGTCCCGTACACCCCGCTTCGACGGCGCTGCCTGCGGTGGGGTCGGCAGATTGGCGATCGCCGCATCGGGCAGCAGCAGCGGCGTCGCCCCGCGTGGCATGCCCTCGGCGCGCAGGAACAGGTGGAAATGCCCGTGCTCGCCAGGGTCCTCCGCCACCATCCGCTCGCCCGGGGCGTGGCGGTGGAAGAAGTACTGCGCGTGGCTCACTGCGTCGTAAACGTCGCTGTCGGGATAATGCCGCCAATCGGCGATCTTGCCGCGTTTGCCGACCGCTTCTCGCGCGATCGTGCTGCCGCTCGCCGCCAGCACCCGCCGGCACTCCCGGATCACCGTCGCCGCCGACGCGGCGCGCCCCATACCACTCACTCGACACCTTACGTTTCGGGTGAACGAAAGGTGTCCAGGATACCTATCTGCGCGGCGCCGACAAGCCGGGGTTGGCGAGCACCCAGCCGACGATCTGCTTGGCCGCGTCCGCCATCGCTCCATCGAAGGCAAGCACGATCTGCGGAGTCGCGTTGGTTGACGCGGGCCGGCGCGCGCTGATCGCGGTCTCGGCGAGGATCGTGTGCTGCGGCACCTTGACCAGCTTGACCGCGATCTGCACCCAGGCCACGGGCGGCGCTGTTGGCGAATCGTAGACCGCCTCGAAGTGCCGCAGTTCGCTCTCGACGACGAAATTGGGGCGCAGATCGAGCGAATCGGGTCCGACCGCGGTAAACGCCTTGCTGTTCTCGAAGGCTTCGATCAGCGCGGTCGTCACCAGCGGCGGGGCTCGGTCGGTCCAATCGCCGTCGGCGAGGTAGTCGAGCGAATTCGGGCTGCTGCTCATCGCGATCCGGGCGGTGTCGATCGCCGCCGGCGCATAGGGCACGGCGATCGCCAGTTGCGCGTCGACATGGCGCGTCCCCGGCGGAAAATCAGCGGGCGCGGTCAGCCGGAAGAGTGGACGCGGCGGCTCGGTGAACAGCTTGGCGCAGCCGGCGAGGCTCACCACCAGCAAGACAAGCGCGAGGCGCTGCAGGGGGCACGGTTTCTTGGTCATTTCGGTTGATACCCTTCGCGGCGGTCGCCAAACAGCAGGCGGGTCGGGTCGCGCTCGAGCTGCGCGGCCAGCCGCGACAGGCCCGCGATGAACTGGCGCATCTCGCCGACAAGGCTGTCGATATCGACGAGCGTGTGCTGGCTGAAGGTGCGGATGCCCGGCCGCGTGTCCTGCAGCGTCAGCTCGATCTGACGGCTGGCCAGGTTGAGGCCTTTGAGCATGCCGATCAGCTGGTCCTTGACCCCCTCAGGCGTGGTGTAGCTGTTGTCGACATCGGTCGACAGCTTGTCGAGCGCGGTCAGCGCGTTTCTGCCCTCGGCCACCATCTGACCGATATCGTCGCTGTGAGCGGAAAGCGCCCCGGTAAGTTTTTCGACATGCTCCAACGTGGCGGCGATGACCTCGCGGTTGTGGTCGTTGAGCAGGTCCTCGACGTGGTCGAGGATATCGTCGAGCTTTTCGAGAAGTTGCGGCCCGCGCGCCGAAATACTCGCCAAGGTCCCGCGGCGCGAGCGGATCACCGGATAGCGCTGCCCGTCATGCGCGGTGAGCTCCTTGGCCTCCTGTGTCCCGCGGGTGATCAGGATATAGGAGACGCCGCTGAGGATATTGGTCTCGACATTGGCGGCGGCGTCCTCCTTGATCATGACGGTGCTCTTGATCTCAACCGTGACGCGGATCTGCTCGACGTTGTTAGGGTCGATCTCGATTTCGGAGACCTGACCGACACGGATGCCGTTGTATTCGACCGCCGCGCCCTTGCTGAGGCCGCTCACCGCGCCTTTGAAGAAGACGTCGTAGTGGTCGTAATTGACCGCGAACTGCGTCCCCGCCAGCCATAAGACCGCAGTGAAGCCAAGGAAAACCAGCGCCAGCACGAACGCGCCGACAGCGACATAATGGGCCCGGGTTTCCATTCTCCCCCCTCGTACCGGCCTAACGAGCTCGCGCGTTTTCAGCCGGGTGCGCCGCGCGACCGCGCGGGCCGTGAAAATACGAATGAATCCAGGGGTGGTCGTCCCGCAAATGCTCGTCGAGCGTTCCCACCTTTATCTTTTTGTCGACCAGCACGGCGACGCGATCACAGATCGCGAACAGGCTGTCGAGATCGTGTGTCACCAGAAATACGGTCAGGCCGAGGCTCGCCTGCAGATCCTTGATGAGCTGGTCGAAGGCCGCGGCGGCGATGGGGTCGAGCCCGGCGGTCGGCTCATCGAGGAACAGAATCTCCGGGTCGAGCGCCAGTGCCCGCGCCAGACCGGCGCGCTTGCGCATGCCGCCCGAGAGCTGCGCCGGAAACTTGTCGCCGGCGTCGGGCGGCAGCCCGACCATGCCGATCTTGCACGCGGCGATCTCGGCCATCAGCCGCTCGGGCAGCTTCAAATCCTCGCGCAGCGGTACCTCGATGTTCTGCGCCACGGTCAGCGAGCTGAACAGCGCTCCATCTTGGAACAGCACGCCCCAATGGGTCTCGAGATCGTGCCGTTGGTCGGCGGTCAGGTGCAGCACGTCGCGGCCGAGGACCTCGATGTTCCCCGACACCGGCGCGTTAAGCCCGACGACGGTCCGCAGCATCACCGACTTGCCGGTGCCCGACCCGCCGACAATGCCGATGACCTCGCCGCGCTTCACATCGAGATCGACCCGGTCGTGGATGACTTGTGTGCCAAACGCATTGATCAGGTCGCGCACGCGGATGACGAAGTCGCTGTCGGACGCCATGCTCAAACCTTTAGCACCGAGAAGATGATCGAGAACGCCGCATCGGTAACGATGACGAAAAAGATCGACTCGACCACCGACTGGGTTGTCAGCTTGCCGACACTCTCGGCGCTGCGGGTAACGTTCAGCCCCTCGTAGCAGCCGATCAGCGCGATGATGGCCGCAAAGAACGGCGCCTTGACCACCCCGACCCACAGCGTTCCCTCGCTGATCGCGCCGTGCAGCTGGCTGATGAAGGTTGGGATATTGATGTCGAGCACGATCCACGACATCAACGCCCCGCCGAGAAGCCCCATCAGATCGGCATAGAAGACGATCAGCGGCAAAGTGATCGCGAGACCGAAAAGCCGCGGCAGCACCAGTACCTCGACCGGGTCGAGGCCGAGCGTTCGCATCGCGTCGATCTCTTCATTGACCTGCATCGTGCCGATCTGCGCGGTGAAGGCGCTGCCCGAGCGGCCGGCGATGATGATCGCCGACAGCAAGACGCCAAGCTCGCGCAGGATCGAGACGCCGAGCAGGTTGACCGTGTAGATCTCGGCGCCGAACCGGCGCAGCTGGTCGGCGCCCTGGTAGGCCATGACGACCCCGATCAGGAACGACAGCAACCCGACGATCGGCAGCGCGTTGAGCCCGACCTGCTCCATCTGCACCAACGTCGCCACCCCGCGCAGGCGGCTCGGGCGCACCAGCAGCTTCGCCGCCGTCTCGGTCACCAATCCGGTAAACGCGAGGATATCCTTGAGCCGGCCCAGCAGGTCCAGCGTGACGTTGCCGATCCGCGCGACAAATCCGATAAAGGTGTGGTGCGACGGCACCGGGTGCGGCAGCGGCTCGGCCAAGCCACGTGTGCGCACCTGCTCGAGTAGCGGCGCGAAATGCGCCGGCAGGTTGGCGAACTCGACATGGTTGCCGCGTCCGGCAAGCACTTGCTCGGTGCGCAGCAGCAGCAGAGCGCCGGTG
Organism: Allostellaceae bacterium; assembly: GCA_035604035.1. Classification (GTDB taxonomy): domain Bacteria; phylum Pseudomonadota; class Alphaproteobacteria; order ATCC43930; family CGMCC-115725; genus DATARH01. The sequence continues at coordinate 15,849 of DATNJF010000377.1, read as the reverse complement.
CTGTCGAGCCGGCCGACCCCGCCAAGGTCCATCGTCACCTGCCGCCCCTGCGGCAGGTCGAGGTCATTCAACCGGCGGTCGAGCTCGCGGGCGCTGGCGACGAGCCACTCGCCCTCGGCCCGCAGCACAAGCTCGCCCTGTTCATCCGATGCGAGGATAGATGCGGCTGGCGCCATGCTTTCTGGGGGACGGGGGGGTCACGCGGCGGCTAACGACTTTCCAACTACGCGAAAAGCCGCTATGCCGCAACGGAAAGCCTGCGTGCCGGTGCGGGGGAGCCGCGTCAATGGACCTGAAAGCCCATATCCGTTCGATTCCGGACTTTCCCAAGCCGGGAATTCTGTTCTACGACATCTCGACATTGCTCGCGCATCCCCAGGCCTGGCAGGCAACGATAGAGCGCCTCGCCGACGCGGTGCGCGGCCAGCGACCGGACCTTCTCGTCGGCATCGAGTCGCGCGGGTTTCTGGTTGCGGCACCGCTCGCCTATGCTCTCGGCAGCGGCTTCGCCATGGTGCGCAAAAAAGGCAAGCTGCCGGGCAAGACCGTGCGCTTCACCTACGACCTCGAATACGGCACCGACACGATCGAGATCCAGGAAGATGCGATTGCCCCCGGTCAGCGCGTCGTCGTCGTTGACGATCTGATCGCCACCGGCGGCACCACCGAGGCGGCGATCAAGCTGGTGACGCAACAGGGCGGCAACGTCGTCGGCGCCGCGTGCATCATCGAACTGAGCTTCTTAAACGGCCGCAACCGTATCCCCGTACCGGTTACGGCGATGGTGGCTTACGACTCCTAATCGCAGGTCCCGCTCGCCCCAACGCTGTGGGCGATGACCGCGTAAAGCGGCTCGGCGACGCCGAACGGCGTGCGGTCGAGACAGCGTATGTCGGTCCAATTGCCGGCTTCGACGAAATAGCGGGCGACGAGCGATAACCGGCCGGTATCGTCGAACAGCCGCCAACAACCGGTCGCGGTCGTGCACAGGCAGCGGTTGGAGAATGTCACCACCAGCGGCGCGCCCGGTTTCAGCACCCGGCCGATGTCGCGGATGACCTCGCCGGGCCGGGCCAAATACTGAACGGCACCGCAAATGGCGGCGCCGTCAAATTCACTATTGGCAAATGGCAAGGCCGGCTCATGGTTGAGATCCTGCACCCGCCACTCGTCGAGAAAGGCGTTCTCGGCCAGCGCGTGCGCGTCGATGCCGAGACCGACGACGTGGCGGTAGTGCACTTCCGGCGGCAGATGCGACACCCAGCTCGACACCACGTCGAGGATCGCGCCCCCTGCCGGCATCACCTCACGGTAGAGATCGGTGATCGCCGCGACCGTCGCGGGATCGATCGGCGCCAGACCATCCTCCCGGCGGGAACCGGGATAAAGCTTGTGGTCGAACGCCAACAGGCTGGGGGTCGGCAGCGGCGCCATGGGCCTTTCTCGGTCTATCCTTTGGTGAGATAGGGACACTCGCGGCGCGGCTCAAGAGCTTGCGAAATCATTCTGCGATTGCCCGCTCGGCCGGGGTCAGCGAGAGCCCTAGATCGCGCGCCACCGCCGGGTGGGTCACCCGGCCGCGGCTGATGTTGAGGCCCTCGCGCAGATGCGGATCGTCCGCCAAGGCGCGCCGCCAGCCTTTGTCGGCGATCGCCTCGACAAACGGCAGGGTTGCGTTGTTGAGCGCCACCGCCGAGGTGCGCGCCACCGCACCCGGCATGTTGGTGACGCAGTAATGCACCACGCCCTCCTCGACATAAGTCGGCGCGGCATGGGTGGTCGGCCGGCTGGTCTCGCAACAGCCGCCCTGATCGATCGCAATGTCGACGATGACCGAGCCCGGGCGCATCGCCCGCACCAATTCCCGGCTCACCAGTTTTGGCGCCGCCGCGCCCGGCACCAGCACCGCGCCAATCACCAGATCGGCGGCGATCACCTCGCGCTCGATGTTTTCGACGGTCGAGAACAAGGTGTGCAGCTGCGCGCCGAATTGCATGTCGAGCTCGTAGAGGCGCGGCAACGATTTGTCGATGACCGTGACATAGGCTTCGACCCCCATCGCCATCCGCGCCGCGTTGGTGCCCGACACCCCGCCACCGAGGATCACCACCTTGGCCGCCGGCACGCCCGGCACACCCCCGAGCAGAATACCGGTGCCGCCCTGCTCCTTTTCGAGGCAATGCGCGCCGACTTGGATCGCCATCCGCCCGGCAACCTCGCTCATCGGCGCCAACAGCGGCAGCCCGCCGCGCGCGTCGGTCACGGTCTCGTACGCGATCGCGATCGCGCCCGATTTCAGCAGCCCCTCGGTCTGCGCCGGGTCGGCGGCGAGGTGCAGATAAGTGAAGAGGACCTGGTCCTCGCGCAACGCCCTCACCTCCTCGGGCTGCGGCTCCTTGACCTTGACGATCATCTCGGCGACCGCGAACACATCGGCGGCGCGCGCGAGAATGCCGGCGCCGGCCGCCTCATAGGCCTTGTCGTCGAAGCCGATCGCCGCGCCGGCGCCGCTCTCGACCACGACCTTATGCCCGTGATGCACCAGCTCGCGGACGCTGCCCGGCACCAGCCCGACCCGGTACTCGTGGGTCTTTATCTCTTTTGGAACGCCGATCAGCATCATCGAGCCCCGCGTCGCCTCATCCCGATGATATGGCGCTGTCGCGCGGTTGCGCCACAGTTTGCGAAAGTTCCCTTTTTCCGACGCAACAAGTCGTCGCGGCTAAGCTGCTGACAATTTCGCAACCACCGCGTCCGCCAAGGGTAGTGACGCAGTGAGGCCGGGCGACTCGATCCCGTAGCAATTGACCAGGCCCGGCACGCCATGATCGGCCGGGCCTTGCACCGAAAAATCGGCCGCCGGATCGTTGGGTCCGCTGATCTTCGGCCGGATGCCGGCATAGCCCGGCTGCAGCGCACCGTCCTTGAGCCCCGGCCAGTAGCGCCGCACCGCGGCATAGAATGAGTCGCAACGACGCGGATCGACCGCATAATCGACATCGTCGATCCATTCGACATCGGGCCCGAACCGCGCCTGGCCACCTAGGTCCAAGGTGATGTGAACGCCGAGCCCGCCGGGCACCGGCACCGGATAGATCAGCCGGGTGAATGGCGTCTTGCCGGCCAAGGTGAAATAGCAGCCGCGGCAGAAATAGGCCGGCGGGATGGTGTCGAGCGGAATGCCGTCGATCGCGCGCGCCAGCGCCGGCGCGTGCAGTCCGGCGGCGTTGATCAGATAGCGGCAGCGGATCGTCGCCGGTTCGTCCCCGCCAACTTCGAGTTCGAACCCGTCGGCCAGCACTTTGCCGCCGAGCAGCGGCGTCTTGAACGCGACCATCGCGCCGTTGGCCTCGGCCTCGCCCTGATAGGCGAGCATCAACGCATGACTGTCGATGATCCCGGTCGATGGCGATAAGAGCGCCGCGACGCAGTGGAGCTCCGGCTCCATGCGCTGGGCCTCGGCGATCGTTAGCCATTCGAGATTGTCGACGCCATTGGCCTTGGCTGCAGCCTCGATCTTCTCGACCCCGGGGATTTCGTCCTCGCTGGTGGCGACGATCAGCTTGCCGAGCGCCGCCTGCGGCACCCCGTGATCTCGGCAATAATCGTAAAGGCGCTCGCGTCCCTCGACGCAGGCGGTCGCCTTCAAACTGCCCTTCGGATAATAGAGCCCGCCGTGGATGACCTCGCTGTTGCGCGAGGAGGTCTCAAACCCGATCGTGTAGGCCTTTTCGAGGACGACGACTTCCTTTCCCGCCAGCGCCAAGGCCCGCGCCGCGGCGAGGCCGATTACCCCGGCGCCGACCACCACCGCTTCGACTTCGTCCACCGCCCTCACCCGCTCCGCTGGTCCGCCGCATGTTGGGCGCAACGGAGCGCGCGCCGCAAGCGCAGCTATGCCGCGCGCTGTCGCCCTTCGTTGACCAGGGCCGCGACCCGCTTCAGGTTCGGGCCAGCGAGCAGAGTCTCGAGCCGCGTCGAAAGCCGCCGCCGCCAGTTCGGGTGCGCGTCGTTGGTACCGGGAAGGTTGGCCTGCTCCTCTTCCCCGGCGACGTCCTCGAGCTGGACCAGCATCAGCCGCGCCCGCGAGCGCGCGAGAAAGGCGAGGATCGCGTCGCCGAGTGCGGGGCTATAGACCGGCTGGTCTTCGCTCGGCAAGAACTCGCCGAACCGCTCATGCGCGATCAGCCCTTCGCCGGAAAGCGCCTCGAGCAATTGCCAACGGTCGCGCTTGCGGTCGTTGATCTCGGCCGCTTCGGCTTCGGCACTGGGATAAAGCGCGAGGCGTTGTCGCCAAGCGATGTCGCGGCCGAGCCAGAAGCCTTTCAGGGTCGGTAGGTCGTGCGTCGCCGCCGAGGCCGCCGCTACCGGCGGATAGTCCCACGGCGGGATGAAGCCGCCACCCCAGCGCCGCTCGAACGCGACCACCCGGTACGAGAGCAAATTCGCCGCCTGCATCGTTTCGCGAAAGCCCGGCGGCACGGTGCCGAGGTCTTCGCCGATGACGGCGCAGCTTTGCCGATGGCTTTCGAGCGCGACGAGACGCAGCAATTCCACGAACGGATAGGTGACATAGGCGCCGTTGACCGCGGTCTGGCCGCGCGGCACCCAATAGAGCCGCTGCAGCGACATCACATGATCGATCCGCAGCACCCCGGCGTGGCGCATGTTGGCGCGCAGCGCGGCGATGAATTGCTGGAACCCGGCCCGCCGCAGCGCCAGCGGGTTGACCGGCGCGAGACCCCAATCTTGGCCCATCCGGCTCAGCGGATCGGGCGGCGCGCCGATCCCCATCCCCGGCACGACGAGCCCTTGATCGGCCCAGGCCTCGGCGCCCAGCGGGTTCACCCCGACCGCGAGATCGCGATAGAGGCCGAGCGACAACCCAACTGCGCGTCCCGCGTCGGCCGCAGCGCCCAATTGCGCATCGGCCTGCCATTGCAGGAACTCGAAGAACTCGACCCGTTGCTTGTGCGCCTTGCCGAAACGAGCGACTGCGCCCGAATTCGGATCGCGCAGTCTCACGGGCCAGTCGTGCCAGGAAAACCCGTCGCCCGCACGGTTGAGATTCTCGTGCAGCGCCTCGAAGGTCGCGAACGCGGCAAGCGGCCGCCCGCTCGCCTGCTGAAACGCACGGAACGCTTTCCCCGCAGCACTTTCCGCGCCGACCCGCAAATCGTGCTCGCGGAAGCGGCGGTAGAGGGCCTCCAGAACCGGCCGCTTCAGCGCCGCAACCGCGGCGTGGTCGATCAGCGCGGCTGTGCGAACCACGGCGAGCGCTGCCTCAGGAGCAAGCGCGCGGATCGCTTCGTCCTCGGCAAAGCCGGGAACCGCGCTCGGGTCGATATAGAGGTAGTCGAGCATCGCCCGGCTCGACGGCGAATAGGGGCTGGCATGGCGCGGCTCGCTGGCGAAGAGCGCGTGCAGCGGGTTGATGCCGACGGTCATCGCCCCGGCGCCGGCGGCGGCACGGCAAAGTTCGGCGAGATCGGCGAAGTCGCCCATGCCCCAGTTGCGCGCGCTATTGAGGCCGTACAGCTGCGCGGTGAGGCCCCAGCAGTGCGAACCTTCGTGCAATGCCGCCGGCAGGTAGCAAGCTGGGGGCGCCGCCGCGAGGCCGACCGCCACGTCCACGCCGGCGCCCCTAAGTTCGAGCCGGTGGTAGCCAAGCGGCATCGGTCCGAGCAGATGCAATTCGCCGTTACTCGCAGTGCCGCGGCCCTCGACATGTCCGCCGGCCTCGAAATCGCAATGCCATTCGATTTCGGTCCCGTCGGCGACCCGCGGCCGAAGAACAGGGTTTTCGGCGGCAACCGCTTGCAGCGGGTCGAGTCCAAAAGGCCGCGCTTCGGCCAGCGCGGCCGCAGCCTGTTGCGGATCAGGCGGCAGCCCGAAAGCGGCGATTAGGCTGTTAAGCGTCTCCGCGCTTGGCTCATGGGTCACGCCGAGCGCGTCAGAGTGCCTCGTCTCGATGCCGAGCAGTCCGGCCAGCGCATGCAGCGTCTCCGTGCCGCTCATGAAATATCGCGGAGGGGTGCCTCCGTGTTCGGCGGCTTGCCGTTTGGTGGTCTTCCGTTCGCCGGGGCGCGATTGATGAACAGCGCGAAGCTGCGGGCGCGCAACTTGTAGGCATGGCCGGCGACGTAAAGCATGCCGTCGCTGACCAGGCCGCTCGGCTCGGCGGTGTCGACCAGCGCCTGCCACGCCCATGACGTATTGAGCCGCGGAAAGCGGAAATCCAAATCCTCGTGGTAGGCGCTGATCATGACAAGAAAGCTGGCGTCGATGTCGCGCTGCCCGCCGGTGGTGTAGAACTCACCGGCCGCGCCGCCCAGCACGTAGCCGAGGGTCAGCGCCACCGGGTTGGCCCAATCCTTGTCGGTCACCTCCTCGCCGCCCGGCGTCACCCAGGTTATATCCTTGAGCCCATTCTCGGAGAGCACCTCGCCGCGGAAGAAACGCGGCCGCGAGAACACGCGGTGGCGCCGGCGCAGGTGAATGAGCGCGCTGACAAAGCGGCGCAGCGCCTCGTCCTCCGGTCGCACATTCGTCCAGTCGAGCCAGGAGATTTCATTGTCCTGGCAATAGGCGTTGTTGTTGCCTTTTTGGGTGCGACCGAACTCGTCGCCCGCAACCAGCATCGGCACACCCAGCGACAACAGCAGCGTCGCCATTAGGTTGCGTTTCTGACGGGCGCGCAGGGCGATGATCTTCGGATCGTCGCTCGGCCCCTCGACACCACAATTCCAGCTGAAATTGGCGTCGTGGCCATCGTGGTTGTCTTCGGCGTTCGCCTCGTTGTGCTTGTCGTTGTAGCTGACGAGGTCGTTGAGCGTGAAACCGTCATGAGCGGTGATGAGGTTGACGCTGGCCCACGGCCGCCGGCCGCGATAGCCAAAAATATCGGACGAGCCGGCGACCCGCGACGCCATGTCCGGCACAAGTCTGGGATCACCCTTCCAGAACCGCCGCACGACATCGCGGTACTGGCCGTTCCACTCAGCCCAGCCGGGCGGGAAATTGCCGAGCTGATAGCCGCCCGGGCCGAGATCCCACGGCTCGGCGATGAGCTTCACCCCAGCCAATGCGGGGTCCTGGCGCAGCGTGTCGAGAAACGCGCTGCCCTGCGAATATTCGCCGCCTTCGCGCGCCAATGCCGGGGCGAGATCGAAGCGGAACCCGTCGACATGCATGTCGCCGGCCCAATAGCGCAGCGAATCCGTCACCAGCTGCAGCACGCGCGGATGATCAAGGTTGAGCGTGTTCCCGGTGCCGGTGAAGTTCTTATAGAAGCGCCGGTCGTCTTCGAGGCGGTAGTACGACAGATTGTCGATCCCGCGAAACGACAAGGTTGCGCCGAGATGGTTGCCTTCGCCGGTATGGTTGTAGACCACGTCGAGAAACACCTCGATCCCGGCGTCGTGCAAGCGTTGGACCACGGTCTTGAACTCGGCGATCGTGCCAGTCGGCAGGAAGCGCGGATCGGGCGCGAAGAACCCGATCGTGTTGTAGCCCCAGTAATTGGTCAGCCCACGCTGAGCCAGCGGCCGCTCCGGCACCGCGGCATGCACCGGCAACAGCTCGACCGCGGTGATGCCTAATTCGACCAGGTAGTCGATCACCGCCGGGCTGGCGAGCCCGGAGAAGGTGCCGCGCTGCGCCTCGTCGACCTCGGGATGCAGCATCGTGAATCCGCGCACATTGAGTTCGAGGATGATCGACTCTTCCCATGTGGTGCGTGGCTTGCGGTCGTCGCGCCAGCTGAAGGCCGGCTCGACCACCCGGCATTTCGGCATATAGCGGGCGCTGTCGCGCCGGTCGAAGCCGAAATCCTCGCGCGGGCCGCCGACGCGGTAGCCGTAGACCGCATCGTTCCACTGCACCTGGCCCGACAGCGCCCTCGAGTAAGGGTCGAGCAGCAGTTTGTTCGGGTTGAAGCGGTGGCCGCGCGCCGGGTCGTACGGCCCGTAGACGCGGTAGCCGTAAAGCTGGCCAGGCCGTGCCTCGGGCAGATATCCGTGCCAAACCTCGTCGGTATATTCGGGCAGCACGATGCGCGCCTGCTCGTGACTGCCCAACGCGTCGAAGAGGCACAGTTCGACCTTCTCGGCATGCGCCGAGAACAGCGCGAAATTCACCCCGCGCCCGTCCCAGGTCGCACCGAGGGGATAGGGAGTGCCGGGCCAAACCCGCGACGACGCCTTCAAAATGTGCTCGTCATTCGAGGGTAAAGATCAGCGTCGCCAAGGGCGGCAGCCATAGGCGCAGCGAATAGGGCTGTCCGTGCATCGGCTCTGCTGCGGCCTCGACCGTGCCGAAATTGCCGATGCCGCTGCCGCCGTAATCGCGTGCATCTGTGTCGACCCGCTCACGGTAGTGGCCCGGCCGCGGCACCCCGATCCGGTAATCCTGGCGCGGCACCGGGGTAAAGTTGCAGACAATCACCGCCAGTCCCCGTCCATCGGCGCTCCAGCGCATGTAGGACAGCACGCTCTCGTTGCCGTTGGCCGCATCGATCCAGCTGAACCCCTCCGGCTCGCAATCACGCTGGTACAGGGCCGGGGTCGAACGGTAGAGCCGGTTGAGGTCGCGCACCAGGCTATGTACCCCGCCATGGAACGGGTCGCCGAGGAGATGCCAGTCGAGGCCGATATCGTGGTTCCACTCCCGCTCCTGCGCGAATTCGCCGCCCATAAACAAGAGCTTCTTACCCGGATGCGTCCACATGAACGCAAAATAGGCGCGCAGATTGGCAAAGCGTTGCCAATTGTCGCCGGGCATTCGGCTGATCAGCGACCCCTTGCCGTGCACCACCTCGTCGTGGCTCAGCGGCAGGATGAAATTCTCGTGGAAGGCGTAGAGCAGACCAAAGGTCAGGTCGTTGTGGTGATATTTGCGGTGGACGGGGTCGCGCGACATGTAGCCGAGCGTGTCGTGCATCCAGCCCATATTCCATTTGAAGCCAAAGCCGAGCCCGCCGGCATAGGTCGGCCGCGACACCATTGGCCAGGCGGTCGACTCCTCGGCTGCGGTCGTCGCGCCGCTGCCCTCGCCGAATACCAGCTCGTTCATCCGCCGCAGAAAGGCGATCGCGTCGAGGTTTTCCCGGCCGCCAAACGCGTTGGGGATCCAGTCGCCCGGCTCGCGGCTGTAATCGAGATAGAGCATCGAGGCGACGGCATCGACCCTGAGCCCGTCGATATGGAACTCGCGCAGCCAATAGAGCGCGCTCGACAAGAGGAAATTGGCGACCTCGCGCCGCCCGTAATTGTAGATGAGCGTATTCCAATCGCGGTGCAGCCCCTGACGCGGATCGGCATGCTCGTAGAGCGCCGTGCCGTCGAACCACGCCAATCCGTGCGGGTCGTTGGGGAAATGCCCCGGCACCCAGTCGAGCCACAATCCCAGCCCGGCGCGGTGGCAGGCATCGACAAAAGCGCGGAAATCATCCGGCCCGCCATAGCGCGACGTCGGCGCGAACAGCGACACCGGCTGATAGCCCCACGACCCGTCGAACGGGTATTCGGTGACCGGCATCACCTCGATATGAGTGAAGCCGAGGTCGGCGACATAGGGGACGAGCTGCTCGGCCAGCTCGCGGTAGTTGAGGTAGCGCCCACCGTCGCCAAGGTTGCGCCGCCATGACCCCAAATGCACCTCGTAGATCGAGATCGGCGCGGCGCGGTCATTGGCGTTGGCGCGCTCCTCGCGCCAGCCGTCATCCTGCCATTCGTGCCGGCTCGGCGCGGCGACGACCGAGGCGGTGTGCGGCGGCAATTCGCCTTGCGAAGCGTGCGGGTCGGCCTTGAGCGCCAGCGATCCGTCGGCGCCGACAACCTCGTATTTGTACACTTCGCCGGCGCTGATCCCCGGCACGAACATCTCCCAGAGCCCGCTGTCGTGGCGCTTGCGCATCGGCAGCCGGCGTCCGTCCCAGGCGCTGAACCCGCCGATGACGCTGACCCGCTGCGCGTTCGGCGCCCACACCGCGAAGGCGACGCCCTCCACCTCGTCATGCGTCAAGGGATGCGCGCCGAGCTTCTTGTAGCTGTCGAGATGCGTCCCCTCGGCGAGCAGATGAATGTCGAGATCGCCCAGCACCGGCGGAAACCGGAACGCATCGTCGAACTCGTGCGCCTCGCCGTTCCAGAATACGCGCAGCCGGTAGGGGAACCGCTCCGTGCGGCCCTCCAGCCGGGCGATGAAGAACCCGTCGGGGTGCACCCGCTCGGCGGCTCCGGCTACTTCACCCGTCGCCGCGTCGATAACCGTGACAGCCTCGGCGCCGGGCAGCATCGCCCGCACGATGAGCTCGCCGCCTTCCTTGTGCATGCCGAGAAACGAGAATGGGTCGGCGTGCCGCGCCGCGAGCACGGCCGCAATCTGCGGCTCCGTGCGCCCGACGGGTCTCGCGGTACGTCGCACCACGCCGCGCCGGCGCGGCGCGCCGCTCAATCTTGCGCCGTCATCCATCGGCCGAGCCGATCTCCTGTGGCGATCCGCGGTGATGTTCGCCTCGCGAGGTTACTAACGACCAAACGGCTCGATGCGCGAGCAGGCGCGTAGAATTTTCGTCGGGTTTTAGAGCTCGACTTCGACCAAGTACGGCCCCGGCGTCGCCAGACCCTCGGCGCAGCGCCGGTTGAATTCCTCCATGTTCGTCACCTTGGCGCCCGGCACTCCCATCGCCTTGGCGAGCCCGACCCAGTCGAGGTTCGGGTTGCCCAGGTCAAGCATATCGAGCGCCTTCCGCCCCGGATTGCCGGCCCCGACATTGGCGAGTTCGCCCTTGAGAATCGCGTAGGTCCGGTTCGAGAACAGCAGGGTCGTCACGTCGAGCCCTTCGCGCGCCTGCGTCCACAGCGCTTGCAGCGTGTACATGCCGCTGCCGTCGCCTTCGAGGCAGACGACCTTGCGGTCGGGGCACGCCACGGCAGCGCCGGTCGCCACCGGCAGGCCCATGCCGATCGACCCGCCCATGTTGGAGAGCCAGTCATGCGGCGCCGCCGCCTTGGTCGGCGCGAAGAAGCCGCGCCCGGTGGTCACCGCCTCGTCGACGACGATCGCGTTCTCCGGCAACAGCGCGCCGAGCGACCGGCCGAGCGCCATCGGCTCGATGTTCCCGGTGGCAAGTTCGGGCCTTGGCTCGTCAACCACCGGCACGGGCGTCCTGCTCGCGCCGACCGACTCGGCCAGCGCCTCGAGCGCGCCGATCGCGTCCTCGTCGAGCTTGCACAGCACATGGCCCTGGCAATCCTCGGGCGACAATAGGCTGGGCTTGTTGGGATAGGCAAAGAACGCCACCGGCATCTTCGAGCCGACGAGGATGATGTGCTTCAGCCCCTTCAGGACGCCGAGAGCCTGGTCGACGACATAGGGCACGCGCTCCAGCGCCACCCTGCCCCGGCCGCGCTGGGTGCGCGCGTTCGAGCCCTGCGCGATCAGCCGGGCGCCCGTCTTGGCGCAAATCTTCCCGGCCAGCGCCAGCCCGTCCTCGCGCAGCGCCCGCCCGGTGAGCAGCAAGAGGGTCGGCTCGCCCGAGCGCAGCACGCGCGCCGCCTCCTCGATGTTTTCAGCTGGGGCAATTCCGCGCGCCGGCGCTGCCGGCACAGGAACAGGGCCGGAGCCGTCATTCCACGCGGTATCGGCGGGCAGGATCAAGGTGGCGATCTGCCCCGGCGGGGTGCGCGCCGCCTGGATCGCCGCCGCCCCGTCCGCCGCGATCGACATCGCGTTGGGCGAGGTCTTCGCCCAGTGCGAATTGGGTTTCACCAGCGTCTCGATGTCGCTGGTTAGCGGCGCGTCGTATTGGCGATGGTAGGTCGCGTGGTCGCCGACGATGTTGACCATCCCCGACCCCGCCTTGTTGGCGTTGTGGATATTGGCGGCGCCGTTGGCGTAACCCGGCCCCAGGTGCAGCAAGGTCGCCGCCGGCCCCTCGCTCATCCGGTAGTAACCGTCGGCGGCGCCGGTGACGACGCCCTCGAACAGGCCGAGCACGCAGCGCATCCCGTCCACGCGATCCAGCGCCGCAACGAAATGCATTTCCGACGTGCCGGGGTTGGCGAAGCACACATTGACCCCGCCGCCAACCAAGGTGCGCACCAGGCTTTCCGCGCCGTTCATCCGCTATCTCCGCCAATTCTCTGGCTGCATCCTGCCGGGCACAGCACAATGGAGCAAGCGAGCACGGCGAGGGAGCACGCAATCCCATGAGCTTTACCCGCTACGAGAGCCTCAAGGGGCGTGCGGTCGTTATCACCGGCGGCGCCAGCGGCATCGGCGCGGCCTTTGTCCGCGCCTTCGCAGAAAACGGCGCCCGCGTCGCCTTCCTCGACCTTCAGGAAGATGCCGGCGCCACCCTTGCGGGGTCGCTCGGGGCAATGTTCGTGCCCTGCGACCTCACCGACATTCCTGCGCTGCACGCCGCGCTCGCCAAGATCCGGACCGCTCTTGGCCCCGCCGCTGTGCTCGTCAACAACGCCGCCAACGACCAGCGCTACGATTTCGCGGCGATCAGCCCGGACGAATTCGACCGCACGATCGCGCTCAATTTCCGCCATGTCTTCTTCGCCGCGCAGGCCGTCGTCCCGCAAATGCGCGAGTTGGGCCATGGCTCGATCATCAACATGTCGTCGGTGTCGTGGATGCGCGGCATCCCCTTCTTGGAGGCCTACGCCTCGGCCAAGGCCGCGATCGTCGGCTTCACCAACACGCTCGCCCGCGCCGTGGGCAAGGACCGCATCCGGGTTAACGCCATCGCCCCCGGCATGGTCTTGACCGAGCGCCAACGCCAACTCTGGTTCCGGGACGAGAGCCAGATCGAGATCGGCCGCGCCCAGCAATGCCTGCCCGACCTGATCGCCCCGGAGGACATCGCCAACCTCGCGCTCTTCCTCGCGTCGGACGACAGCCGGCTCATTACCAAACAATGCATCTCGATCAACGGCGGGGTCTTGTAGCGGTCCGGGCGTATTTGAGAGGAAGAGCATGGCGGAGCGCGTGCCGATTCTCGTCGGCATTACCGGCAAGCGGGATCTGAAGGGTCAGGACGATGTCGTTCGCGAGCGCCTGCGCATAGCGTTTGAGACGCTTGACCGCGAAGCGCCGAACGCGCCCAAGGTGCTGCTGAGCGGGATAGCGATCGGCGCCGACACGATCGCCGCCGAGCTGGCGCTGGTTCGCCCCGATTGGCTTGTCGCCGCCGTGCTGCCCTTCGACGGGCAAACCTATTTCGAGGATTTCGAGGGCGCTGCACTGGCGGCGCTCGAAACCCTGCTTGCCGATCCCAGGGTCAAGACCTGCGCGCTGCCGCCGCTCGCCAACCCCTATACGGGCCAGGCCTGCACGCGCGAGGAGCTACGCAACACCGCCAACGCGACCAACCCGCTGCGGGTAATGCACTACGAGCAGCTCGGTCTGTGGCTCGCCGATGCGGCGACCTTGCTCATCGCGGTGCTGCCCAAGGACGAGCAGCCCGACCAGGCCGGCGGCACCGCACGTGTCGTCCAGTACCGCCTCAGCGGGCGTCCTGACCCCGTCGCCGCCCGGGTGATGGAGGCGAGCCAGGTGATCGCGCCGCCGCTGCCGCTCGACATCGCCGCGCTCGGCCCGCTCTGGCTGATCGACGCGCCAAGCGAGGCAACATCGCCCCATCCGTTCGCGGTACAGCTTTCCGAGAGCGACCGTCATGCTGTCACTAGCCCGCGGGAATCCGCGCGGCGGCTCCAGTCGAGCCTCGTCATGGCGCGCGCGTTCGACGGGCTTGCTGGGCGCAGTAGCGGTTCAGCGCCTGCGTTTGTGTGGCCGCAGCTGGGCGCCGATCCTGTCGCGGTCGTCGATACCATCCACCGTGAGATCGATGACATCCAGGGCCGCCACAAACGCCGTCTGGTGTCGTCTAGCTATGTCCTGGCGGTCCTCTTCTGGCTGGCGGTCGGCGCCTTCGGAACCGTCGAGCTGGCCCGGTATGCGAAGTGGAATCTCAGCCTTTGGGCCCTCGCCATCTATCTGGTGATGGTCGCCGCCGCGGTCGTCGTGCACTGGACCATCGATCGCAATCACTGGCAGCGCATCACCGAAGACTACCGCGGCGTCATCGAGGCGCTCAGGGTGCAGCGCGCCTGGTGGCATGCCGGCCTCGTCGGCCCGACCGACCGGGCCGACCGCTATTTCTTGAGCGCCGCACCACTCCCTTTCCTCTATGTGCGGCAGGCGGTGCGCAACATCGTGCATTGGGCGCGGCTCAGCGGGGCGCCGCAGCCACCCAAGAGCGATTGGCGCGAGGTTTACGACCGAGACAATCCGAGCTGCTGGATCAGCGGACAGGTCGAGTATTTCCGCCGCCGCGCCGACCAACGCAAACGCGCGGTCGCGCGCGTCAAGATGCTGAGCTGGGAAGCGTTTTTCGCCGCGCAGTTTCTCGCCGTATGGCTGTTCCTGGTTATCGTCGCCGCCGCGTTGCTGCCCCACAAGCTCGACGAGATGCTGCAAGGTGAAAGCCATTGGAGCCTTTCCGCCATCTTTCTCACCGCCGCCGCGGTGATCTGGATCGCACGCCATACGCGAACCCGCACCACGCCGGCGCCGCGCCGCTGGGCGGCTGGCTTTGCCCTCGTGCTGGCGCTGTTGATCGGTCCGGGGCTGCACTTGATCGGCTTCGCGCTCGAGTCGAAAATCCCGGACGCGGACCAGCTGGCCATCGCGCTAGGCGTGGTACTGCTCTCCGCCGGAGCGGTCGCGGTGCGTTTTGTCGCCGAGAAGCTTGTCTGGGAAGCCGAGGCGCATCGCTACGAGGCGGCGCTGGCCCTGTTCGAGCGAGCGGCCGGCGAGCTCGACCTTATCGGTGCGCCCACCGACGCGAGCCGAACCGTCATACGCGTGCTCGGCCGCGCCGCGCTCGACGAGAACGAATACTGGCTGCGCACCCATCGCGAGCGCCCGGTCGAGCAAGCGGTCGGTTAGGCCGCCGCGGTCCGTTTCGGCTTCGGCGCCGCTGTCGGCAGCGGCCTTTTGAGGATTGCCGCCGCCTCGCGGGCCGAGACCGCGAGCTCGATTGCATTTTGCACCGTCTTGCTGGGTTCCACCGGCGCCACCAGGCGCTCATGACTGCCTTCGTGCCACAGCACCCATAGTTTCGCGCCTCGTCTGGCGGCAGTTTCCGCGAACGCCCAGGATTTTTCCTTATGAGGATCGACGATCACCACGGCCTGCTCGTGCGCCGGCACGGCATCGAGCGCCGCTTCCGCCGCGGGGTCGGCGCCATCGATGATCCGCTCGCGCTGGATCGATTGGCCCGCCGCCGCGATGCTTGCCGGCATCGTGCGCACTATGTCCCGGTCTTTTTCTCGATCTGCGTCGGCAAGCTCCGCCCACGGCACGAGATCGGGAGACCGCCGCGCCACCGCGTCGGGCTTGGAGCCCCTAGGCGCCTTGGTCCAACCCATCGCCTGGCGCTCCATCATCCAGCGATAGTGCTCAACCTCGCTCATCGTTTCGATTTCCGCCTTGGTCAGCGCCACCGCGCGCCCGGGGTTGTCCGTGAGGCGCATTCCTGCCGCGGCGAGCTTGACCGGAATATGGTCGGCCGAAGCCCGGTTCGACTCCTTGAACCGTTCCGCAAGTTCATTCCACGGCCTATTCGCCTCCGCTCGGGGCTTGCCGGCGCGGTAGGTATCGTGCACCGCATGGGCGAGATCGTCCTGATCCGCGCCAATCAGAACATCGGTGCTGGTCAGCTCGCCGAGGTCGCCGAACGGGGTAAGCCGGTCGAGAATGCTTTCGACACCATCGAGGCTCGCGGCGAATTGGCCCAACTCGTGCCGCTGCCGCAGCCTGACAAAGACCGGC
>DATNJF010000376.1:0-2097 GCA_035604035.1 Allostellaceae bacterium | reverse complement strand
CCACGCCGGTCGGCAGGGCGAGTAGGCTCGACGCCACGAACATCAAGATCGCCGGGCGGCTGCCGGGCCTGCCCCACGGCAGATACTCTCCATCATCGGCCGTTCCATACGCGGTGCGCCGATGGTGGTCGACATGCGACTCGTAGAGGAAATCGGGCATAAGTATCGGGAAGCCGCAACAGAAGTTCCACGCGATGCGGAAAGCGCGCATCCGCCCCGGCGGAAAGTGCGCCAGCTCGTGGATGAACAACGCTGCGCGATAGAGACCCAAGGCCGATACGGCGAAGGCCGCGAGCTTCAAAGGAAGCGCCAGTGGTGCCAAGACGACAAGCGCGAAGCCGCCGTAGAAGCACAGCGCCGAGGCGAGGAAATCGAGCCAATAGCGGACCGGACTCGGGGTGAAGAGGTCGTCGAGTGCCTGCCGCAGCTGCGGGATCGGCAGCGCTTCGCTTTCGGCCGCGGACGCCGCGCGTCCGACGCCATCGGCATCGGCTTCTTTCGTGGTGGGTAGTGCCGCTTTCAAGGAGGCCCCTTAGATGCTCGCCTTCTTTTAGTGTGGAATTTCCGCTACGGTCCATCCCGGATATGACCGTTTCGTGTTGTCGGCGCTGCCGGCCTGACCTTGATTGCGTCGAATGACGGCGGATTCGAGCGCTGGATTACAGGCGAAGCCGCCGGCTTCGGCGGCTCCCAGTGCGCCCGCACCGACAGCGCGCCGATCGGATCAAGGCTCCGCGATCGAGGTCACCGCGCTGCGCGGTTCCGGCGACCGCCGGCGCTTTATCGACCTCCCCTACCGGTTGCATCGTGGCAACCCGAACTGGATCCCACCGCTGCGTCGGGACATCCAGATGCTGCTGGATCGCCGCCGCAACCCGTTCTTCGATCACGGCCAGGCCGAGTTCTGGCTCGCCTGGCGCGGCGGAAAGCCGGTCGGCCGCATCAGCGCCCAGATCAACCGCCTGCATCTCGAGACCCACCACGACGAGACCGGCAATTTTGGCATGCTCGAGGCGGTTGACGACCCCGCCGTTTTTGCTGCGCTCCTCGAAACCGCCGAATCCTGGCTGCGCGAGCGCGGCATGCGCCGTGTCGTCGGCCCCTACAATCTGTCGATGAACGATGAGGTCGGGGTGCTGGTCTCGGGGTTCGACTCACCGTCGATGGTCGGCATGCCGTACGCCCCGCCTTATTACGGCGAGCGCCTCGAGGAGGCGGGCTACGCCAAGGCCAAGGATCTACACGCGCTGCGCGTCGGCGTTGACGAGCTGTTGACCGAGCATCTCGAGCAGGTCGAACGGGTGACCGCGCAATTGCGTGCCGACGGCCGAATCGGCCAGCGCTTTCTCGATCCCAAGCGGTTCGCCGAGGAAGTTCGCCTCGCGCTCGAGATCTACAACGACGCCTGGACCGAGAATTGGGGTTTCCTGCCGATCGGCGAGCGCGAAGGAACGGCGCTGATCGAGCAGCTCGCGCCAATATTGCCGCCGCAGGGGGTGATCTTCGGTCTCGCTGACGGCGAGACGGCGGCGATGTTGGTGGCCCTGCCCAATCTTAATGAGCTGCTTGTCGACCTGAACGGCCGGCTGTTCCCGTTCGGGTGGGCGCGCCTGCTGTGGCGATTGCGCTTCCGCCGGCCAAAGGCCGCGCGGATTATCCTGGCGGGGGTGCGGCGGCGTTATCGCGGCTCGGCCGTGAGCATGGCGCTTGTCACCCTGATGCTCGGCACGCTGCTGAAGGTCGGCCAGGAGCGCGACGTCGAACTGGTCGAGATGTCGTGGATACTCGAGGACAACAAGGCCTCACTCGACGGCTGCCTGGCGATCGGCGCGCGCTTCGCCAAGCTCTATCGCATCTACGGCAAAAACCTTTAAGCGGCCGGCTACTCGGCTGCGACCGGAACAATCAGCGGCAACTCGTCAATTTCCGGACCGACCTCTTCGCGCTCGGTACGCATGCGCGCGATCAGGCGAACATAGTGAAAATGGAGCGCGCATTTGACGCAATACGCCCGCAGTACGGTTAGGGAGGGGCGCCGCTTCAGGACATTCCACAAGCGCCGGCGATATTCGCGGCGCAACTCAACCTCGGGCACAA
>DATNJF010000375.1:0-4021 GCA_035604035.1 Allostellaceae bacterium | reverse complement strand
ACCGTCTCCTCGGCGTCTGAGGCACCGCAGGTTGTGCTGATCGATCTGGAGCGCGAACTTGGAACCGAGGTCGGCCCGCCGATCCAGTGCAGCGAACCGTGTGAGGCAGAACTCCGGTTGTTCGGAGCTTCCGTCAACGGCGCTGAACTCCTGGTCTGGCATTTGACCCCGACGATCAGCGGGCCAACGAATCCCAGGTTGGCGGACGCGGCCTGGAGCGCCGCTTTCTGATTGTCCTGGTTGATTGGACAAATCCACGAGCTGGCCGTCTTCAAATCGCGAGTGAACGATTACCAAAGGACGGGGCAAAGCATTTTGCCCGATCTCGTCAGAACGTCGATTAAAAACCGGAACAACCGATTCGGTCGACAAATGTTCGGCGGCTGGGACACCAAGGAGGTTGTCTCCGTGGCGGTGCACAGCCTTTGGATCGCGCGCGGAGAAGCGGATGAACACCTCAAGGAACTTCAGTCGTTCGTTAGGGACGAGCGCGACGCCGGCGGGATCACCGGAAACCTCCGCCGGATCGTTATCCAGGCGAAGAGCCTCACCGTGAACAACAATATCAACGAGATCGTGAACGAGGGCAACATGACCAATCCAACGCAGAATACCGGCTCGACTGTTCTTTCCGGTACTTTCACCGGTTCCAATGTCAATGTGGCGTCGACGCTGACAAACGTCAGCCAAAACATCGGCAGTTTGCCAAATGCGGATCAAGCAACCAGAGACGAGCTGCAAAAACTGATCGCGTCACTTCACGATGAGCTGCAAAAACTTCCCGTGGACAAGAAAGAACTGGTGGACGCAGTTACCAGTACAACCGGCGACGTGATTGATAAGGCCAAACAGGGAACCCCTAATAGGACTCTTCTGAAAATCGCCATCGATGGGATGAAACGCGCGGCCGAAACGCTCAAGGACGTCGCGCCGCCGGTGGTATCGATTGCGACCACGATTGCTGGTGTGATCGCTAAATTGCACGGTCTTTAAGCCTGCGATGAATTGCAGGGTAACGTCGCTCGACTTCAGAATCAAAACGCCATAACCGGATAGATCGGCATCGCTCCGACCCTCATGTTGATCGCGACAACATGAGGAGCCAGCCATGAGTTTCCGGATCACCGGCCTGCCCGCGGAAGAATTTGCCCCGTTGTTTTCGATGCCCGACCCAGAACTCGCCGTGCGCGGCGCGGTGCGGCGCATCGCAGATGGGCGTTACCCCTGCCGCGTCAGCCTCACCGACTCTCGGGCCGGCGACGAACTGATCCTCGTGAACTACGAGCACCACCCCGTCGCTTCACCCTACCGGATGCGCTTCGCGATCTTTGTCCGCCAGGGCGAGGAGCGGTTCGACGCGGTCGACGAGGTGCCGGAGCAGCTTCGCCTTCGTACGCTCGCGGTGCGCGGCTTTGACGAGAACGCGATGATGGTCGGCTGGGAACTGGTCGACGGGCGTGAACTGGAAGGCGCGATCGGGCGGCGGTTCGCCGACCCAAAGGCCGCCTATCTCCACATCCATTTCGCGGCGCCCGGCTGTTACGCGGCGCGGGTCGATCGCGCCTAGATGATCTAAGGCACGACGCGGCGGGATATCGCCTCGAACAGCGGCACCACGACCCGTTGCGCGCGCGGCCCGAGGCCGAGCGGCTTCAGCAGCATCTGCACGCACATACGATGCGGGAAATGCGGCTGTATCAGCGCCCGCCAATTGCGGCGCATGCCTCGTAGCATGCGATCGTCGGGTGTGTGCCCGTCATTGCGCGCCCGATAGATGTGCCGGATCGCGATCCGGCTGTCTTCGCCATCGATCATCCGCAGCCGGTTCCACAGCGCGCGAGCGATGCCGGTGCGCTGCTGGCCTTCGCGCCGCTGATACTTCTTTAGGTAGCTGTAGAAGTGCTTGTAGTGGCGAACCTCATCGTCGGAAATTCTCCTGGCGACCTCGCACAGCACCGGCTCATTGGTCATCCGGCTTAGCGTGCGGTAGTAGCTGGAGGTGCCCATCTCGACGATGCAGCGCGAAGCCATCTCGCGGCTGTGCGTCTTCTCGACCCCATCCTCGGCGCATTGCCGGGTGAATTCGGGGAGGAAGCGCTGATAGACACCGTCCCAGTCAAAATCGGGCCAGGCGAGCTGGACATAGCGGCGCAGCGCCTTGCCGTGCTGCAATTCCTCGGGCAGCCAATGCGCGTTGAGCCAGCCGGTAATTTCGTCATCGGTAGAGAAATACTCGACCAGGTTTCGCGTATAGAGATCGGTTGCCGCCTCGACGAAAGAGGCGCTGGCCAGGAGATAGAAAATCGCCTCGTCGTCGGCAACGAGATCGCGGCGCAGGCGCGCCCAGTCGATATCTTTGAGCGTCCAGTGCCGCTTTGTGGGGGTCGTTTGGCTGCTCATCTTCAGGCGTTTTCCTTAGAGCAACGGACCAAACGTTCGACGGCAGCCTACTTCTTCAATGTGAAGGTAACTTGGCCGCTGTCGTCGTCAACCTGGAACATTACCGGAATATCGTGCTGGTCGATCCAAATTTTATAATGGGTCGATCCGGAAATCTCATATTCCTTGGTCGGAACTGCGGCGCCGTCGACGGTGACATTGTTTTCGCCGCCGTTACTGACCCTGACTTGTTCGACCTTTCCGGTGTCGACCCGCATCATCGTCGTCGAGTCGAGACTGCGCGCCGACCAGGGGTTGGCCGGCTTGATCGAGCCCGGCGCGGTGACCGTGCCAAGCGGCGAGGTGATCACGAAATTATTGCCATCGGCCTTGCCGTTGATCTCGGTCGTGTCACCGTTCTTGACGGTGACCCCGTGAAAATACATCAGCCGGCTGCCCTGCCACTGCTCGACCCGCTGGGCATCCTCGCGATGCAGCCCGACCCCCAACGCCTTCACCAGGAAATGCGCCGCGGTCTTGATCGTAATGGTCGCTCCGGCGGACTCGATGACATTGCTGTAGGTGCCGATCTCGCCGAAGACCGAGTGCTTGACGTCGTAGACGAGCTGACGCGTGTCGGCGAAGGCGGCTGTCGGCGGGCTCGCGCCGGCAAGCGCTAGCGCCAGCACCGCCGGCACGCGCAGCCTCAACCCCCATCGTCCGGACGGCCTGCCTTCGCGTGCCGCAACCCGCTCCGCTTGTCGCAACCCCCGATGAGCCAAGCTGCCCCAATTCCCCTCGCCGCCCCGGAACGCCCGCTTTCTATAGCCTGGGTGCGCTCGCGGCAAATGCTAACGGCTCTAAACCGGTAGTCTCGCCCAAGTTTCAACTTGCGGCTAAGCCCGGCCGCGGCCTCCTCGCCCGACTGCGAGCCAAGTCGGGGGCCGCCACGGCAGCGAATCATTAACCTATTAACCCTACCATAGGGCGAGGATTGGCAGTGAAATCTGCCGGTCTGCGGCTCTATATGGCGCTTGTGAGACTGCCGAGTCGGGCCACACTTTAGGTATGCATGGCTGACCTGTCGGACTTGCGTTTGTGCAATGCAACATAATCCCTATTTTGAGAGGGTGCGAGTTGCGATTAGTCGCAAGCGCCAAGACAGGAGGCTACGGTTTCAATGATGAGCTCGCCCATTGGCGAGCGGAGTGGGGACAATGCGCGTAGCAAACAAGAATATCCGCTGGCCGCGTCACCTGATGGAACGGGTCGACAAGGTCGCCGCCGATCTCAACGTCGTGCTGATCGTTTTCGCGGTCGGCCTCGCGACGCTCGATTTCACCTTCATGGTGACGCAGAAGGTCATCGACCGGCTGCCGCAAGTCACCCGCATGGCCGATGACGCGTCGCCGAGCGTGGTCACGACACCTCCCGCAGCGCAGAAATAGGACCAGCCCTAATCCTTCCGCGCGAGGCGGCGCTCGACGTACTGAGCCGCCAGGGTCAGCGGGAACAGCACCGCGAAATAGAGCCCCGCGACCATCGTGTAGACTTCGAGCGGGCGGTAGGTCGCCGCGGTGATCATCTGCCCTTGGTAGAGTAGGTCGGCGACCGCGATGGTCGACACCAGCGAGGTGTTTTT
>DATNJF010000374.1:0-3160 GCA_035604035.1 Allostellaceae bacterium | reverse complement strand
GAGATCGGCGAGGATCAGCACGTCCTCGATCTCGGCAATCATCGCGGCATCGAGCTTGCGTTTGGAAACAAGATCGGAAATCGCGCTGCCAAGCGCCGAAGAGCTGCGCCTGAGCCCGCCGGTGAGGCGCTGCCACCAATTCTTTTTCGCGCTGTCGTCCATTTCCGTAACGCTGCCGCTGTTGCCGCCCGTGATAGCCGTTTCGCCCTGGGAGGCAAACTATGCCCCAGGCAAAGATGGTGTTGCGGCTTCCTTATCGCGATGGGATGGAGGCCGGCGATCGACCAGCCGGCCGGTCGTCTCCGCAGCAGCCTGGACTAGTGCGCGGCGGCTGCGGTCCAGCTGAATCCAGGCTTGCCGTGATAGAAGCCGTTGGAGAACGGCGCACCGAGGGGCAGCGCCTGAAGCCGTGCCGTCGCCTCGGGCGGGGAAATGCGTCCGTCGAGCGCGGCGCGAAAGATTGCGGCCACCTCGATCATGTCGCAGCTGTGCGGGGACAGGCGAAAACGCGACACGCCCATGGCGCGCAGCTCCGAAAGTTCGCCCGCCAGATTGAGGTAGTCGTGCGACATCGTCTGGATGCCGTTGACGGCAAGGAACGGCCGGCCGTCGAGCATCCGCAGTTGCAATCCGTCCGGATCGTTCTCGCAGACGAACTGGCAGCTATCCTTGATGCGCCCGTGCGCGCGCGCATGGTAGCAGCGTGCGGAGAGCGCCAGCGGGATGCGGCCGAACACCTGCACCTCGACGCTGACGTCGAGGCTCTTGGCCGCGGCGCATAACGGGCGGATGGCGGTCGCTGGCATTTCCGGCGGCAGGCAGAAATTGCGCGCGCCCTTGCCCGCGAGAAAGCTGAGTGTGCGCTCGTTATAGACGTTCACGAACGGGCCGATGTGGTGCGGACGGCCCTGCAGTGCCAGCAGCGCCGAGCCGTCATTGGCCTCCACCAGGTAATCGGTGGCGGCGCAGGTGCTTTCCACCTGCTTGCGATCGAGCTTGAGCACGACTTCGGACAGCGTCGAGAAAACGACCGTCTTGCCGCCGGCCGACAGCCGCTCGGCCACGGTCTCGTAGTAGGGTTCGAACAGCACTGCGCGCTTCGAGCACACCGTCTCGCCGAGATAAACGGCGGTGACCGGGGCTTCATCGGCGATGCGGAAATAAAAGTCGCGCCAGCTTTCCGGCTTCCAGTTGAAGAGAACCGGCCCCAGCGTGATGTCGCCCGGCTGCTCGCCCACTTTTATCTCCATGTCTTGCCGCCGAAGGCGCCTTCGGTCTCGCGGTGCCCCTCGGTCAGCGCCAACAGGCCGGCGAGGCCCGGGTCGTTGCCGGCCATGATGGCGTCGACGGCGCGGCGGAAGGCGGAGACCACCGCCCGGACATAGGCGCGACTGCGCTGGCGGCCCTCGATTTTCAGGGCGGTCACGCCGGCGCGCATGAGATCAGGGAGCAGAGCAGAGAGATTGAGGCTGACCGGCTCCTCGAAGGCGTAATAGCCGGCGGGCTGAGCGCCGCATAGATAGCGGCCCTTGCAGATGGTCGGATAGCCGGCGCTCTCGCCGCAGGCAAAGCGGTCGATGGTGACGGGCCCGAGCTTGATCGTCAGGTTGCGCGCGGCGTCTTCCTCGTAGCGCACATCCGCCGCCGGCGAACACACGCCGTCCATATTGGTGGATAGGCCGGTAACGTAATTGGTCAGGCTGCAGCGCCCTTCCGCCATCATTCCGATATTGCCGAAGATGAAGGCTTCGATCTCGCAGGGGATCTGGCTGTGGATGTCGGCGATCTCGGGCACGGTCAAAATGCGCGGCAGCACCACGCGCTTGATGCCGAACTCCTGACAATAAAAGCGGATTGCCTCGGGCGAGGAGGCGCCGGCCTGCACCGAAAGATGCAGGCGCAGCTGCGGATGGTTCTGCGCGGCATAGTCGGCGACGCCGATGTCGCCGACGATCATGGCATCGACGCCGAGCCGCGCCGCGGTATCGACGGCGTCGCGCCAAAGCGCGAAGCGGCCGGCCGGCGGAAACGTGTTGACCGCGAGCAGCACCTTGGCCTGGCGCGCATGGGCGTAAGCGATCGACTGCTCGAGCTCGGCCGGGGTGAAATTGAGGCCCGGGAAATTCCGCGCATTGGTCTCGTTCTGCAGGCCGCAATAGACGGCATCGGCGCCTGCATCGACGGCGGTGCGCAAGCCGGCCGGCGTTCCGGCCGGGCACACGAGTTCCGGACGGCGGTAGCCGCGGTCTTCAGTCATGGCGCTGCATTCCTCGAGTCATGGTGCTGGGTTCCCCGAACCGCGCGAACCGCCGACAGCGCCAGCGCCGCCGGCGCGGACAGCGCCCCGAAGCTGCTGACGACGCTGTCGAGCGCGCTGCCTTCGAAATCATCGAGCGCGTTGCGTAGCGCCACCACCGCTTCGGTATCGCCGCTGACGCGCAGATCGCGGGAAAAGAACAAGGCGTCGCCGTCGAGCGAGCCGTCGATCATGTCGAGCAGATTGAAGAAGGTGCCGGCGATGCCGGCGTCGTGGGCGGGTTTTTCGTAGCGGCGATAGGCCCGCAAATGCGGCTGCGTGGCGTCGGGCACCAGCACCAGCACAAACGGCAAATCGATCGGATCGATCAGAAACCGTTTGCGCGTATGCGGTCGCAGGCGGGCGAACAGCTCGGGGCGCGACTGCGCCACATGCGCCGCGATGCGGGTGAAGATCGGCTGCAGCACCGCCAGCGGCACCGGCGCCAGCAGCAGGTTGGGTATATTCTGCAATAGCGAGTGCAGCGGCGACGAGGCGACGCCTGCGCGCGGGGAGGCCGACATGCCCGGCAAGCTAGGACCTCAGGTCGGAGTGGCATTTGATCAAGGTCAAGCTCGGCGCGGATTTGTGAATCGAGTCATGTCAGTCTGCCAAAGTAGAGTGCTGGCGGGTCGCCACGTTCCGGCGAGCAGCAACCGCCGGCTCTGACCCTGACAACAGGATTAAGTAACTGATGTAATGTACTTTTCTGGAATGAGGCCATGACCGCCGAAGAGATGATGTCGCGGCTCCTCTACCGCGACGGGCTGATGCTGGTGATCGACAAGCCGGCGGGCATCGCCGTCCATCGCGGCCCCAAGGGCGGCGTCAATCTCGAGGACGATTTCGACGCTCTGCGTTTCG
>DATNJF010000373.1:0-2157 GCA_035604035.1 Allostellaceae bacterium | reverse complement strand
GGCCGTTCGCCGACCACGGCCAATATCTCCGCCGCGTGCTTCTCCAAGGGCGACGTGCTGCCGCCGCGCGGCTTCGCCGCCGCACTGCCGGTATCGCGCATGCGCTGCAGCCATTTGACCGCCGTACTCACCGCAACCCCGAAAACCTCCGCCGCCTCGCGGCGAGAGGCCCCAGAAATCACGCTTTCGATCACACGCTCACGCAAATCACCCGAATAGGCCTTCGGCATCGCCACCTCCCAAGGACGAATCAATGCCGACAGACTCGCGCAGTAAGAGGGGCAAAAGTCGTGGCGACGGTACGATTATAAGATTCTCAAGGCGCCGCGAGTCGGATTCACTGTGGGAATGTCGCCGCCCACAGACCTTGATCGCCTTTCGCACGCCGATCTGAAGAGCTTGGTGCTGAAGCTGTTTGAAGAGGTGGCCGAGTTGCGGCGAACGGTTGCGGCGCAACGCGACGAGATCGCGCGGCTCAAAGGCGGCCCGGGCCGGCCGAATATCAAGCCCAGCGGGATGGACAAGGCGACCGATCCGAAGTCGCCGCCGGCGGCTGGGAGCGAGCCGCGGCCGAAGGGCGACAAGACGGCGAAGCTTTCGATCGACGAAGTGCGGACCGTCAAGGTTGTCTCCCCGCCGGACGGCTCACGCTTCAAGGGCTGCACGAGTTTCATCGTGCAGGACTTGGTGATCCGTCCGCATGTGGTGGATTTCCACCGCGAGCGCTGGCAGCAGCCGAACGGCGAAATGCTGACCGCGCCGCTGCCGGCCGGCATCGCCGGGCATTTCGGGCCGCAACTGCGCCGCTTCGTGCTTACCCTCTACCATCAGGGGCAAGTCACGATGCCGCGGCTGCTGGCGCTGCTGCAGGCGGTCGGCATCATGATCTCCAAGCGGCAGCTCGTGCGTCTGCTGGACGCCGGCCAGGACAGCTTTCTCGACGAGGCTCGCGATGTGCTCCGCGCCGGGCTCCTCAGCGCCGCCTGGATCACGGTGGACGACACCGGCGCGCGCCACAAGGCCGCGAACGGCTTCTGTACCCAGATCGGCAATGCGCATTTCGCCTGGTTTGGAACCACGACATCAAAGAGCCGCGGCAACTTCCTCGAACTGCTGCGCGCCGGCCATGGCGATTACGTCATCAATGCCGAGGCACTGGCCTATATGCGCCAACGCGTCCTCGCCTCCCCGGTGATCGCCCGCTTGGCCGAACATCCGGACCGCTGCTTCCCCGATCGCGCGGCTTGGACCGCGCATCTCGAAAGGCTCGGCATCGCGGCGCTCAAAAGCCTGCCCCCGCGAAGGCGGGGATCAACTCCCGATTCGGTTCTCGCCACCGAGGGCGCCTTGTGGGGCAGCATCAAGGCGCACGGCTTGCTGCCCAACACCGTCATTGTCAGCGACGACGCCGGTCAGTTCAATGTCGGCCAACACGGCCTGTGCTGGGTCCATGCCGAGCGCCTCGTTCACAAGCTCGACACCTTCACGGATGAGCAGCGCGTCGCCCAGCGACGCATCCGCGCGCTGATCTGGCGGTTCTATCGCGCCCTCAAGGCCTATCGCCGGCATCCCACCCCGCAGCGCAAGGCTGTCCTGTCGGAACGCTTCGACCGCATCTTCACGCACAAGACCGGCTTCGTCGCCCTCGACCGTCTGCTCGCACGGCTCCATGCCAACAAGGGCGAATTGCTGATGGTGCTCGACCGGCCCGAGATTCCGCTCCACACCAACGGGTCGGAGAACGACGTCCGCTGCCAAGTCACCAAGCGCAAGGTCAGCGGCGGCACCAGAAGCGATCTCGGGCGCGACTGCCGCGACGCCTTCCTCGGACTTGCCAAGACCTGCGCAAAGCTCGGCATCACATTCTGGGATTACCTCGGCTCACGGCTCCAAGTGCCTGGCCACCTGCTCATCCCGCCCCTGCCACAACTCATCAGGCACCGCTGCGCCAGCGGCTGATCGCCACGACTTTTGCCCCTCTTACTATATTACCTCGCTTTTCCGCCAAATTCCGGGGAAAACTGCCTTGCGTGGCGAGGTCGGCCATGCATCGGGCGCCGGGAACCGCATCGGCGCGCCGCGCAGCCGCCCGCCGGCGGTCGATGTGACGAGGCCGGCGGCCGATCGCACCGCACCCGTGGTCGATCGAATCCACGA
>DATNJF010000372.1:0-3832 GCA_035604035.1 Allostellaceae bacterium | reverse complement strand
GCCCTCGGCGGAGAGACCGGCCGGGACGCTGCGCTTCGCTGGGGCTCCGCGCCCCGGCCTCTTGCCACCCACGACACAGAAGGTTCAGATCAACCCCGGACTCTCGTTATCGCTGGATGAGAAATGGGGGTCACGTCACGGCGAATATCGCGCTGACCGAGAGCAAGGAACGGGCGGAATGCGCCAGCCAGGCCAAGTCGCTCTTTCTCGCCAATATGAGTCATGAGCTAAGAACCCCGCTCAACGCCATAATCGGCTACTCCGAGGTGATCAAGGATCAAAGCTTCGGACCGAACGCGACGGGCCGTTACACGGAATATGCCGGCGATATTTATGCTTCCGGCCACCATTTGTTGAGCCTGATTGTCGACATCCTAGACACGGCCAAACTCGACGCCGGCAAATTCGAACTTGAAGAAGAGATCGTTGATCTAACAGCGCTGGTCAATCGCAGTCTCGCCCAGGTCCGGCTTGCGATCGAAAACAAAGGACTGAGACTGGAGCTTCATATCCCGACGAAATTGCCCAGAGTGCGCGCGGACGCAAGCCGCTTAAATCAGGTTCTGATCAACCTGCTTTCCAATGCGATCAAGTTCACGCCTCGCGGCGGTCGGATCGAGGTCGCGGCAGAATGCGACATTGCGGGCGAGATGATTTGCAAAGTCAGTGATACCGGGATCGGCATGTCAGCCGATGATCTCCTGGTCGCGCTGGAGCCGTTTTCCCAGGTTCGAAGCGGGTTCAACAGAAGTCATCAGGGCACGGGCCTGGGGTTGCCTCTGGCAAAGCGGCTGGTCGAACTGCACGGCGGCGTCATGGAAATCGAAAGCGCCAAGGGCAACGGGACAACAGTGCGGATCCGGCTGCCGGCCGCACGGACGATACGCGTTCCGTCGGCGCAAATGACCCTAGTCGCCGCGGCCGCCTGATCGCGGCGGCGCAACTCGCCGCAGTCTTGCAGCGCCGGCGGGGGTCAAACCCACCCGTAGGTAGCGCGGCAAAGCGAGCGGAAGAACCGAGGCAGAGGCGCCTCCTCGACCGGCTCGCGCCGTCCAGCGAGCATCGCCAGCAATTGTCTCGGGCTGTCGTGCTTTGACCGAGCGACCGTCCTACTTCGCCTTCGCCATCAGGCTTCCGAAGGCAGAAAGATTGCTGTGCGTCTCCTCGTCCGTGGCCGCCGCCCGGGCCTTGTCGAGCATGGCGAGAACGGTCGGCCGGTCCGCCGGCAAAATGGCTGTCGCCCAGACCGCGCCGGTGTCGCGGATGGCGGCGCTGACCAGGCGGGCGTTGGCTGACTTCATGCCCGCGGCAAATCCCAAGTCGTTGATCAGCGTTTCCGCGAGGGAGACGCGCATTTTGCTCAAGCCTTCTATCCGCACCGGAGTGCGCTGCGCCGGTGGGAGCTGGTCCATGAACGCGAACGCGGCCTGGATTTCGCGCGCAAAGATGCGAAGCAGGAAATTGATCGCCGCCGCTTCCTGGTCCTCGTAGTCGGTGGCGTTGCGCTGGAGCGCAGCCTCGTTGGTAAGCAGGGTGACCGGCGGCGCGATGCCAAAAAACAGGATCGATTTATATACCCCGTTCGCGGCGGTGGCCCAGTCCAGGAGCCACGGCAGATCGTCGCCTTGAGCCGGCGGCAATGCCTCCAACTGCTTCAAGTTGAACACTTGGCCCAACAAGTCTGAGGCCGGAGGCTTTGAGAAATCCGGCCGGCTGCCGCTTTTGGCGACGCCGTCGAGATATGCCTGGAGCTGGGTCGCAGCATCCTTTGCTTCAGCGGCCATGCTCGCGCCGTCGTCACGCGGAGTTTGGGCGAAGGCGGGCGACGCCAGCGCTAACGCTATTAGCAGTCCCTTTAACGGCCACACAGCCACCGCGCAGACGAGAAGCGTTATCAACTCTCGCCGTTTCATCGACTTCCCCTGTGACGGGAACCAAGCCGAGCCAAACCTATCACATCAATCAATCAGGGCTATTCATGCGTCACAGCAAAAAACGGTGGTCGGATGTCCGCTTTGGGTCGACAGCGGAATGCTATGGCGGTCGCATAGGAGGTCGCCTTCCGGCGCAACCTCGCCGTTGGCGTCGGCACTAACGAAGGACCGGATTCCACCCGTAGCGGGCATTCCACAAACGTAGCGAGGTCAATCCAAACAGCAGCCGCTCACCGCGCTCCCGGCGCCAGCACCTCGCGGCGGCCGACATGGTTGGCCGGGCCGACGACGCCTTCCTGCTCCATGCGCTCGATGATGCGGGCGGCGCGGTTGTAGCCGATCTGCAAGTGGCGCTGGACAAAGCTGGTCGAGGCCTTGTGCTCGCGGGCGACGAGGGCGACGGCCTGGTCGTAGAGCTGGTCGCCGCTGCCGTCGTCGTCGCCGAGGCCGGCGCCGAATTCACCGCCGCCGTCGCTGGCGTCCTCGGTGATCTCCTCGATGTATGCGGGCTCGGCCTTGGCCTTGAGCGCCGAGACGACGCGCTCGACCTCCTCGTCCGAGACGAACGGGCCGTGGACGCGGGTGACGCGGCCGCCGCCTTGCATGTAGAGCATGTCGCCGCGGCCGAGGAGCTGCTCGGCGCCGCCCTCGCCGAGGATGGTGCGGCTGTCGATCTTGGAGGTGACCTGGAAGCTGATCCGGGTCGGAAAATTGGCCTTGATCGTGCCGGTGATGACATCGACCGATGGGCGCTGCGTCGCCATGATGATGTGGATGCCGGCGGCGCGCGCCATCTGCGCCAAGCGCTGAACCGAGGCCTCGATGTCCTTGCCGGCGACCAGCATCAAATCGGCCATCTCGTCGACGATGACGACGATCAGCGGCAATTCGTTGAGGTCGAACGGCTGATCCTCGATAATCGGCTGGCCGGTCTCGGGGTCGAAGCCGGTCTGCACCTTGCGCACCAGCTGCTCGTTCTTCTCGCGGGCTTCGACGATGCGCGCGTTGTAGCCCTCGATGCTGCGCACCCCCAATTTCGACATCATCTGATAGCGGCGTTCCATCTCGCGCACGGTCCATTTGAGCGCAAGCACCGCCTTGCGGGGATCGGTGACGACCGGCGCCAAGAGATGCGGGATGCCATCATAGACCGACAGCTCGAGCATCTTCGGGTCGACCATGATGAATTTGCAGCGGTCGGGCGGCATCCGGTAGAGGATCGAGAGGATCATCGTGTTGATGCCGACCGACTTGCCCGAGCCGGTGGTGCCGGCGATCAAGAGATGCGGCATGCGCGCGAGGTCGGCGACGACCGCCTCGCCGCCGATATCCTTGCCGAGCGCCAGCGCGAGGCGGCCCTGATGCTTCTCGTAGGCCGGAGAATCGAGGAGCTCGCGCAGGAACACCATCTCGGCGCGGGTATTGGGCAATTCGATGCCGATCACGCTGCGACCCGGCACCACCGCGACCCGCACCGAGATGGCGCTCATCGAGCGGGCGATGTCGTCGGCGAGGCCGATGACGCGCGACGCCTTGATGCCGGCGGCGGGCTCCAGCTCGTAGAGGGTGACGACCGG
Organism: Allostellaceae bacterium; assembly: GCA_035604035.1. Classification (GTDB taxonomy): domain Bacteria; phylum Pseudomonadota; class Alphaproteobacteria; order ATCC43930; family CGMCC-115725; genus DATARH01. The sequence goes on along the minus strand of DATNJF010000372.1, from coordinate 321 downwards.
GCCGGGGCGGACCTGGACGATCTCGCCGCGCACGCCGTAATCCTCGAGCACGGCTTCGAGAAGGCGTGCGTTCTTGGCCAGCGCCTCCTCGTCGATCGCCTCGACCTTGCCGAGCGGCGGGCGGGCCAGGAGCTCAATCGGCGGCAGGATCGGCTGGCCGTCGAGATTGAGGATCGACTGGCGCTCCTGCTCGGCGCGCTTGCCGCCGCCGAGCGAGCGCGTGCCCGGCATGACGAAACGGACGAGCTTGTTCTTGATCGGCTCCTCGGCCGGCGGGGACGCGGCGGCGACGGGACGTAGCGGGGTCACCACCGGGCCGCG
>DATNJF010000371.1:0-41667 GCA_035604035.1 Allostellaceae bacterium | reverse complement strand
CCGATGCCACCGGCAGCCGCCGCGACGGCCCCGATTTTCAGAACCTCCACCGCAACAAGCGCTCGATCACGCTCAATCTGAAGAGAAAGGAGGGTCTGGCGATCTTCATGAAGATGGCCGAGAAGGCCGATGTCGTGGTCGAGAATTTCAAATCGACCGTCAAGCACCGGCTCGGCGTCGATTACGAGGCGGTGAAGAAAATCAACCCGGGCATCGTCTACGGCAGCATCTCCGGGTTCGGTCAGGACGGGCCCTATGAAGGCCGCGCCGGGGTCGATCAGATCGCCCAGGGCATGGGCGGCCTGATGTCGATCACCGGCCACCCCGGACAGGGCCCGACCCGCGTCGGCATCGCCATTAACGACACCTCGGCCGGCATCCTCCTCGCCAACGCCATCACCCTGGCGCTGCTCGCCCGCGAGCGCACCGGCGAGGGTCAATGGGTCCATACCTCGCTACTCGAGGCGCAGATCTTCATGCTCGACTTCCAGGCCTCGCGCTACACGATGAAGGGCGAGGTGGCGAAGCAGGAGGGCAACTTCCACCCGACCTCGCCCGGCACCGGCATGTTCCAGACCGCCGACGGCTACATCAATATCGCCGCCTCGGGCGACAGCCTGTGGAAGAAGTTCTGCGAGGTGTCGGGTGACGCGACCCTCGGGTCGAACCCCGATTTCGCCACCGTGGTGTCGCGAGCCAAAAACCGTCCGGCGCTGATCGCCCACCTCAACGACGTGGTGCGCTCGAAGCCAAGCCAGTTCTGGGTCGATGAGTTGAGCAAGGCCGGCGTGCCGTGCGGGCCGATCAACACCATCGACCAGGTCTTTGCCGACCCGCAGGTCAAGCATCTCGGCATCCGCCGCCCGGTCGACCACCCGAAGATCGGCACGTTCGACATCGTCGGCCAGCCGATCCACATGAGCGCCTACCCGCAGCCGGCGCGCCTTAAGCCGACCCCGGACCAGGGCCAGCACACCGACGAGGTGCTCAAGGAATACGGCTACGACCAGGCCGCAATCGCCGGGTTCCACGCCAACGGCGTGGTGTAGGCCTAAAGCCTCATCGATAGCCTCCGCCGCGCCCGACCGAAGAACGGCATCGGGCCCGGCGCAGGTCCACGGTCGCGCACGTGTCGGTGCGCCGGCGCGGGGGAAAAATGTTGCCGTTATCGTTTCTCGCTCTCGCGTTCTACTCCGTGGTGATGATCGGTGCCTTCGCCGTGCGCAGCGCGGCGGGTTTCGGCGCGGTGCTCATCGCTGTGCCGATGCTCGCCTTTATCCTGCCGGTGCCGTCGGCGGTAGCGGTGGCGACCGCCCTGACCGCCCTGACCTCGGTTCGCCATATCAGCCGCGACTGGCGCCAGATCGCCGGGCGTCAGTTTGCGATCATGGCCTTCTACTCGCTGATCGGAATTGGACTGGGGTTTTGCTTCATCAGGACGTTGGACGAAAACGCGTTGCGGCGCGGCTTGGGCGCTTTTTTGATCGTTTATTCGATTTATGCGTTGTGGACCAGCGGGGCTCCTCCAGTGTTCGCGGCCCGATGGCATGCTGCTTTGGCGGCGGGCGCCGGGATCGCCGGAGGCTTTGTCGGCGCTTTGTTCGGGGGCGGCGTCGGACCCATATATGTTATCTACTTCAGCGCCTTGAGATTGGAACGAGACGTCTTTCGCGTGACCCTGACCACGGTCGCCTTGGTCGGTGGCGCGACCCGCATCGCGGGATACGCGAGCCTCGGATTTTACGGCCGCTCGACCCTGGCGCTGATGGCGATCGGGTTGCCCTTGATGGCGATCGGCTCGCGGCTGGGAGACTGGCTCGCACTCACTCTCAATCCGCGGGTCTTCGGTTGGTTCGTGGGCGGGCTTGTCCTGCTCAGCGGCGTCGCCCTGCTCGTCAAATAGTCGGGGCGCCGCGACCCCACCCTGCCGCCGCTAAAATTGCCGCAATCGCGTGCTAGCTTTGGTCAAGCTCGCCCAAAGATGCGGTTCGCCTCCAGTAAGATGCCGCTGGTAACAGGCGGAGACAGCAGGCGGTCACCGCCTGTTATCGAAGTCAATAACAGGCGGGTAACAGGCGGCGCACCGCCTGTTAAAAAGGCGCCATGACCGAATGTGATCGAATCCCGGCAGGCCGGACCTTTTTTTCACTGCTGCGCGCGCAGGCCGAGCGCTTTGGCGACCGGCCGGCGGTGGTTAGCGCCGACCAGGCGACGACGTACCGCCAGCTGTTCGATGCGGCCGCGCGCGTCGCCGGCGGGCTCAGGGCGCGCGGCATCGGACGCGGCAGCCGGGTCGGGGTGCTCGCCGAGAACCGCCGCGAATGGCTCGAGGCGGTGTTCGGCGCCACCGCGCTCGGTGCCGTCGCTGTGCCGCTCAGCACCTGGTCGCGGCCGGGCGAGCTCGACTATTTGCTCGGCGATGCGGCGCTCGATGCGCTGTTCGCGGTCGCCGGCTTCGGCGGTCAGGACTTCGCCGCCGCGCTCGCCTTGCTGCGGCCAAAGCATCCGCGCCTGCATACGGTGATCACGCTCGGCCCGGAATACGACGATTTTGTCGCCAGCGCCGAACCGCTCGCCGTCGATCGGGCACAGCCCGACGACGACGCGCTGATCCTCTACACCTCGGGGTCGAGCGCTCGTCCCAAAGCGGTACGGCTGCTGCATGGGTCGATCATCGAGAACGGCTTTAACATCGGCGAGCGCATGGCCCTGAGCGAGACCGACCGCGTGCTGCTGGCGCCGCCGCTGTTCTGGGCTTATGGCGCGGTCAACGCGCTGCCCGCGACCTTCACCCACGGCGCGGCGCTGGTGCTGCAGCCGCGCTTCGAGCCGGGCGGCTGGCTCGATCTGATCGAGCGCGAGCGCTGCACCGCGGTCTACACCCTGCCGAGCATGACCGGCGCGGCGCTCCGCCACCCCGAATTCCGCCGCGAGCGCACGCGGAGCCTGCGCACCGGGCTAATGATCGGCACTGCGGAAGAGGTGCGTATTGCCGCCACCGAACTCGGCGTCGCCGATATCTGCAACATCTACGGCGCCACCGAGACCTACGGGAACTGCGCGGTGACGCCAGCCGGGTGGCCGCTCGACCGCCGGATGCTCAGCCAAGGCCCGCCGCTGCCGGGCATGAAAATCCGTATCGTCAATCCCGAGAGCGGCCGTGTCTTGCCGGCGAACGAGCCTGGCGCGGTCGAGGTCGCCGGCCACATCACCCCCGGCTATTGCGGCGCCAGCGCCGAGCACAACGGGGCTTCATGCACCGCGGACGGCTATTTCCGCACCGGCGATCTGGCGATGCTCGATGAAAACGGCGATTTTCGTTTCGTCGCGCGCGGCGGCGACATCATCAAGCGCGCCGGGATCAACGTCTCGCCGACCGAGGTCGAGACGCTGCTGTTACAGCACCCGGCGGTGGCGCAGGCGGCGGTGGTTGGCGCGCCGGCGTGCGAACTTGGCGAGGCGATCGTCGCCTTTGTCGTGCTCGGTTCCGGCGCCGATGCGACCGCGGCTGAGTTGCGCGAGCACTGCCGCGCGCTCGCCTCGTCCTACAAGGTCCCCGACCGGATCGAGATTTGCCCCGCGCTACCGGTGACCGAGACCGGAAAACTCTTCCGCCGCGGCCTCAAGGAACAGGCGGTGGCATTGATGGCCGGATAGCACCGACGCCGAACCGCGGGGTCGAATTCGGTCGCGCCCCGTCGTTGTCATCCCCATGTGTCTGAGGGAAGACATCGGGAACCGGAGCGCAGCATGAAATCGAGCACGGGCCTTTATCGAATTCACGGGGTCGATGGGCGTCCCGACGATGTCAGGATCGATCTTGGCGGCATCACCGCTCCGTTGGAGGAATCGCTGTACCGCGCCCGTGGCTATCGCCCGGCTGTTGAAGAACTCCCCTGGCAAGATAACTACGTCGTGCCTCACGAATAATCCGGCCGGCGCTTCTCGCGAAACGCGGCGACCCCCTCCGCGAAATCCGGACTGGCGCGCACCCGGTCGCCAAGCTCCTGCTCCAGCGCCTCGCGGTCGCGCACGCCCTCGGCGATGCCGGTGCTGATCTGCTGTTTGACCGCCTGCACCGCGGCCGGGCTGTTGGCGGCGATGGTCTCGGCCACCCCGATCGCCCACTCCATAACGCGGCCGGGCTCGACCACCAGGTTCACCAGCCCAATCCGCGCGGCAAATGCGGCATCGACCAGCCGCCCAGTCAGCAGCAAATCCATCGCGTGGACGTAGCCCACCTGGTGGATGAGCTTCACCGCCGCGCCGCCGAAGGGATAGATCGCGTAGCGCACCTCGGGGAGCCCGAAGCGCGCCGCCGGGTCGGCTCCGCGGATATCGGTCGAGATCAGCAATTCGACCCCGCCGCCCACGCAATCGCCGTTGACCGCGGCGATGATCGGCTTGGTGAACACAATGTCCTTGAGCAGCGCGCGGTTGATGGTGCGGGCGGTCTCGGCGCTGGCGGAAAGATCGCCGCTGATATCGGCCCCGGCCGAAAACGCCTTTTCGCCGGCGCCCGTCAGGATGACGGCGCGACAGGCTGGGTCGACATCGAGCCGGTCCCACAAATTCGCCAGATCAGCCATCATCGCCCGGGTCATCGCGTTGCGCCGCGGCTGGTTGTCGATGGTCACCACGGCGATGTGGCGCCCGTGTGTGCTGTGGCGGATTTCCATTCTCTTTCCTCAGGTTGTCGTTGCGAGGAGAGCGGCGACGAAGCAATCTCGACGATCCATGATAACCGGAGCGCGATTGCTCCGCGCGCAGCGACGGGAAACGCCGATGCCGAATGCCCTCGATGGGGTCCGTGTCCTCGACTTCACCACGACGATCGCCGGGCCGCATTGCACTCGGCTGATGGCCGATATCGGCGCCGAGGTGATCAAGATCGAGACGCCCGACGGAGGCGACATGATGCGCGCGCGGCTGCCGCTGCGGCACGGCGCCAGCACCTCGTTCGGCCAGCTCAATGCCGGCAAGAAGAGCCTTGTGCTCGATTTGAAGCGGCCGGAGGCCGTCGCGGTCGTGCACCGGCTGGTCAAGACCGCCGACATCGTGGTCGAGAATTTCCGACCCGGGGTGATGGAGCGCTTTGGCCTCGACTACCCAAAGCTGCGGGCGGTCAACCCGGCAATCATTTACTGCGCGATCTCGGGTTACGGCCAGACTGGGCCGTCGGCGGGATTGCCGGCTTACGCACCGGTGATCCACGCCAGCTCTGGCTACGACCTGGCGCAGATCGCGCACCAGGTGGAACCGCGCCGCCCGGACTATTGCGGCATCTTCATCGCCGACGTACTGAGCGGCACCTACGCGTTCGGTGCGACCATGGCGGCGCTGCATCAGCGCCAGGCGACCGGCCAAGGGCAGATGGTCGATGTCTCGATGCTCGAAAGCATGCTGTCGCTGACCCTCGGCGAATTGCAGAACTCGCAGTTCGACGTGCCGCTACCGCCGCGCCCAATCTTCGGCCCGGTCGCGACCAAGGACGGGTATGTGAACTTGTCGGTCGCCAGCGAGCGCACCTTCCAGGCCATGGCCGCGGCCGCGGGACGCAAGGACTGGCTGATCGACCCGCGCTTCGAAAAATACATGAGCCGGCGGGTCAACTGGGGTCAGCTGATGGATGAGCTCGAAGAATGGTCGACGACGCTGCCCACCGCCGAGGTTCAGGCGATCTTCGACCGGCACGGCGTGCCGTCCTCGCCCTATCGCACGGTTAAGGAGGCGATGGCCGACCCGCAACTGGCGCACCGGCATTCGCTTGCCGAAATACACGACAACGGCGGCAGCTTCCTCGCCCTCAACCCGCCGTTCCGCATGACCGCGTCTCGCGCGGCGGCGGTGCCGCATGTCGCCGCGCTCGGCGCCGACAGCAAGGCGGTGCTGGCCGAGGCCGGCTATTCCACGGCCGAAATCGCCGCGCTGGCCGAGGCCGGGGTTACGGCGACTGTATGATCACACAAGCATCGCCCGCCGCTGATAGGCGCGGCCGATGCGGGCGGCTTCTTCGCTGTGGCCGGCGAAGACCCGCACCCCCTGGTCGATTTTGGTGGTGACGTTGTCCGGCGTGCCGATTTCGAGAAAGGCGATGCTGTTCCTCTTGCACGCCGCCAGCACCCGCTCGCGCGCCTCGGCCATCTCGGGCGGGTATTTGTCGCGCGGCATCTCCTTGTAGCCAAGCGCCAGGCTGAGGTCGCCCGGCCCCAATTCGGCGAAGCCAAGGCCGGGCGTGGCGAGGATTTCCTCGCAATGAGCGATGCCCTCCGGGCTTTCGAGCTTGACCCCGAGCAGCAACTCACCGTTCGGGTTGAGCGGCCAGGGGTCAGCCAACTCCATGTATTCGGGCATCGACACGCCCCAGATCGCCGCCGCCGTCGCCTCCGAGCCGCGGCCGCGCGTGCCGACGCCGAGCCCCGCGCCCGGTGGCCGTTGCGCTGTCCCTTGGAGCCGCTGCAACGGCGTTGGCAGCGACGGGTCGACACCTTCGAGGTGATGCGGATAGCGGCAGCTTTCGACAAAGGCGCGCGCCGCCCCAGCGGTCTCCGCCTGACACAGCAGCACGCCATGGACGCCGCGCCCCAGGATTTGCCGGAACTGCCAGGCGTTGAAGCGGACATGCGCCTCGTCGATGCCGTTGACCGGCGTCTCGACGATGACCGTCGGCGCGCGATGGCCGGAGCGGGTCGGGCCATCATCGACCAGGCCCTTCAGATACGCGGCGAGCCCCGTCATATCGAACGCGCCGTGCTCCATGCCGACATTAATATAGTCGGCCCAAGTCTTTGAATCTTCATGTCCCTGCGCCTCGGTCAGCACATGGCCGGTATGGGCGCCGGCGTAATAGATTGCCTGGCCCTGCGACAGCAGCTCGATGGCGCGGTTGATGTGGCTGGCCATTCTCATGCCTCTCGACGATGCGGGTTGCGCCTCTGATAGCAGAACCGGATGCGGACTGTGATAGGCTTCTCGCCCAGCCGAATGGGAGCCCGAGCATGGCGGCGCAATCTCCGGCCGACGCCCATATCACCCACGACCCCGCTTACGAGACGGTCGCGCCCGACGATTTCAGGGCGATGGTCGCGGTCGAGCGCTATCCGCGCCGCTCCGACGCGTTCGACGAGATCATCGGCCAGACCCACGACCATTTTTGGGACCCGCATAACCCCGCCTATCTCGACTTCGCGACGCCGTTCGACCTCGAGCGCGACACGGTGATGCCGCTGGAGCGCTTCCCGGAGCTCAATTGCGCCGCCACCGCGCATCTTGACGACGGCACGAAAATCCGCCTCGCCAACCAGATCCAGCACTGGACGATGTCGAACATCCTGCATGGCGAGCAAGGCGCGCTGTCGCTCTCGGCCTCGCTGTGCGACATCCTGTTGGACCCGGGCGCGCAGGAATACGCCGCCAACCAGGCGCGCGAGGAGGCGCGCCACGTCGCCGCGTTCAGCCGCTATATCGAGATGCGCTGGGGCACGCCCTATCCGGTCGGGAAGGTGCTTGGCGATTTCCTCGCCGACATCGTCGCCTCGCCGATCGTCTATAAAAAGCTGATCGGCATGCAGATGCTGCTAGAGGGCCTGGCGATGGGCGCCTTCGCCGGCATCCACGCGCATACGCGTGACCCGCTGCTGAAACGCCTCGTCCAACTGGTCATGACCGACGAGGCGTTCCACCACAAATTCGGCAAGATCTGGGCCGACCGCACGATTCCGCGCCTCAGCCGCGAGGAGCACGAGCGGGTCGAGGATTGGGCGGCGGAAGTCTTCGAGATGCTGCTCTTCAACCTGTCGAGCCTGGCCCAGCGGGCCTATATCTACGAGGGGTTCGGTCTCGACGTTAAGGTGCTGCGCGAGTCCGTGCGCGAGAGCTTTTCGGGCGGCCGCAAGAATTCGCTGCGCGAGGGCACCAACATCTTCCGCGTGCTGGTGAAGACCTTGCTCAAAGCCGGGATCATCACCGATCGCACCATCCACATCTACGCCGCCTGGGTCGATACCGAGGGTCTGCAGGCCGAAGGCGAGACGATGGTCGGCGATGCGATTGCCGCCGACGGGATCGAATACCTGCGCGCGATCAACGCCAAGCGCCGGGTGATCGGGCAGAAGCTCGGCGCTTAGGCCAGATCGTCGAGCAGCGCCTTGGCCTCCTTCAGGTCGGGCGTATCGAGGCCCTCGGTGAACCAGGCGCAGAGCGGGGCGAGGAGGTCGCGGGCGGCGTCGCGCCGGCCAGCTTCCGCTTCAAGATGCGCAAGCGGCAGCGCAACGATCAGCTCAAAGCCTCGGGCCTCTTGGCTTTCTGCGATCACCAGACCCTCACGGAGGGCAGCCATCGCCTCCGCCGCGCCGCGCAGATGCAGCAAGAGCTCGCCGCGGATGCCGTGGAGCCAGCTGTCGTAGCTGACTTCCAGCACGTCGTTGCCGAGAGCGAGCCCGGTCTCCAACTGCGTCAGTGCCTCGGCATGGCGGCCCGCGGCGGCGAGTGCCTCGGCGTAAAGGCCGCGCATGCATGAGGCGTTCATGCGTGCGCCGAACGACTCCAGCGTGGCGAGACCGGCCTCGATCTCGATGAGTCCGCCCGCCGGGTCGCCACCCAGCGCCAGCGCCCAGCCATGGTAGCACTGCGCCATCGGGCGCGGCTGGCGCAGCCCGTGCGTTTCGGTCAGCACAAGCAGTTCGCCCGCCATCTCCCGCACGCCCGACACATCGCGAAATACCGTGTTTGCCTCGCAGCGGCGCCACAACGTGTTTGCTTGGGACGGCGCGTGGTTGATCCGGCGAGCCAGTTTCATGCCGTCCGCGTGGGCGCGCGCGCTGCGGTCGAAGTAGCCGAGCGCGGTGTTTGCCGCCATCGCGAAATTCAGCGCGCAGACGCCCGGATCGTGGCCGAGATAGATGTGCCGATGCTGGGCGTGCCGCTCGGCGTCGTAGAGCGCGTGACCCGTCTCGGCATGCGATATGACGGTGTGAAAGTTGCCGGCGAAAAACTCGCTCGCCCAGGCGCAGTGGTTCGCCTGGAGCAGAACGTCGTCGTCGCCGAGATCTCGGGCGATCCGGAACAGGTCGGCGGCGATGTCGCGGGCGCGGTCACCGCGACCGCTGGCGACGTTGAATATCCAGAGGTTGGCAACGGCGGGCGCCAATTCCGGTGAACTCGGGAGCTGGCGGCCGATTTCCGCGGCGCGCTCGACAACCTCGCCGACCTCCGGCGCCGACCAGCCCTGTACGGCCATCGAGGGCGGCGCGAGCTGGGTCAAGATCGTCAGCTCGGCGCGGGCGCGCTCGGTGCTCTCCGGCTGTGCCTCGGTGAGCGTGAGCGCACGGCGAAAATGGCCGATCGCCTCGCGATTAGCGGCGCGGCGCACCGCTTGCTCGCCGGCCTTGCGCCAATAGAGCGCGGCGCGTTCGAATTGTCCTGCCTCGGCGAGATGCAAGGCCAGGATCTCCGGCTCCCGCTCGACTCGGTCTGGCGCGCGCGCCTCGAGCGCCGCCGCGATGCGTCCGTGCAATGCTTGGCGCGGTCCGCGCAGCAGCGTGCCATAAGCGGTGTCCTGTACCAGCGCGTGCTTGAATTGGTACTCGGCCGCAGGCGGAGTGCCGCGCTGAAATACCAGTCCGGCGGCGACAAGCTGATCGAGCGCCGCGCGCGTCTCGGCCTCCCCGCGCGGCGCGACCGCGGTCACTAGCTCATAAGAGAACTCCCGGCCGATCGCGGCGCCGGTCTGGGCGATTTCGCGGGCGGCGGGGCCAAGCCGGTCGAGCCGCGCCATGAGCGAGGCCTGTAGCGTCGCCGGTACCGCCGCCCGCGCTCCCGGGATTGACGCCACCGCGCCGCGCGCCGCGGCGACGTTCGCCGCCTCCGCAGTTTCGAGCACGACCTTGGTGACTTCTTCGAGGAACAGCGGCACGCCGTCGGTGCGCTCGATGATTTCGTTGACGATGTCGTCTGGCAGCCCGGTGAGGTTGCCCACCAACCGCTGCACCAGCGCGGTGCCCTCGCGCCGGCCGAGCCGGGACAGCGCCAGCATCGTCACGTGCGCCTGCCCGACCCAGCTCGGCTGGAATTCCGGCCGGAATGTCGCGATCAGCAGCACCGGTAAATGCTCGACGCGGGCAATCGTGCGGTCCAGCAATTCGAGCGAGGTCGGGTCGATCCAATGCACATCCTCGAACACCATCAGCACCGGCTGATGGCGCGCGAGGTTCTCCAACTGCCGCAGCAACGCCTCGAAGGTCTTCTCCTTCTTTTGCTGTGGCGACAGTGCCGCGATGCCCTGCGCAGCGTCGGGCAGCGATAGCAGATCGGCGAACAGCGCCAGATCGTCCGCCACGCGTTCGCCGCCGCCCAGAAGCTCGGCAAGCTTTTGCACCTTGCCGACAGGCGTATCGTCCCGGGCGAAGCCGGCGGCGCGCTCAAGTTGACCGATGATCGGGTAGAGCGCGCTGTCCTGGTGGTGCGGGGAGCAGAAATAGCGCAGCCGCAGATGCGTCTCGCCGGCAATGCGTTCCTCGAGCGCCTCGGTCAGCCGCGACTTGCCGATGCCCGGCTCGGCCGAGATCAGCGCGACGCGCCCTTCGCCCGCCTTCGCTTGGGCCCAGCGGCGCTGCAAGATATCGAGCTCTTCGTCGCGGCCGACCAGCGGTGTTTCGCGCGAGCGCAGCGCTTCGAATCGGCTGGCGACGCCGCTGTCGCGAAGCACCTGCCAAGCTTGCGTCGTCCCGGCGAAACCTTTCAGCTCTTGCGGGCCGAGATCGCGGACCTCGAACAGGCTGCCGATATGTCGGCGCGTGGCGTCGGCGATGACGATGCCGTTGGGCAAGGCGAGCGATTGCAGCCGCGCCGCGAGATTGGGCGTCTCGCCGACGACCGAGCGTTCTTGCGCCGCACCCGCGCCGAGGAGGTCGCCAACCACGACGAGCCCGGTGGCGATGCCGAGCCGGAGTTCAAGCCGGTTTGGCAGGTCGAGCTTGCCGACGGCCTCGACGATGGCAAGGCCGGCGCGCACAGCCTGCTCGGCATCCTCCTCATGCGCCTGCGGGTAGCCAAAATAGGCGAGGATGCCGTCCCCCATGTATTTGGCGACAAACCCGCCGAAGCGGTCCAACACTTCCGTGGCGCAGCGGTGATAGGCGCCGATGACCTCGCGCAGATCTTCCGGATCGAGCCGCGTCGCCAGCTCGGTCGAGCCGACGACGTCGCAAAACATGATCGTCAGGAGGCGCCGTTCGGCTCCAGCGGAATCCGCTGGCGCGGCGGAGGCCAGCGGCGACCGCGCCGCGGTTGCCTCTGGCGACGGCGTCTCGCGCAAGCCCGCGATCGCCGCGAGCAGCTTGCGCCGGTGACCGATCGAGGAGATGCCGAGGCCGATCAGATCGTCGGCGGTTAGGTCGGGAAGGATGTCGCCGTCGATATCGTTGTCGCGAAACGCCGCCGCGTACTGGTCCAGCCCCAGTTCGCGCAGCCACTCGGTAACGTTCGCCATGCCTCCTTTTATACCTTAGGTCCTGGCTCGTGGGTTCGATAGATGCGGTGCATCGAGCCCGACCCCGACGAGATGACCGAACAGCTTGCCGATCTTCCGGTGATCGGCCACCGGCAGCGGTGGCTTCAACAGCGACTCGATGTTGGTCTTGAGATGCGCCGGGTTGCCCGTGCCGAACAGCACGACGTCGACCCCCGGCTCGTTGCGGACATAGCGGTAACAGGCATCGACGACGCTGGTGGCGCCGCCTTCGTGGATCAGAAACCCCAGCGGATTGTCGCTGTCGGCGAGCGCGGCGGAGACCTGACCTTCTACCGCCAGCTCGCGCAGGGTCGCGGCGAGACGGCCGGGCTGCGAAAAGACGTTGCGCACCGCGAACATCAGCAGCGTCCCAACTTTGTGCGCGCGGGTCACCGGAAATACGCGCTCGCGCGCGTTCTGATGCATCATCGAGAACCCGACCATGACGACATCCCACACGCCATCCTGCGCCGCGCGATGCAGGGTTTCGTGCTGGAGGTCGTGCGGTGCCGTCTCGGTGATGCCGAGGAAGCGGATCTTGCCCTTTTCCTTCTCCCTGAGCAGCACCGGCGCCAGTTGTTCGAGCGCATGGGCATAGTTCGACGGCGGCACGCCGTGGAGCTGGTAAACATCGATATACGGCGTGTCGAGCTGGCGCAGCGAATTGTCGAGGCTGGCGACCAGGCCCGCCGGGTCGGCGCGGCCGCTCGACCACGAGAACGGCGCCTTGGTGCAGATCACGATATCGTCGCGGCGCAGAGTCTTGATCGCCTTGCCAAGCACCGGTTCGGTGCCGTAGGCCGCGGCGGTGTCGAAGAGATTGACCCCGCTTGCCGCGGCGTGATGGACGATCGCGATCGCGCCCTTCTCATCGCCGCCCGTGCCGAGCCCCAGCCGGCTGAACCCGCCGCAGCCCAGCCCGGCGACACTGACCCTCATGCCGGTACGGCCGAGCGTGGTGTAATCCATCGGTTTCCCCATGCAAATCTGCCGACAGCCTAAACGGCCCGAGCGTGCTGCAACAGCCGTACCGCGCTTGCCGCCTGGGCATGAATGGCTTCATGCTGTTGCAAAGACCCGCGGGGAGCAGCGCCATGAGGCTTAACGAGGTCGTCAATATCGAGGACCTGCACCGGCAGGCGAAGCGACGGCTGCCGAAGATCGCTTTCGACTTCATCGAGGGTGGGCTGGAGGACGAGCGCGGGCTCGAGACCAACACTTCGGCCTTTCACAAGCACCGGCTGCTGCCGCGCTACCTCGTCGACGTGTCGAAGCGCGACCAGACCAGGACGATCTTCGGCCAAACGTTCAATTCGCCGTTCGGCATCTCGCCGACCGGCGGGGCGGGTCTCTTCCGCTACCACGCCGACCTGATGCTGGCCGAGGCGGCGAAGGACGCCAACATCCCCTACATCATGTCGGGCGCCAGCAACGACTCGATCGAGGCGGCGGCGAAGATCGCCCCGAAAAACCACTGGTACCAGCTCTATGCGGCACGCGATCCGGCGGTCAACGCCGACATGATCCGCCGCGCCAACGACGCCGGCCTCGGCGCGCTTGTGCTGACCGTCGATACGCCGGTCGGCTCGAAGCGCGAGCGCAACATCCGCAACGGCTTCGCCAATGTTCGCGGCGGATTGCTGCAGGCACTGAGTCTGAAGCCTTCGATCTTGCTCGAATCGATGACTCACCCCGCCTGGATCGTCGAGTATTTCCGACGCGGCGGTGGCACGCCGATGCTCGGCAACTGGCAGCCCTACGCGCCGTCTGGCTCGGATGCCGAGGAGGTTTACAAATACGCCTCGTCGGTGCGCCCATTCAACGCCCAGACCTGGCGTGATGTCGAGCAGTACAGGAAGCTCTTCCCGCGCGGGCTCGTCATCAAGGGGATCATGAGCCCCGACGACGCGCTGCGCGCGATCGATGCCGGCTGCGACGGCATCCTGGTCTCCAACCATGGCGGCCGCCAATTGGACCAGGCGCCGGGGTCGCTCGACGTGCTGCCGGCGATCCGCGCCGCGGTCGGCGACAAGCTGACCCTGCTGCTCGATAGCGGCGTTCGGCGCGGCGCTGACATTCTGATCGCGCTCTGCCTCGGCGCCGATTTCTGCTTCTTCGGCCGGCCGACACTATACGGCGCCGCGGCGTACGGGTTGCCGGGGGTGAAGAAGGCGATCGACATTTTCGTCAATGAAATCGATCTCGTCATGGGCCAGATCGGCTGTCCGAGCCTCGGTGAACTCGGCCCCGATTTCCTCTGGCGGGACGAACGCGGCCGGAACCGCTAAGCTGACCAGTGAACCCGATAACGGAGACGACAATGGCGAAGGCATATTGGGTGGCGACCTACCGCTCGATTTCGAACCCCGAGGCGCTGGCCGGCTACGCCAAGCTCGCCGGGCCGGCGATCCAAGCGGCGGGCGGCAAGTTCCTGGCTCGCGGCACCGCGGCGAAGGCCTATGAGGCCGGCGTGGTCCAGCGCGTCGTGATCGTCGAGTTCGACAGCGTCGCGCAGGCGACCGCCGCGCATGACAGCGCGGGCTACCAGGAAGCGCTCAAAGTTCTCGGCAAGGGCGCCGATCGCGACCTGCGCATCGTCGAAGGCGTCTAACTCAACAGGAGTCCGAATATGCCACGTCTCGGTTTCGGCGCGTTCCTCGCCCCGCATCACCCGATCGGCGAGAACCCGATGCTGCAGTTGCGTCGCGACCTCGATCTGGTCGAGCTTCTCGACAAGCTCGGTTACGACGAATTCTGGTGCGGCGAGCATCATTCGAGCGGCTGGGAGATGATCGGCTCGCCGGAGATGTTCCTCGCCGCGGCGGGCGAACGCTCTAAGCGCATTAAGCTCGCCACCGGCGTGGTCTCGCTGCCCTATCACCATCCGTTCAACGTGGCGCAGCGCATGGTGCAGCTCGACCACATGACTGGCGGCCGGGCGATCTTCGGCTCCGGCCCCGGCGCGCTCGCCTCGGACGCGCACACGCTCGGCATCGACCCGATGACCCAGCGCGACCGCCAGGACGAGGCGATCTCCGTCATCCGCCGCCTCTTCAACGGCGAGCGGGTCACTGCGAAAAGCGACTGGTTCACCCTGCAGGACGGCGCCCTACAACTGTTGCCGCTGCAGGAGGAGATGCCGTTCGCGGTCGCCTCGCAGATCAGCCCGTCGGGGATGACCCTCGCCGGCAAGCACGGTTGCGGGGTGATCTCGATCGGCTCGCTGTCGGAGGAGGGGCTCAATGCGCTGCCGACGCAATGGGGTTTCGCCGAGACGGCAGCGAAGAAGCACGGCCAGACCGTCAACCGCAAGGATTGGCGAGTGCTGCTTTCCTGGCACATCGCCGAGACCCGCGAGAAGGCGATCGCCGAGGCGCGCCATGGCCTCTTGCGCCATCACAATGAATATATCGTCGGCACATTGCAGCGGCCGGGCGCAACCGCGTTCACCGACCCCGACGAGGCGGTCGAGAAGACCGCGTTCGGACCCGGCGCCGCGGCGACGATCGGCACCCCGGACGATCTGGTGGCGCGGCTCAAATCGGTGCTCGAGGTTAGCGGCGGGTTCGGCACCGTGGTCGGCTTTGTCCACGACTGGGCCAATCCGGAGAACACCTTCCGCAGCTGGGACATGGTCGCCCGCTACGTCGTGCCGGAGATCAACGGCTATCTGGCAAAGCTGCGCGAGTCCCGCGACTTCGTCGCCGCCAACCGTGGGGTCTTCGACCGCGCCAAGGAGGCGATCATGGCCAAGATCAGCGAGAATGAGGCCGCGGTCGCCGCGCTCGCCAAGACCAAGGGCTCCCGCCTCGGCGACGTCGCCTCGGCCAGCAACGCCATCGATTTCAGCAAGGTCCGCGACGCCGCGAAGTGAGCTGCGCTAGTTGGGCTTGAGCGGCGGCGTCACGTCCGCCGGGTCGATGCCGAGCTCGTAGAGGCCCATGTTGTAGAGGCAGAAATCCGCCGGCGGCGGGTGCAGCGGGCCGAGCGCGCCGTCGCGAAATAGCTGCTCCAGGCGCGAGGTCTTGAAGATGCCGTGGGCGCCGCCGAGCGTCAGCGCGGTGCGGGTGATGCGGCTTGCCGCTTCGCCGACCGCGTATTTAGCGCGATAGAGGGCGGCGGTGGTCTCCGCAGTCGGACCGTCCCGGTCGCTGAGCCAGGCTGAGCGATAGGTGATGAGCCGCGCCGCTTCGAGATCGGAGCTCATCTCGGCGACATGGCGGCGCACGTCGGGGTGAAAGGCGAGCGGCTGGCTATAGCCCTCGGGCTGGCGTGCATGGACGACGCGCCGCAACTCGTCGTAGGCGGCTTGTGCCACCCCGAGATAGACCGGTGTGTACGACCCCCAGAACCAGTTCAGATTGTCGTGGCGGAACCGTCGCATGTCGTCCGAGCGAAAGACGGCGGCGCTTTCCGGCACAAAGCATTCGTCGAGGATCAGCGAGTCGCTGCGCGTCGCGCGCATCCCCAGCACATCCCAGTTCGGGTCGACGCTGCGTCCCTCGGCCGCGCACGGCAGCATCAGGATGATTCCGGCCGATGGGCTCGTCGCCTCGTCCGGGTAGGCCATCACCAAAACGAAATCGGCGGCTTCGAGCATCGAGGCGAACATCTTGCGGCCGGTGATGCGGTACCCGCCATCGACGCGACGCGCCCGCGCCTTGAGCGGCCGCTCGCCGATCAGCGATGTGGTCACCGGCTCGGAGAAATTTCCGGCGATGAGCTTGCCCTCGCGCACGACGAGATCGGCGATGCGCCGTTTTGCCTCGGCCGCGACCTCGGGGCTGTGCAGCAGCGGCATGATCACCGAGGCGTGCATGTTGAAGGCGAGCGCCGTCGACGGGCAGCCCGCGCCGAGCGCCTCATAGGCGATAGTGTGATCGAGGAAGCTGGCGCCCTGGCCGCCCCATTCCTTCCCCACGGTCAGCGCCAGAAAGCCTGCCTCCCGCAAGCGGTCGTAGTTCTCGATCGGATGGCTAGCATCGCGATCGTGCGCCGCCGATCTCGTGGCGAAATCGGCCGCCAACTCGCGGCACTGACGCTGCAGGCGCCGTTGCTCGGCGGTGAGGTTGAAGTCCACGTCCCGGACCCTTAGCCGAGGGTTTGCTTCTGCCCCGTCTTCGAGGCGCGCACGATGGCGTCGATGAGGTGGTGCCGCCCGACAGCCGCGTCGAAGCCGGGAGTGGCCAGGGTGCCGTTGCGGATGCTCTCGCCCAGTTTCGCGTAAAGCTGGGCGACATTGTAGGGCGAGTTCGCCGGCGTGCTCTCAGGTACGTAGCGGTATTTGGCGGGGATCAGCAGCTCGGCGAGCTTGGCGCCCTTGCCCCCGGTGTTTGGCCCTTGGGCGCCCCGCAGCGACAATTCCTGGCGCTGCATCGACCCGCCGGTGGTCGAGGCGAACACGAGATCGCCCTCGCTGCCGTGAATCTCGAACAGGAACTCGGTGCCGCGCGCCATCCCGCCGCGGATCTGGAACGACACCACCGCGCCATTATCAAGAATGCCGCTCACCGCAAGCTGGTCGGGCGAGGTCAGCGAAATCTCGCCCTGGTCTTCGGTCACGATCCGGTCGCGCTGGCTCACCGCGAAGGCGCTGACCTCGCGGAACTCGCCGAGGCAATGGCACAGCGCGTCGATCTGATGCCCACCGGTAATCGTCATCAGATTGGCGCCGTTGGCGAAATCGGCTTGGTAAGCGCGGTCGAGCGTCGCGCCCCAATTCGGCGCGCAGCCGATCAAGGTCGCGGTTAGCACCTTTCCGACATAGCCCTGGGCAACCAGGTCCTTGACGTAAGCGATCGTCGGCGACCACTGGCCCTGCAGCCCGACAGCATGGCGTAGGCCCGCGCTTTCCGCCGCATCGAGCATGCGCTGCGCTTCGCCGGTATTTCGGCCGAGCGGCCATTCGCAATAGACGTGCTTGCCGGCCTCGATCGCCGCCATCACCGGACGGTAGTGGTCCGGCACCTTCACGGTGACCGTGACAAGATCGACATCGGGGTGTTGCGCAAGTTTCTCCGGATCGGAAAACGCCAGGGGTATCCCAAAATGCTTGGCCGTAGCCTCAGCCGATTGCTGCCTTGTCGTGCAGACGGCGGCGATCTCGAATTCCGGGAGCGCGCGCAAGGCGGGGACATGGGCGATCGAGGCGAATCCCCGGTTTGGGCTGAGCCCGACGATCCCGACGCGAATTTTGCTGCTGCTCGCCATCGTGTTTCTCCCCGTCGTGGATGCCGTCAACCCTATCGGCGATGTGAGCCTATGAAGACGCGATCTGCAAGCGGACTGCGCATAGCGGGACGCTGCTAGGCGCGCCTCACTTCCGCGTTGTCGTGTCACTGGGAAATGCGCCATCTTGCGCTGCGCTTGGGATTCTGCGCGGCTGGGAGCTACGCCGAGATGAGACTAAACGACGCGATCAATATCGAAGACCTGCATCAGATGGCCAAACGCCGCCTGCCCAAGGTCGCCTTCGACTTCATCGAGGGCGGGGTTGAGGACGAGCGCGGGCTCGACCGCAACGCCGCGGCCTTCCACCAGCACAAATTATTGCCGCGCTATCTCGTTGATGTGTCGAAGCGCGACCAATCGCAGACCATCTTCGGTCACAAGTTCAACAGCCCGTTTGGCATCTCGCCCACCGGCAGCGCCGGGCTTTTCCGCCGCGGTGCGGACATGATGCTAGCCGAGGCGGCGCGCGAGGCGAACATCCCCTACATCATGTCGGGCGCCAGCAACCAGACGATCGAGGACGCCGCCAAGGTTGCGCCCAAGAACACCTGGTACCAGCTCTACGCGGCCAAGGACGCCAAGGTCTCCAACGATCTCATCAAGCGCACCGCCGATGCCGGGCTCGAGGCCCTGGTGCTGACCGTCGACGTGCCGGTGCATTCGAAGCGCGAACGCAACACCCGCAACGGCTACGCCAGCATTCGCGGCAACTGGCTACGCGCGGCGTTGAGCCTCAAGCCCTCCCTCTTGGCCGAGGCAATGGCCCATCCCGGCTGGATCATCGAATACATCAAGCACGGTGGCACGCCGCCGCTCGGCAACTGGATGCCCTATCTGCCGGCGGACGCCACTCCCGAAGACACGATCAAGTTCAACCGCGCTCAGGTGCCGGCCGACGCGCAGACCTGGAAAGAGCTGGAGCACTACCGCAAGCTCTTTCCGCGCAAGCTCGTGGTCAAAGGCATCATGAGCCCGGCTGACGCGATCCGCTGCGCCGAGATCGGCTGCGACGGGATCATCGTCTCCAACCACGGGGCGCGGCAACTGGACCAGGCGCCGGCCTCGCTCGACGTGCTGCCGGCGGTCAAACGCGCGGTCGGCGACAAGATGACGGTGATGCTCGACAGCGGTGTGCGCCGTGGCGCCGACATCCTGATCGCGATGTGCCTCGGCGCCGATTTCTGCTTCTTCGGCCGGCCGACGCTTTACGGCGCCGTGGCCGGCGGGCTCGATGGGGTCAAGAAGGCGGTGGACATTTTCCGCGGCGAGATCGACCTCGTCATGGGCCAGCTCGGCTGCCCAAGCCTCGACCAGCTCGGCCCCGACTTCCTGTGGGACGAAGACTGGCAGCGCAATCGCTGAGGCGGGCCCTTAAGCCATCGCGGGCCGCATCCCGCCGCGCAACCCCTGGCGCGCCAAGAGGAAGCCGATCAGCGTCAGATTGACGAGGTTGAAGGCGACGCCGACCGTGAAGGCCGGCGCGTAATAGCCGAAATGGTCGTAGAGCGCGCCGGCGAACCAGCTGCCGAACGCCATCCCGCCCATGCTGACGAAGAGCACCGTCGGCACCCGCCACGACGCCTCGGATGAGGGATAGAGCTCGCGCACGACCAGCACATAAGCCGGCACGATGCCGCTGAAGCCGAGCCCATAGATCGCTGAGACGGCGAAGAGCCCGGCCTCGTTCTGGGTCAACAGAAACGCGCCGATCGCCAGCGCCTGACACGCCGAGCCGAGGATCAAGGTCACCAGCCCGCCAACCCGGTCGGCCAGCCAGCCCCAGAATTGCCGGCTGCAAAACGCGCTGGCTTGCAGCACCGACAGCATCGCCGCGCCTTGCGCCGCCGGAATGCCGAGATCGCTGCAGAAAGCGACGAGGTGGCTCTGCGGCAGCGCCATCGGCACGCAGCAGCAGAACCCGGCAATCGACAGCAAGCCCAGCACCAGATTGGGCGACAGGCCCAGGACCATGCCGCTGCGGCGCGCGTGCGCCTCGGCCTCGGCATGGGGGTGCGGCGCTGGCACGGGGTGCAGGAACAGCGCTGCGATCGGCGGGATCGCCGCCGCCACGAACAGCCCATAGGCAATCATCGTCGCCTGCCAGCCCCAGCGCGTCATCGCTTGCTCGAAGACGCTCGGCCACACCATGCCGGCGATGTATTGGCCCGAGGCGATCAAGGCGAGCGCGGTGCCGCGCCGCCGCTCGAACCAGCGGCTGACATAGACGAGGAGCGGCGGGAACATCGCGCCGTTGCCGAAGAGACCGAGCAGCAGCCCGTGGCCGATATAGAGCGCCCACACCGTGCCGATCGCCGAGACGGCGAGCCCGGCGGCGATCATGACCGCACCGAACACTACTGTCAGCCGCACCCCGATACGGTCGGCGAGCCATCCCATCAGGATGCCGCCCAGCCCGGTGCCGACCCAGGTCAATGCCGCCGCGAGTGAGATCACCTGGCGCGGGGTATCGAGCGAAGCGGCGATCGGCTTCAACCCGACGACGATCAACAGCGGCGAGCCGTAGGAGATCGACAGCAGCAATAGCGCGACGCAGGCGGCGACCCAGGCGCCGCGTCCCTCGACCTCGTGTCCAGGTCGCATCGTCGCCGTCCCGCCAGCGTCCGGCATCGGCCGGCTCCTCCCTGCGTCTTTCGCGATTGCCCTGATTTTGGGCAAGACGCGTCTGATACCGCCAAACCAGACGGACGGGCAACCGCCGATCGGGCAGATCACCTTAGCGTTCGATTGCCGGCGGGTCGCGTGCGGCGCTACGATCCTCTCGCGTAATTCCAGGAGGAACTCCATGGGCAAGCGGATCGTCTTTGTCGGCGCCGGCGCGGTCGGCGGCTATAGCGGCGCGCATATGGCGAAGGCGGGCGAGGACGTCACCTTTATCGATTCCTGGCCCGAGAATGTCGAGGCAATCAAACGCGACGGGTTCCACATCACCCATCACCAGGGGCCGGAACCGTTCTCGGTCAAGGTTCGCGCTCTGCACCTGACCGAGGCGCAGACCCTCGCCAAGGAGAAGCCGGTCGATATCGCCTTTGTCTGTATGAAATCCTACGACACCGAATGGGCGGCGCGGCTGATCAAGCAGTACCTGGCGCCGGGCGGTTACGTCGTTTCGCTGCAGAACTGCATGAACGAGGAGACGATTGCCGGGGTCGTCGGTTGGGGCAAGACGCTGGGCTGCATCGCCAGCAATATCAGCGTCCATCTGCATGCCCCGGGGCAGATCCACCGCGGTGGCCTGGTCGGCGGCAGCCGCCACACCGTTTATCGCACCGGCGAGGTCAACGGCCGCATCACCGAGCGGGCGCAGGAGGTGCGCGACCTCGTCGCCCATGCCGACAGCGCTAAGGCCACTGACAATCTGTGGGGCGAACGCTGGTCGAAGCTGGTCGCCAACTCGATGGCGAACGGCGTTTCGGCCTGCACCGGGCTTTCCGGCGGGCAGATCACCGACAATGAGACGATCCGCCATTTCCAGGCGCGCCTCGCCAGCGAGGCGATCCGCATCGGCCAGGCGCGGGGCTACAAGCTCGAGGAGATCGGCCATCAGGAGCCGGAGCTGATCGCCCGCGCCGGCGAGGGCGATGCCGCGGCCTTGAAGCAATACGACGAGCACCGGCTAAACGCGCCACGCGGCGCCGCCGATCAGCGCCCGTCGATGGGCCAGGACATGGCCAAGGGCCGCCGCACCGAGATCGAGTTCCTGAACGGGTTTGTCGTGCGCGAAGGCGAGCAGGTCGGCATCCGCGCCGCCGCCAACGAGCGGCTGGTCGACATCGTCAAGAAGGTGGAGCGTGGCGAGCTCAAACAGGACCCGCGGCACATTACCGAGCTGCGGCTGAACTGACCGCGGTTTTAACGAGTTCTCGAAGGATTGCCGCGATGCTGAGGTCATGGCGGTGATCGATCAGGTGGAAGCGGCCCGGCCGCCGGATGTCGCGTCTGGTTCCGCGGCGAAGGCTTGGCAGCGGGCGCTGGAGATGACCGCGCCGATCGAATGCGATCCGACGCGCATCTTGCCGCTCGTCATCGACGCGGTCGCCGACCGGTTCGGTTCATCGCCGGCGTTGCTTTCGGAAACGGAAACCTTCAGCTACCGCGACCTCTCTGACCTGTCGCGGCGCTACGCGGGCTGGGCGCTGCGCCATGGCGTCGGCAAGGGCGACGTGGTCGCGCTGATGATGCCGAACTGCCCGCAATACCTGGCGATCTGGCTGGGGATCGTGCGGGTCGGCGGGGTGGTCGCGCTGGTCAACACCAACCTCGTCGGCGCCTCGTTGCAGCACTCGATCGAGACCGTCGCGCCGAAGCATATCGTCGTCGGAGCGACGCTGCTCGATGCCGTAGCGGCGGTCCGGCCGAGCCTGGCGGACGACATCCAGGTCTGGGCGCATGGCGGCGATGGGCATGGCTTGCCGCGTATCGAGGATGCGCTCGAAGCGCCCGGCGCGGCGCTCGGCGATCCGAGTTATCTCCCGCCGGCGCTCGATGATCGCGCGCTTTACATCTACACCTCGGGCACCACCGGCCTGCCCAAGGCCGCTGCCGTCAGCCATCTTCGCCTGATGCAATGGAGCCTCTGGTTCGCCGGGATGATGGATGTCGTTCCCAGCGACCGGATGTATTGCTGCCTGCCGATGTATCACAGCATCGGCGGGGTGGTGGTGACTGGCGCGGCGCTCGTCGCCGGCGCCTCGGTCTTCATCAGCGAACGCTTCTCGGCGAGCCGGTTCTGGGATGACATCGCCGACCGGGACTGCACGCTCTTCCAATATATCGGCGAGCTATGCCGCTATCTTGCCGCGGCCCCGCCGCATCCGCGCGAGCGGGCGCACAAGCTTCGGCTCGCCTGCGGCAACGGGCTGCGCCGCGAGGTCTGGGAAGCGTTCCAAAGCCGCTTCGCCATCCCGCAAATCCTCGAATTCTACGCCGCGACCGAAGGCTCGTTCTCGCTCTACAACGCCGAAGGGAAACCCGGCGCGATTGGCCGCATCCCGTCCTATCTCGCGCATCGCTTCCCGGTGGCACTGGTCAAGTTCGATGTTGAGCTCGGCGAGCCGGCGCGCGGGCCCGACGGGTTCTGCGTCCGCTGCGCGCCCGACGAGCCGGGCGAGGCGATCGGCAAGCTTGCTGCTGGTGCGGGCCGTTTCGAGGGTTATACCGACGCCTCCGCCTCGGCGAAGAAGGTGTTGCGCAATGTCTTCGCCAAAGGCGATTCGTGGTATCGCACTGGCGATCTGATGCGCCGCGACCGCTCCGGGTTTTTCTACTTCGTCGACCGCATCGGCGACACGTTCCGCTGGAAGGGCGAGAACGTCTCGACTGGCGAGGTCGAGGAGGTGATCGCCGCCTGTCCCGGGGTCGTCGAGGTCGCGGTTTATGGCGTCGCGATCCCCGGCGCGGAAGGTCGCGCCGGCATGGCCGTGATTGTGCCGGGCGACGGGTTCGACCTCGCGCAGCTGCGCCAGCACTTGGCCCAGCGTCTGCCGGACTACGCGCGGCCGGTTTTTCTGCGCATTCGAGATGGGATCGCGCTGACCGGAACCTTCAAGCCGCAGAAGCAGCAGCTTGCCCTAGAGGGCTATGACCCAGCCGCGATTGGCGATGATCTGTACCTCGATGACCGAGCCCGGGGCGCCTATATCAGGCTCGAAGCGGCGCTCCACCGGCGCATCCAGGACGGGAAAATACGCCTCTAGGCCGTGCTGCCGGCATCGACGGTGAGCACCGTGCCGGTGATGTTGCGCGCCTTGTCGCCGATCAGAAACTCGACCGCATTGGCGACATCGTCGATCTCCGCGAGATGACCGAGCGGGCTACGCCGCCGCACCCGCTCCCGGTCACCCTCGTCCATTTTCTCGGTCATCGCGGTGTCGACAAAGCCCGGCGCCACCGCGTTGACTGTGATGCCGAGTGGCCCGACCTCGCGCGCCAGCGATTTGGTGAAGCCGATGAGCGAGGCCTTGGTCGCGCCGTAGACCGACAGCCCGCTGAACCCGGTGGTGGCAACGATCGACGAGATGTTGACGATGCGGCCGCCGCCGCCATCGACCATCATCGCCCGCACGACATGCTTGGTCAGCACCATCGGGGACACGGTGTTGAGCCGCACCAGCCGCTCGATCTCGCGGGTGCGCATGTTCGCCAGCACCCCGCTGGTGCCGATCCCGGCATTGTTGACCAGGCCGTAGATCGGCCCGACATCGGCCCGGATTCGCTTGACCAGATCGGGAAGGGCGTCGATCTCGGCGAGGTCGCACGGCCAGAAATGCAGCGGGCTCGGTTTGCCGCTATCGGCGGCGATCTCGCAGCTTTCCTTCCGCGCGACAATGATCGCGCGATACCCGGCGTCGCGCAGCCGCAATGCGATACCGAGACCGAGGCCGCGGCTCCCGCCGGTGATGATGACGTTACGCATGCCGCGCGAGCTTCCCCGCGGCGCCAACCTCGAGCGCCGCCACGAATTGGATCGTCGCCGGCACCTTGTGCCGCGCCAGCGTGGCGCGGCAGAATTCGAGGATTTCGCCTTTCAGCGCATCGGCGTCGTGCCCGGTGGCGGGTGACTTGACCACGACATCGGCGACCACGACGGCGCCGGTGATGGGGTTGCGCCGCGCCTTGACCAGCGACATCCGCACGCTCGGGTGGCGGTTGATCGCCGCCTCGACTTCTTCGGGATGAACCTTCTGGCCGCCGATATTGATGATGCCGCCACGCCGGCCGACGAAGTCGTAGCGCCCGTCGCGCAGCTCGACCATGTCGCCGGTATCGACAAAGCCATCCTCGTCGTGTGGGAAGGCGATGCCACCGAGATAGCCGAGCGCGTTGCCGCCCGACTTGATCCGCAGCGACCCATCGACGACGCGCAGATCGACCGCGCCTGGCCGGCCGACATACTCGGCCGGGAACCCGGCAAGCCCGTCGCCGACGGCGAACGCGACCCCCGCCTCGGTCGAGGCGAAAGCGTGCGCGATGTCGGCATCCGGAAAAGCTGTGCGGAGATGGTCGAGGATCGCTTGATCGGCGATCTCGCCCGACAGCCGTACATAGCGCGGCGCCATCTTGTATAGGCTGGTGCTCATCAGCGCGCGCCGCCAATGCGACGGCGTGCCGGAAATGTGGGTAACGCCCTGCGCGCCCGCTCGCGCGAGAAACTCGCCGACCGACTCAGTGGCGCTCGACAGCACCATCGACCCGCCGCCGAGCATCGCGCGGAGGAAGATCTGCAGGCCGCCGTAGCGGCGCATGTCGTAAAACGTGCTCCATACCGCGCCGGCGCCAAGCGGGTCGCGCCCGGCCATCGCGGTGGAGAGGCTGCACAGCGTATGCGCGGTCAGCTTTGGAGCCCCGGTCGTGCCGGAGGTGAGGAGGACCCATTCGGTCCGCTCGCTGGCGCGGCGGACGCGGTGCGCCGGCACGATCTCGGCCGAGCAAGGGATGAAGCGGCCGGCCTTGGCCGCGCAGCGGTCGCCGACTACCGCATCGACCTCGCCGGTCGCGATCACCGACGGCAGATGCTCGTCCGCCAGATCCGGTGGACAAAGCACGATGCGCCGGGCAATGCCGTCGAGCTCGATCAGCGCCAGCGCGGCGGGAAGCTGGTCACGCGCCGCAATCAGCACCGAGGCGCCGCGCAGCTCGTCGAGCGGCGCGCCGAGGCTCGACCCGCGCGACAGCGCGCCAAGGTTGACGTTGGCCTCGGCGCTATAGAGCCAACGCTCGCAGAGCGGGCCTGCCTCGCTTAGCTTTTGCCAGAGTGAGGTCGGCTCACGCTGCGACATCGCCCGACGATGCCTGCTCGTACAGCCGGATGAAGTCGCCCACCGTCACCGGAAAATCGGTATCTTCAGCGGCGTTGAACGGATCGAAACCCAGCCGGTCCTCAAGCCGGGCGACGATGATGGCGAAACACAGCGAGTCGAGGCCGGTTTCGAGCAGCCCGAGCTGGTCCGTTAGCGGCGCCAGTGCCTTGCTCTGTTCGGCGGCGACTTGTTCGACGACTGCAACGATTTCAGACCTTGCTAACATCAGGGGGACTCCAGTTCAGCTGGCTCGCAGCTTGGCTTCTTCGCGTTAATAAACCTCAAATTGAGGCAACCGATACCGATAATTGATCGGCAGGGGATTGCCCGCATGGTGGCGGAATGATCGAACGCTTGTTGCCGCCGGCAGTTTCCTGCGAGGCGGCGCGACACGACGGCCTCACCACCAGCCTTTTCCCCGAAGAGGCGGCGCTGCTGCAGGGTGCGACCGAAGCCCGGCGACGGGAATTTGCCACCGCACGAAGTTGCGCCCGCGTGGCGCTGGCAAGGCTCGGTGTCGCGGCGGCGCCGATTTTGCGCGGCAGCAAGCACGAGCCGCTTTGGCCCGACGGCGTTGTCGGCAGCATCACCCATTGCCGCGGCTATCGCGCTGCGGCGGTCGCGTTCAGCGAGAGTATTTTGACGCTCGGAATCGACGCCGAGCCGGATGGCCCATTGCCCGGCGGCGTCGAGCGGCGCGTCTTGTGCGATGCCGAGCGCCAGTGGTTGACCGCGGCCCCGCAGGGTGTCCCCTGGGACCGGGTGATCTTCAGCGCCAAGGAAAGCATCTACAAGGCGTGGTTTCCGCTCACGGGGCGCTGGCTCGGCTTTGACGACGCGGTCGTTAGCATCGATCCTGCAGCCGGAGTTTTTCACGCGAGGCTGCTGGTCGATTGTCTGCCGCCCTTTCGCGAGTTCACCGGCCGGTTCCTCGTCGAGGATGGGCTCGTGCTGACCGCGATCGCGTTGCAAGCCTAGGCCCTCGCCGCTTCCAGCGCTTCGACCAGTGCCGCGACATCTTCCGGCGAGGTCTCGCCATGCGTGACGCAGGCGCGGACAACCGGGCGGGTCTCGAATGTCGCGGCCGAGATCCAGGCTCGGCCGGAGGCGAGCACTCGCCGGACGATGGTTTGGATATCCGGCGATCCCGGCGGCGGCTCGGCGCAGACCACCGCGACCGGCGAGTCGTTGGCGATCGTCCAGCCCCGCGCGCGAAGCTCGGACTTGAGCCGCGTCGCCAGCTCGATCGCGTGCTCGACATGTTGGGCATAGCCGTCCCAGCCGGCGGCCGCCAGCGACAGGAACAGGCGCAGCCCGAGAAACCGCCGCGACCATTGCACCGAATTGAGGTACGGGTCGCGCCCGGCATGGTGGGATGGCATGTAATCGTTCGCCGCATGGAACGTCGCCGACAGGATGCTCGGGTCGTGTGTGAAGAACATCCCACAACCCATTGTTGTCGCAAACCATTTATGGGCGTCGATTGTCACCGAGTCGGCGCGCTCGATACCGGAGAGCTGAGCGCGGAAACGGTCCGAGGCGATCAGCGCACCACCCCAGGCGGCATCGACATGGAACCACAAGCCGAAGCTGCCGGCGATTTGAGCGCAAGGCACAAGCGGGTCGATCATCCCGGCATTGGTCGTGCCGGCGGTGGCGGCGACCATCGCCGGCACCATGGCCGCGGCGCGGTCGGCGTCGATCATCGCGGCGAGTGCGTGCGGGTCCATGCGTCCAGCGCCGTCGGTCGCGACCAGCCGCACCGCCGCCCTGCCGATCCCCACCTGGTGCGCGATCTTGAACCAGGCGAGGTGGCTCTCGCGCGAGGCATAGAAAACCGGCGCCCCGGCAAAGGCGCGCGCGCCGCTCTCCGCAAATCCCGGCTCGGCGCGGGTCAGCGCGCAGATCAGCGCGGTGTAATTGGCCTCGGCCCCGCCGCTGGTGAAATGACCGGCGGTCGCGGCCGGCAAACCGGCGCGTTGGGCAATCGCACGGATGACATGCGCCTCGATCTCGACCGCCACCGGCGAGGTTGTCGCCGTCGCCAATTGCGGGTTGAACGCGGCGGCGATCCGGTCGGCGCATTGCGCGGGGAAAGTCGGTGCCGGATTGAAGAGGCCGAAATAGCGCGGATTGGTCATCTGGGTGACGCCGCGTTCGAGCTGCGCGACGGTCCAGCCGATGGTCCTGCCAAGCGGGGCCGGGGCGTGGAAATCGAAGCTGCCAAGCTCGAGGCGGAACGCATCGAGATCGATGGTCGGCGCGACCGCTCCTTGCGCAATCCGCTCGGCGGCGGCGAGCAGCTGCTGGGTAAGCAAATCGTCCGATTGCTCGCGTTCGGCGCGGCTTGGGAAAAGTGGTGAGCCGGCCGAAGCTTTTGCCTGAAGCGCGGCGAGGGCGGCCATGCTCAGGCGTAGGTGGGGTCGAGAACTCGCGGCACCGGTGGCAATCCCGACACGGCCGGGCCCAGGCGGCGCGCGCGCTCGTCGGCGAGGTAGGTCAGCCAATTGGCAAAAAGGCGAATGGCCGCACTCTGCCAGGGCGCGGTCAGCTCCGCCGGGTCCGGGCAGGGAAACTCCGTCATCAGCGCCGGCCCGCGCGCCGCGTGCGCCCGCTCGGCGAAGGCGAGCATCGCGGCCTCGGCGGCGTCCTTGAAGTAACCCAACGGCAGCACCGGATAGGCTTCGCTCTGGCCGGCGAGGAAGCGGCAGACATCGCGGCGATACTCGCGCAGCAACGCGCCGGCATCGTATTCCGGATGGCCCTGTAGGAAGACGAAGAGGCTCTGCCGCTGCTTAATGAAGAGATCGGCGCCGCCTGCGTCGGAGCGCGCTAAGATGCAGTAGCCATTTGCCGCGAGGGCCTGCTCGGGCAGGTCGTTGTACCGCGAATGAGGCGTGCGCCACGCGTCGGGGCCAAAGCCGACCAGCGGATGGTTGGCGGTTTTGACGCAGTCGAAGACGCCAGAAAGTTTGCCGTCAAATGGCTGGCGGCCAATGCCGTCGAGCCGGTGCACCGCGGCATGCGCGGCCAGGCACGACCAGACCGTCGAGATCGTATGCTCGTCGGCCCAATCGACGAGGCGCGCCAGGGCGGGCCAGTACGGCTCATCCTCAAGCTGAGGAGCGCGCGGCGCATTGCCGGTGACGATCAGTCCGTCGAGATCGCCGGCCCACAAGTTCTCGGTCGGCTCATGATGCTCGGCGACATAGGCCTGCCCCTCCGCCGAGCGCGGCACATCGGGGAGCGAGAAAATTCTGAGACGCACCGCTGCGGTGCCCGTCGCGCTTGCCAGCAAGTCACGGAACTGGCGCTCGGTCGATTTGAGTGCGGTATCCGGCATGTTGTTAACAAGGCCGATCGTGACGGGACCCGCGCCGCCTGTCGCCGCCGGCTTCCGCCACAACCGGTCGAGGCCCAAACGCGCCATCGCTATTTCACCGCCTGTGCCAACGCCTGGTCGAGATCGCCGACAATGTCGTCGACGTGTTCGATGCCGACGCTGAGCCGGATCATCTCGGGGGTGACCCCGGCCTTTTTCTGGTCGGCCGCCGGCATTTGGCGGTGCGTCGTCGAGGCCGGGTGGCAGGCCAACGACTTGGCGTCGCCGAGATTGACCAGGCGCTTGACCAGCTTCAGCGCGTCGTAGAAGCGGGTTCCGCCCTGGTAGCCGCCTTCGACCCCGAAGGTCAGCAGCGAGCAGGCGCGGCCGCCCAGATATTTCTCGGCCAGCTGGTGATAGGGGTTGTCGGGAAAGCCGACATAGTTGACCCAGGCGACGCGCTTGTCACCGCGCAGGAATTCGGCCACGCGGCGTCCATTCTCGACATGGCGCTCGACGCGCAGCGCCACGGTCTCGATGCCCTGGAGCAGCAGAAACGCGCTCAGCGGCGACAGCACCGCACCGGTGGTGCGCTGATAGAAGCTGCGGCAGCGCGCGATATAGGCGCTGGGCCCGAAATGATCGGCGTAGATAAGCCCGTGATAGGATTCGTCGGGTTCGCAGAACTGGCGGAAGCGGTCGGCGTGCTGCTTCCACGGGAACTTGCCGCTGTCGACGATCGCCCCGCCCAATGTCGTGCCGTGCCCGCCCATGAACTTGGTCAGCGAGTGAACGACAATGTCGGCGCCGTATTCGATCGGCCGCAGCAGGATCGGCGTCGCCACCGTGTTGTCGACGACGAGCGGGACGCCGCCGGCATGCGCAACCTCGGCTAGGGCCTCCAGGTCGCAGATATTGCCCGCGGGGTTGCCGACGCTTTCGCAGAAGACGCCGCGCGTGTCGCGGTCGATCAGTGCTTCGATATCGGTCGGGTGGTCGGATTTGGCGAAGCGGACCTTGATGCCAAAGCTCGGCAGCAGGTGCGAGAACAACGTGTGCGTCGTGCCGTAGAGCTGCGGCACCGAGACGATGTTGGTGCCCGATTGGGTGAGGTTCAGCAGCGCGTAATGTAGCGCCGCCTGGCCTGAGGCGACGCAGAGCGCGCCAACCCCGCCTTCCAGCGCGGCGACGCGGCGGTCGAGCACATCGACGGTCGGGTTGTTGATCCGAGTGTAGCGAAAGCCCGGAACTTCGAGGTTGAACAGCGCGGCTCCGTGTTCGGCGCTGTCGAACTCGTAGGCCGCGGTCTGGTAGATCGGCACCGCGACAGCCTTTGTCGTCGGATCGCCGTCATAACCGCCATGGATGGCCAGCGTTTCGCTTCGCACCTGACCGAACCCTTCAACTTAGTGGGGCGCTGCCGGCTTCGCCGCGCGTCCTCCCCTCAGCATGGTTAACTTTGCATCCCTCCGCTAGTGCTGCGGAGTTGTGTCCTATGCAGAGACCGCCACGGGCCACACCGGGCTCGACCACTCTTCGGTCTGGGCAACCGAGGCAGCCTCTGCCTTCTGTGCGAGGCGCGGCACCGCCAGAACCAACAACGCGGCGAAGGCCGACCACAGCGGCAGGATCGAGGCGTCGGGAACCAGGTGCCGGCTCAAACATCCGTGGCCAGCTTCGTCATCGGTATCGAACAGAATGTGCTGTTCGAGGAAGTGGCGGAAGGCGCGCTGACCATCCCCAAACCAATGCTGCGCCCGCAGCATCGCCGAGAACACGCGGGAGAGCCCGCCATCCTCATAGCTGGCGATGCTGCACGCTCGCGCATGGTCGTCGATGGCGCACACGCGATTCAGATAGCTCGTGCCCAGCGCATCGAGAAACTCACCGTCGCAGATCGGTTGCAGCGCGAGGAGCCGGCGCATGAATTCGTCATGGTCGAGCTTTTCGCCAGCCAGGGCGACTTTCGGCCAAGGCGATAGATTGTCGGTATCGCACTCGCCCAGGCGCAGCGCGGCGAGCTTGGCGTCGCCCGGGCGCTGGCGGCAGGCGATTTCGAGGTTTTCGCGGAACTGGATCGAGAAATAGTAGTACGCCTTGGCGACCTGCAGCACCTCGTCGCTGGTGAGGCGCTCCCACGGCATCGCGCAGATTTCATCGATGACGGCGTGGTATCCCTTGGCGGCGCTGTCGCGATGTTCCGGTCGGAAGGTCAAGGTACTGATCCCGTCCATTGCTTGCCTCGCACTATCGTCACCACAGTCAACCGGCCGGCTAAAAATAACTATCTGTTAACGATAAGTAATCGCCGGTGGTGTGTTTGATGAAGCGTGGGCAAGATGTATTGGCGCCACAGGGGGAAGGCAATTTTAAAGTTAGTTAAAAATCTACCTATTTTCTATCGATCGGTCGAGTCACCATGATTCGTGCCGCCAAAAAGGGCGCGGTCGGCTAAGAAAATGGCGGGCGACGCGTCCGCTTGCCGCCTATTTTCCGAAGAATAGACCGCCGTTGACGTGGATCGTCTGGCCGGTGATGTAGCGTCCGTCCGGGCCGCATAAGAACCGCACCATCGCGGCAATTTCCCGCGGCTCCCCCTGGCGGCCGAGCGGGATCTCGCGCTCCATGCCGCGGCCGTGCGCCCCGCCGGCCGAGGGTCCGCGCACCGTGTCGATCGAGCCCGGGGCGATGCAGTTGGCGGTGATGTTGTACGGCGCCAGCTCCATCGCCAGGCCGCGGATGAAGCCTTCGAGCCCGGCCTTCGAGGCGTTGACGTGGACTCGGCCGCGCGAGCCGGCATGGTGCGAGATGCCACTGAGCCCGATGATCGAGCCGCCGCCGCGCTTGATCATTTCCGGTACGGTCGCTTTGGCCAGGATAAAGGCGCCGTCGAGCGCGACCGACAGGATTTCGCGCCATTCCTCCAGGTTCATCTGCAGGAACGGGGTTTGCCGCCGCAGACCGGCATTGTTGACGGCGATATCGACGCCGCCGAATTCTTTGACCGCGGCCTCGACCATCGCTGCCACCGCGTCCGGCTTCGACACGTCGGCGAGATAGGGCATCGCCCGGCCACCCCCGGCGCGCAGCTCCTTGGCGGTCGCCTCGATGATCGACCGGTCGCCGCGGCCGTTGACCACCACCGCGGCGCCGTCGGCGACGAGCAGCTCGGCGATAGATTTTCCGATATTTTTGCCGGCACCGGTAACGATCGCAACCTTGCCGGCAAGCGGCCTTACCTCAGCCATGGTCTATCCTTCGTGCTGCGTCGCGCGGAGGTAAGCATTGCGCGCCGCGGCCGGTCAACTTGGG
Organism: Allostellaceae bacterium; assembly: GCA_035604035.1. GTDB lineage: Bacteria > Pseudomonadota > Alphaproteobacteria > ATCC43930 > CGMCC-115725 > DATARH01. Next base: position 9,476 of record DATNJF010000371.1, on the reverse strand, counting down.
CGGTTGGCCGTCCCGTGCTCATACACCGCGCCATGGGTCGCGACGCAATAGGGAATGACGTCGGTCCGGCCGAGCTTGAGCCGATCGATCTTGCTGTCACCGAGGAGCGAGCCGGCCAGGTTGATCGTGTTGAGGAGTGTGCCGGCGGCGATGGTCACGCCCAGCGCGAGCCTAGCCGTCGCGGTTCTGCGAGCGGGTGCCGGGGCCGGGATAGCCGCCATGTATATCGTTGTCGTACGAATCGACCGCCGCCTCTGAGCAGGCCGTGGTGGCGATGCTCAGCAGTGACATCAGCACAAAGGCCAACGCAGTCATCCATCTCATCTGTCGTCTCTCCCAAGGCGCGGCGCAGGGTCGCGCGCAGCATCTCCGCTATTCTTCGACGCAGCATGAACCGGTATCCCCGCGCGTACAACTCCTTGCGCGAGGGGGCGCGCCGGCTCAATTTGCGGCATCCGGATCGCTGCGCGGGGAGGGGACATGCGGCTGGGAATCCATCTGCCTCAAATCGGCCGCAAGGCCGGGCCGGACGGCATCCGCCGCGCCGCGATCCAGGCCGAGGAGCTGGGCTTTGACGATGTCTGGACCAGCGAGCACATCATCGTCCCGGCGGGCGCGATGTATCCGCCCTCGCCGCTGTTCTACGACCCGGTTCTGACGCTGACCTGGGCCGCCGCCTATACCAAGCGCGTCGGGCTCGGCACCAGCGTGCTGGTGCTGCCGATGCGGCATCCGCTGCCGCTCGCCAAGGAGCTGGCGACATTGCAGAACCTGTCGGACGGTCGGCTCATCCTCGGCGCCGGCGTGGGCTGGCTCGAGGCCGAGTTCGCCGCGCTGGGGGTGCCGTTCAACGAGCGCGGTCGGCGCACCGACGAGGGTATCGCGATGATGCGTGCGGTCTGGACGGACGATCCGGTCAGCTTCGAGGCAAAGTGGATCCCGGCGGTGATCGACCATATGCGGATGCAGCCCAAGCCGGAAAGGCCGATCCCCATTTGGATCGGCGGTACCTCGGAGCCGGCGCTGAAGCGGGCGTTGCGGCTCGATGGCTGGCACGGTTCGCGCGCGACCCCCGAGCAGGCGGCGCCGATCGTCAAGCGGTTGCGCGAGGAGCGGCCGGGCGCCGATTTCGCGATCTCGCTGCGCGCCGCCTGGGACGGCAAGGACGAGGCCGCGCTGAGCGCGCGGCTCGCCGGCTTCCGCGAGGTCGGAGTCGGTCATGTGATGGTCGAGCCGTTCGACCGCGAGATCGACGACTGGCTGCGCTCGGTCGAGCGCATCGCCCGTGCCGGCGAAGGAGTGCGCGGATGAGGCTCGCCACCACTCTCAAATTCTCGCCCCACGACGGCGGGATCGGCATGGACCTAGTGTGGGAGGCCGAGCGGCTCGGCTTCGACGCGGTCTGGGCCGGCGAGGCCTACGGCACCGACGCGGTGACCCCGGTCACCTGGGTCCTCGCGCGCACCAGCCGGATCAAGGCCGGCACCAGCATCATGCAGATGCCGGCGCGCACCCCGACCTGTGCGGCAATGACCGCGCTGTCGCTGCAGGCGCTCTCCGGCAACCGCTTCCTCTGCGGCATCGGCCCGTCTGGGCCGCAGGTCGTCGAGGGCTGGTATGGGGTGCCCTTCGGCCGGCCGCAGACCCGCACCCGCGAATACGCCGCGATCATCCGCCAAGTCTTCGCCCGCGAGGCGCCGCTAGAGCATCACGGTTATCACTACGATATCCCCTATACCGGGCCGGGCTCGACCGGACTCGGCAAACCGCTGCGCAGCATCGTCCACGGCCAGCCGGGTCTCAAAATCTACACCGCGCCGATCTCGCCCGCGGGGCTGCGCACCGCCGGCGAGATCGCCGACGGCGCGCTGCCCTTCTTCATGTCGCCGGAAAAGCCGCAGGTCATCGTCGAGCCGATCCTCGAAGGCCGCGCCAAGGCCGGACGGTCGGACGACCTCGCCGATTTCGACCTCGCCCCCTATGTGCGGATCGCCATGGGCGACGACCTCGCGGCCTGCCGCGACGCGCTGCGCCCCGGCCTCGCGCTCTATATCGGTGGCATGGGCGCGCGCGCGCAGAATTTCTACAACGATTTGGCGCGGCGCCTTGGCTATGAGGCGGAAGCGGCGGCGATCCAGGACCATTTCCTTGCCGGACGGCGCGGCGATGCCGCGGCGGCGGTGCCCGATAAACTCATCGACGAGATCTCGCTCGTCGGGCCGCCCGACCGTATCAAGGACCGGCTGCAGGCTTGGAAGGAGCTGGCAGAATACAATTGGATCGGCTCCTTGGTGCTCGCCGGGGCCGACGCCGCTGCGATGCGCGTGGTGGCCGAAGCGGTGCCGTAAGTTGTGCACTCAAAGACAGCGGTGCGCATCTGCCCCCGATCCACAGCGGCGATTGCCTACGCGGAGGATTGGCCACTTATGCCCTTAACCGGTCCCCCGCGGTAACTCCGAGGATCGACCGGGGCCTGGTAGAAGCCGACCGTTCCCGAACTATCTACCTAGGTGATCTGCCCCAACAGCTCCCAGTATTGCGGGCGGTCAATCGCATCCTCGTAGGTGGCGTGGAAATTCCCCGTCTCCAAGCGAGTACACCCAATTTGACGGGTGGCGCTCCTCCGCCGAGCTCGCATCGAGTACCTTGGCATGGAGCTGATAACCGCCTGACGGATGGGGTATGACGCTGCGGCGATAGTGCTGGTCGTCCATGTCGGTCTCTAGGGTATCTGTGGCTTCATGTGATCGGCCGTCTTGAAGTAACGCTTAGCGTAGGCGACCAAGGCACCGTCGCTCGGGTGATCGACGGTCTCGACGCCCGCGATGATGTCGATCAGCTGGGGGTCATGATGGTGGATATGTTTCAGGAGTTCAGTCTTCGTGTTCGCCGGGCCCGTGATGAGAACGGCGCCGACGCCCGCCACCGACTCGACGACCCGATGAAGAAAATCCTGATCTTCTGCGGCGTGTCCGCTGCCGATGGTATGCGCTAGGTGATGGATGTGCCGGGTCGGGTTGTGGGGATGTATCACCAGTCGATCGACGTCCTCATGCCCAAACTGAAATATGCGGGCCTCGAGGTGATCGATCCAGATGACGGCGTGGTAGTGGCCGCTCATACGTTGCTTCCTTATGAGGAGTAATGTCCGGCTTGTGTCTCACGAAGCGTCGCATCGGCGGGATGATCCAGATCAAATCCTCGCAAACCGCCGAGCCGGCACCCAGCCAGGACCGATGGAACAAACTGCGGAAGCTGCCCGAATCCGCCTGCTTGATAATTTGCCGCAAATAACAGGAGAAACAGGAGCTGGGCCTCCTGTTAAATTGCGGCGCGGAACAGCGGATAAATGAGCGCCCGGGGAGCATGAAATGCCCGATTACGACTGGACCGGCGGCGAGCTGCCGACTTTTGTCACTCACCTCGAATGCGGGCTGACCGGCGAGCGCTACGACGCCGATGTCATCCAGGGCCTGTCGAAGGCTGGGCGACCGCTTCTGGTTCGCTACGACCTCGCCGAGGTCGCCAAGGCGCTGACCAAGGACATGCTCGCCGCCAGGCCGCAGACGATGTGGCGCTACCGCGAGATGCTGCCGGTGCGCCGCCCGGAGAATGTCGTCTCGCTCGGCGAGATCGTCACCCCGCTGATCTCGCTGCCGCGCATCGGGCGCGACATCGCCAAGGGTGGCGAGATTTTGGTCAAGGACGAGGGCCGACTGCCGACCGGTTCGTTCAAGGCGCGCGGCCTCGTCATGGCCGTGTCGATGGCCAAGGAACTCGGCGTCGAGACCATGGCGATGCCGACCAACGGCAACGCCGGCGCGGCGATGGCCGCCTATTGCGCCCGGGCCGGAATGAAAGCCTATGTCTTCTGCCCGGACGATACGCCGGCGGTCAACGTGCGCGAGATCGCGATGCAGGGCGCCGCGGTCTTCCTCGTCGATGGGCTCATCGACGATTGCGTCCGGCTCGTCGCCGAGGGCGAGAAGGCGGTTGGTTGGTTCAATTGTTCGACGCTGCGCGAGCCATACCGGATCGAGGGCAAGAAGACGATGGGCCTAGAGCTCGCCGAGCAGCTCGGCTGGGAGGTTCCTGACGCTATCTTCTATCCCACCGGCGGCGGCACCGGCCTCATCGGCATGTGGAAGGCCTTCGACGAGCTCGAGCAGATGGGCTGGATCGGCAAGAAGCGGCCGCGCATGGTCGCGGTGCAGGCGGCGGGCTGCGCGCCGATGGTCAAGGCCTGGGAAGACGGTATCGAGCATGCGCCGCGCTGGCCGGATGCACACACCTTTGCCGCCGGCATCCGCGTACCGCAGGCGGTCGGCGATTTCCTCATTCTGCGCGCGGTGCGCGAGAGCGACGGCTTCGCGATCGCGGTCGACGACTCGGCGATCGCCGATGCCTGGCGCGAGGTCGCGCGCGACGAGGGGCTGTTACTCTGTCCCGAGGGTGCGGCGACCTTCGCCGCCTATCGCCAGGCGCTCGCCGACGGCCGCGTTGCAGCCAGCGATCGGGTCGTTTTATTCAACTGCGCCAGCGGGTTAAAGTACCCCATGCCCGAGGCGGGCACGCGCCTGAAGCTCGGCAATGCGGTCGATTGGCAGCGGGTTGTCGGCGCGTCCGCCGGGTCATGATTGAGGACGTGCGCTAACGCCGAAGTGTCGTGTTATAACCCCGCCGACCTCTTGTGATTGCGGAGAAAAGGCCGATGGCAGAAGCGGTATGGAACGGTTTTCTGCGCCTCTCACTGGTGTCCTGCCCGATTTCCCTCACTTCCGCGACAAGCGACGCGCAGCGGGTCAAGCTCGATTTGTTGAGCGCCAGGACCGGCAACCCGGTGACCGAGCAATATGTCGACGCTAAGACGGGCGATGTCGTTGCTAAGGAGGCGCTGGTCAAGGGCCATGAATTCGCCTCGGGGCGCTACGTCACCCTCAGCGAGGACGAGCTGGCAAAGCTCGGCAGCGGCGTCGGCAATATTATCGATCTCGAGCGCTTCGTGCCGCGCGACCAAATCGATCATCTTTATGTCGAGGCTGCCTATTACCTCCATCCCGAGGGCCAATTGGCCTCCGACACCGTCCATGCGCTGCGGCTGGCGATGCGCCGTAGCGGGCGCGTGGCGCTTGGCCATGTCAGGATCGGTGAGCGGGAACGTCCGGCGTTGATCGAGCCGCATCGCGCCGGTCTGATGATGTCGACGCTGCATACGCAAGAGGAGCTGATCGTCGCCGAGTTCCACGAGCGGCCCGAGGACGACATCCCGGCCGAAATGATCGAGATTGCCGAGGCGATCATCGCCCGCCGCGCCGGCGATTTCGATCCGGGGCATTTGCGCGATCGCTATCAGGACGATCTGCGCAGGTTGGTCGAACAGAAGGCCGGCAATACACCCCTGCCTCCCGCCCCGGCGCGCCGCCCGCCGAGTACGGGCCGCGCGGTGCCGCCGCCAGCGGCCGAGGCTGCGCCGCCTTCACCTGAGCCGGAGCCGCCGCCGCCGGAACCGGAGCCTGCAGCCGCCGCGCCGCCTTCCCCGCTGCCTGCGGCTGCTGCGCCGCCACCACCTCCGCCGGAGCCCGAGCCTCCTCCTCCGCCAGTGCCGGAGCCCCCGGTCGCGGTGCAACCGCCGCCGCGCGAACCCGAACCGGTTGCCGCGGCACCGGAACCCCCGCCGCCGGCGCCCGAACCTGAGCCGGAACCGGCTGCCGCCGCACCGGAAATCCTGCCGCCAGCACCCGAGCCGGAACCGGCTACTGCCGTGGCTGAACCTCCCCCGCCTGCGCCCGAGCCAGAACCAGCGGCGACCGAAGGCATTCATGATGTCGGCGCCGAGATCCTGCTGCACATCATGGGGCTCGGCGACCGCCGTTATGTCGAGCCGGGCTGGGCCGGTAATCCCGGTAGCCGGCGCCAGATCGAGGCGCTGAGCGTCCGCCCGCGCGAGGGGCTCGCGGCAAGCGCGGTCGAGTTCCGCGTCTTCGCCCAAGAAGGGCGCGCCACCGCATGGGTCAGCAACGGCAACTATGCCGGCACCCGCGGCCGCAACCTGCCGCTGACCGGTTTTGCCGTGCGGCCCGCGGAGGAATTCGGCGACCGGCTCGAAATCGCCTATGAAGGGTCGTTTTTTGAGGCCGGGGTGGTCGGGCCAAAGCGTAACGGCGAGCTTTGCGTATCGACTGTGGCCGACGATCCGCTCGAGGCGGTGCGTGTTACGATCACCGATCGCGGTGGCGAGTAATCGCAAGTAGTAAGATCAGACAAAAGAAAAATGGCCGGAACACAAGGTTCCGGCCAAGTCTGAACGGGGAGGCTTCACGTCTAGGAGACGTAAGGAAGAGCCTTCGGGTGCTTTCGCCGCTGGTCGCCAGCCAACGCAAAATCCCTTGTAAATAAAACCTTTTTGACTAAGACTCATTCGCGTGCTTCCGCGCGCCTTCGCTATAAGCCGGAGGGTCGTGGGACCCCGGCGGGACCCCAGGAGCGTCGGGGTCCCAAAAATCGGAAACCCGCAAGAAAGGGCGGACCATGAAAAAGCGGTTGACCGATCGTTTCGTACAAAGCGTCGCGCGACCGGCGTCCGGACGGGCGGTCTACATCGACGACGACGCGCCGGGGCTGGAGCTTCGTGTGTCAGCCGACGGCCGAAAGGCATGGTCGATCCGCTACAGGCCGAAGGGCGATGAACGGAAGCGCGAAACCTATGGCATCTACCCCGTGCTCAGCCTGAGCAATGCGCGGCGCCGGGCATTAGCCGTTGCCGCCGCCGCAGCTGATGGAGTCGATCTTCCCAAAACGGAAAAGCGCGCCCGTGAGGAGCAGCGCAAGATCGGCAACCGCCCCCGCACGGTGGGCGATCTGCTCGACGAGTATGTCGAGCGTTACTGCAAGCGCAATCAGCGCAAATGGACGCTGACCGAGCGCATGTTCAGCTCACACGTCAAGCCGGCGATCGGCGGCAAGCCTCTGGCTAACCTGCGCCGTGCCGATATTGTCGAACTGCTCGACGAGTTGCAGAACGACAAAGGACTGCGGGCTCAGGTCAACCGCGTCCGCAGCGCGATCGTCGCGGCGCTCAACTGGGGTGTCGAACGCGAGTACCTCGATGTGAACCCCGCCGCAGCGGTCAAGAAGCGCAAGATCGAGGCAAGCCGCGACCGCGTGCTGACTGATGACGAGCTGAGAGCGATATGGCGCGCCGCCGACACGTTGCCGGACCCGAGCCGGTCTCTAGTCAAGGCTTGGATACTGACAGGGCAGCGCCGCGATGAAGTGCGGTGCATGGCGTGGAGCGAGGTTAACCTGACCCGTGCGCTGTGGACCCTGCCGGCGGCTCGCAGCAAGGGCAAGCGCGACCACGAAATCCCGCTGGCGCCGGCGATGATCGACATGATCGGCGGACTGCGCCGCTTCGGTAAGCCGGTGTTCACCATGGATGGCACGAAGCCCTACGCCGGACAGAAGCGGTTGAAGACGATTCTTGATCGTGAGTCGGGTGTGATCGGCTGGACCTTCCACGATTTGCGGCGCACGGCGAGCACGGGAATGGCGGCGCTGCATGTGCCGCAAGACGCCATCGATCGTGTGCTCAACCACGCCAAGGGCACGCTCGCCGGCACCTACAATCGGCACGACTATCTCGACCAGAAGCGGCACGCCCTCGAAGCATGGGCCGAGCGCGTCGCCTTCATCGTCGGCGACGGCCGCGATGATGGGGCGAATGTGGTCGAGCTCCGGGCAGGTGCGTAAGTTCGAGATCGCGGCGGATAGGGTAGCTCCCGACGCAGCCGGCACCGCACCGGCCTTCTGTCGCGAACCATCTGCGGAGCGCCCATGCGGAGGCGTACATGCCTGAGATGGCAAAGGCCGGCGGCGCGACCCTGCCTGGCAGTCGTTCGACTCAATCGGCGTATGCTCTACGCATCAAGCTCGATCGGCAGACCCTGCTGATAACGACCTGGTTGCCGGTAGCCCGAGGAGAACTTCAGCCCTCTCGCCCGGGCTTTGACGAGCCCATTAAAGACGCCGCCGAGCGAGCGGAGCGATATAGGGCAAAGGCCGTCAGGAAACTGCGCACAATCTACCGAGACCAGATTGAGACCGGCTCTATCGATCCGCGCCTCCGAACATTTTTCGCCGAGGCCGCCGAGCAGCGGATTTGGGTGCGAACGATCCCGTCGAAGCGATGCGAGACTTCCTCGGCAAGCGGAAGGTTGGCGCACCTAGGCGAGAGGCCTACCGCCATTTCATGCGGGCTGCGGAGATTCAGGAGCTCCGAGACGCCGGCTACAAGGTCGACGCGGCCTCCGAGGAGGTATTCGAGCGACACTACATGACCGATGAAGAGCGCGGCCCCCAAACTCTGCGAAACATCTACTTCAAGGAAACCAAACACAAAATCGACAAGGACGCTGTCCGGGCCGAAGTGGATTGCCGAGCGGATAGACGAGCTGTTCTGGAGGCAGAAGGCCGCGCGGAAGCCGCGAAGGGCAGAGAAGCATTCGATGGGTGGATCAAGACACTGTCGCGCGGCGACAAGGCGTTGCTCGAGGCCACGAACGGGAGCGATTTGCGCGTGATCGCTGACGACAAGCGAGGGAGACCCCGAACGGGGACCTGACCGTAACGATAATTCTCCGGAATTGCGGTTACCGGCTGCCCAAGTCTCATCCGTTATCGTTCGCCCACATTCACTCGGCACGGGGCGATCAGATGAACGGGATAAGTAATGGTGAGCCGTTGGCAGTCAGCCCGCGACGCGCTGCATTTCTCCTCGATTGCGGCATGACACGCGTTTACGAGTTAATCGGCAGCGGTGAGCTCGAGAGTTACCGGGACGGGGCTTCGCGGAAGATCACCATGCGCTCGATCCGCGCCCGTATCGAGCGCCTGCTCGGCCAGTCACAGGCCGCTTGAGCCATGCGACAAGTGGAAAGCCTGGCACCGCTGGCAGGCGGCGACCGGGCCGGTATCGAAGATGCTGGACCGCGCTTCGTTACACCCTTCGATCCCGCTGCACAACCAAACCACATGCGGTTGCTTGGCTGGCGAGAGTTCCGACGAAATTCCCTTCGCGGCTTCGCCGCCGTCGAGCTTGCCTGCGGGCTCATCATCGAGGACCTGACGGTGCACGCCAAGAATGGCCGCTCATGGGTTGGGATGCCGGGCAAGCCGCAAATGCAGAATGGCCGGATCAAGGAAATCGACGGCAAGCCGCAATATGTCAACACCCTCAAATGGTCGAGCCGCGAGCGCGGGGACAGGTTCTCTGCGGAGGTGTGTGGGCTGATTGAAGCAAAATACCCCGGCGCGCTCGACTAGGCGGGGCTGTGAGCGGGAAGCGCAGAAAGCTGAACCCCGGCGACCGATACGTCGGCCTGCGGCATTACCTGCTTAACTGCCCTGCGTACAAGACGCTGCCAGGCGACGCGGTCAAGGTGCTGATCGACGTCTGGAAGCGCCACAACGGCGTCAAC
>DATNJF010000370.1:0-13265 GCA_035604035.1 Allostellaceae bacterium | reverse complement strand
GTGGAGGGCCGCGCCGGTTAGACGGCGCGGACTTCGAGAACTTCGGGAATGTAGTGGCGCAGCATGTTCTCGATGCCCGCCTTCAAGGTTGCCGTCGAGCTCGGGCAACCGGAACAAGAGCCCTGCATATGGAGGTAGACGATGCCGTCGGTGAAATCCTCAAAGATGATATCGCCGCCATCCTGGGCTACCGCAGGGCGGACGCGGGTCTCCAGTAGTTCTTTGATCGCTGAGACGATCTCGTCGTCTTCCGCCTCGCTCGCCTCCGCGTCGGCCGCGCCGGTGATGACCGGCTGACCCGTAGTGAAGTGCTCCATGATCGCCGCTAGCACCGCCGGCTTCACCTGGAACCAGTCGCCGTCGTCGGTCTTGGTGATGGTGATGAAATCGCCGCCGAGAAAGACGCCGCTGACCTGGGGCAGGCCAAACAGACGTTCGGCCAGCGGCGAGCGCGCCGTTGCCTCCTTGGTGGTGAAATTGGCCGTGCCTGCCGGCATCACCGCGACCCCGGGGAGAAATTTGAGCGTAGCGGGGTTGGGGGTCTGCTCGGTCTGGATGAACATCAACGGGCTCCGTCGGCAATCAAGGCGGGTGACTGGCTATAGCATGGGCATTTGCGCAGCGAAATCCAAGCCCGCAGCGCCTTCCGGCTCAGCTCAACGCGTCGATTTGGTCGAGCGTGAGCCCGCCGGGCACGATTGTGATCGGAATGCGCAGCCGCGCCGCGGGCTTGCCGGTGAGGTACGAGATCAACGGCCCTGGCCCGGTCTGGCTTGTGCCGGCAGCGAGCACCAGGATCGAGATGCTCGGCTCCTCGTTGATCAGCGCGACGAGTTCGTCCTGCGGGCGGCCTTCCCGGATATAGACGACTGGCACGGTGCCGGCGAGCGGTAGCACCTCGTCGCAGAGTTTCTGCATCAGCTGCTCGGCGGCCTCGCGGCGCTCCTCGCGGGCGAGCTCCTGAACCGAGATCCAGTGCTGGACCTCGACCGGCTCGATGACATTAAGGAGCGCGACGCGGCCGCCGGTATGCGCGGCGCGGCGCGCCGCGTAATGCACCGCCAGGCGATGCTCCGCAGTCTCGTCGACGACGACGAGGAATACGCGCGGTGGAGCGGCTTCGGTCATCGGCGCGAGCCTCGGCGGGGTCAGGCGTTGCGGAACGGTAGGCTCGCCAACCATCCTGCCATCACCGCGATGACCACCGCAATCGCGCCGTAGGCGAGCGCTCGGCTGTGGGCGAAATCGAATACCGCAGCGTCGACACCCACCTGCGAGACAATCAGCGGCGTCGTCTGGGCGCCGACGACGTCCTTGTCGCGCACGAGGTACACCTGCACCAGATAAACGCCGGTCGGGATGTTGGCGGGAAAGTTGAAGGTAGTGCGAAACAGCCGCTCGCCGAGAAAGGCGATCTTGGCGTGAGTCTGCGAAAACACACCGGCCTTCTCCTGCACCGCGATCAGCGCATCGGTGAAAAGCCGCGCCTGCTCGGGCGGAACGTCGGATTTCGGTACGAATTTGAGGTTGGCGACGCCGATCCTGTAGAAACCCGCCGCTGCGGGCGACAGGGCTTCGTCGGGGGGCTTGCTGGAGGCGACCGCATAGTAGGTCGGGACGCTGGCAAAGGTGACCGACTCAGTGTTCGCCCAGATGCCGCCTATCTTGCCCTTGCGCCAGACGGTTAGGTCGCGCTCCGGGCCGCGGACGATCACCACGACGTCCCCTGGCCCGTCGATCGCACCGAACAGCACCACCGAGGCGCCGGTAAAGCCGGTCGTGATCGCGATGCTATGGCTGCTGAGATCGGCGACGATGTCGGCCTGTGCGGCGATGGGCGACAGCGCGACGACAAAGCCGAGGGCGCGCGCTAGGCAGCGCCGGATCGTCACCGGCGGTCCATCAGGATGACGAACAGGTCCTTCGGATGAACCGTCAAGTCATGCGCGAGCTGCGCCGCCACCGCGAGGACGATCAGGGCCAGCAGGAAGCGCAGCTGTTCGCCGCGCAACCGGGTCCCGAAGCGCGTGCCGAACTGCGCCCCGATCACGCCGCCGACCAGCAACACCAGCGCCAACACCGCGTCGACGGTGTGGTTGGTGAAGGCCTGCAGCATCGTCACGTTGGCGGCCACAAAGATGATCTGTAAGAGTGAGGTGCCCGGGACGACCGTCGTCGGCATGCCGAGCGTGTAGATCATCGCCGGTACCATCAGGAAGCCGCCGCCAATGCCCATCACCGCGCTCAGCACCCCGACCGCGAACCCAAGGCCGATCGGCAACAGGGCGCTGATGTAGAGCTGAGACTTCCGAAACCGGGTCTTCAGCGGCAGGCCGTGCAGCCAGGTGTGGCGATGCAGCTTGCGACGGGCGGCGCCCGGGCGCCGCTGGCGTAGCATCGCTCTCAAACTCTCGACGCCCATCATCAAGCCGAGCACGCCCAAGAGCACGACGTAGCACAGCGAGATCACCAGCTCGATCTGACCGAGCCGGGAAAACAGCGCGAACAGGTAGATGCCGAGGATCGATCCGGCGATGCCGCCGATGAGTAGGATGAAGCCCATCTTGAAGTCGACATGGCCGCGCCGCCAATGGGCCAGCACACCCGAGACCGAGGCGCCAACGAGCTGATTGGCCGACGAGGCGACCGCGACCGGTGCCGGCACGCCGACGAAAATCAATAAAGGCGTCAGGAGAAAGCCGCCGCCGACCCCGAAGACACCCGACAGAAACCCGACCGCCGCGCCGATGCCGAGCAGGATAAATACATTCAGCGATACCTCGGCGATCGGCAGGTAAACATCCATGGCGACAGGTGAGCCGAGTTGCAGTTGAATCCCACCGTTCCCCGCTTCGCGTGCGAAGCGGGGTGGCAGCGAACCTTAGCGCGCTCAATCGGATGGGGAAAGCCGTAAGCCTTGCTTACGGCCGCAAGAGTCCAGTGATGTCCTGAACCTCGCGCAAGATCGGCATCGAGATCGCCGCGGCACGCTCCGCGCCGTGTCGCAGTACGGTGTCGATATGCCCCGGATCGGCCATCAGTCGGCGCATCTCGTCGCCGATGCGGCCGAGGGTGGACACCGACACTTCGGTCAACGCCTCCTTGAACACCGAGAAATTCTGGCCGGCGAATTGGGCGAGCGCGGTTTCGCGCGTCTGGTCGGCGAGCGCGGCGTAGATGCCGACAAGGTTGTCGGCCTCGGGCCGCTTTTCGAGCGCGTCGACCGTTCCCGGCAGCGGCTCGGGATCGGTCTTGGCGCGCCGGATCTTCAGCGCGATCGCGTCGGTATCGTCGGTCATGTTGATGCGGGAGTAGTCCGAGGTGTCGGATTTCGACATTTTCTTGGTGCCGTCGCGCAGGCTCATCACCCGGGTCGCCGTCCCGAAAATCTGCGGCTCCGGCAGCGGGAAGAAATCGACCTCGTAACGACGATTGAAGGCGCCGGCGATATCGCGCGCCAGTTCGAGGTGCTGCTTCTGATCCTCGCCGACCGGAACGTGTGTCGCCTTGTAGCCGAGGATGTCCGCGGCCATCAGTACCGGATAGGCGTAAAGCCCGAGCCCGGCGAGGTCGCGCTGCTTGCCGGCCTTTTCCTTGAACTGGGTCATCCGGTTGAGCCAGCCGAGCGGGGTCAGGCAGGATAAGAGCCAAGCGAGCTCGGCATGGGCCGAAACCATGCTCTGGTTAAAGATGATGCAGTGTTCGACATCGATGCCGGCCGCGATATAGGCCGCCGTCACCTCGCGCGTCGAATGGCGCAGCTCGAGCGGGTCCTGCGGCATCGTCAGCGCATGCAGATCGACGATGCAGAAGATGCACTCGTAATCGTGCTGCAGCGCGACCCAGTTGCGGATCGCGCCGAGGTAATTGCCGAGATGCAGATTGCCGGTCGGCTGGATGCCGGAAAAGATGCGGTTCATTGTCACGTCAGATCGTCCAAATCAAGTCGTAGGGCAGCGGCGATCTTCTTGATCGTTGCGACCGGCCCGGCGCGCTTGCCGTTCTCCAGTTGCGACAGATAGCCGGGATCAAGCCCAGCCGCGTCAGCGAGCGCGCGTAGCGTCATGCCGCGATGCTCGCGCCAGACCGTGATCGGGTTTTCGCCAGAGATAAGGCGGCGCACAACCGTATCCGGCACGGTCTCCTGGTCACGCGTGCGGCGATAAGCGGCTTCAGCCAGCCGATCCTCGATCAACTCCTCAAGATCGGCGTGAGCAATCAGCACAAGATCGTCAGGATCGGATCGGTCAAAAAGATACGCCTTCGCCAGATCCGCCTCAGCGATCAACTCGCCGAGGTCACCCTGCTCACGCATGCGCTCGACCCGGTCGCCCACCAGTCGAATGACGGTCTTCTCGCTCATCGGTATGCACCTCCTCTCGGTGCGATCTCAAATACCTCGATCACGTCGCCTCCCCGGTCGAGCGTGTACGATACCCGCCAATCGCCGACCCTCACGCGGCATCCATTCGGTACCCCGCGCAACGGCTTTATATTGTTATTGCGCGCGAAAGGATCGGCAGCGATGCGGTCGAGCGCGGCGAAGATGTCTTCGGCCTTGGCACGTTGCATGCCGCGCAGAGCCTTTTGCGGATCGCGACGATATTCGATCCTCATTCGCTATGTTGGCATTATGCCAACACTCGGTCAACTCATGTTGGCACTTAGCCAACGCTTTCTCGACGGTCGGCGATCGGTTCAGATCGCAGCGACTCAAGCTGGTTGACGGCCGAATTGGCCGCGCAGCTCGCGCCAGCCGGTGACCCCAAACGCGAGGACCAACAGCAGAAAGGCGAGGAGCCCGCCGGCGACAAGTCCGGCGAGCGCCGCGAGGCGCCACGCGGCTGCCTCGGCTAGCAGCGGGGCCAGGGCCAAGCGCAAGCCGATCAGCACCGCCGCCATCCCGATCGTCGCCGCGGCGATACGCGGCAGGTTGGCGCGCGCCCTCGGGTCGAACCGGAAATTGCCGCGCCGCGCCAGCACTACCATGAGGATCACCGCTTGCAGCCAACCCGCCGCCGACAGGGCGATGGCGACGCCGACATGCGCAAGGAACTGCATCAAGACGAGGGTCAGTCCCAGATTGGTGGCGAGCGAGACGATCGCGACCTTGACCGGCGTCTTGGTGTCGTGTCGGGCGAAAAAGGCCGGGGCCAGCACCTTGACGAGGACAAAGGCCGGCAGGCCGGCGGAATAGGCGATCAGCGCCGAGGCGGTTGCCGCTGCTTCGCGCGAACCGAACGCGCCGCGCTCGAACAGCACCTCCAGGATCGGTAGGGCCAGGATCGCCAGCGCCGTCGCCGCAGGGAGGGTCAACAGCAGCGCCAGCTCGACCCCGCGGTTTTGCGTCGATATCGCGCCGGCCGTATCGCCGCTGCGCACCTGGCGCGATAGCGGCGGCAGGATCGCGGTTGCCACCGCGATCCCGACGACGCCGAGCGGCAACTGGTTGAGCCGGTCGGCGTAGTAGAGAAACGACACCGAGCCTTCCGGGAGCAGCGAGGCGAGCGCGGTTGAGACGAGGAGATTGAGCTGCGTGACCCCGGCGCCGAGCACACCCGGACCCATGATCTTCAGGGTCTGCCGCACCGCCGGCGTTAGCCGCGGCCACCGCAGCCTGAGACCGATCCCGGCATGCGAGCAGGAAATCGCCAGCCACAAGAATTGCGCCACGCCGGCCGCGGTCAGCGCCCAGGCGAGAACCGGGCCGCCGCTCCACTCGAACCGTACCATCAACAGTAGCGCGGCGATCAGGAAGATGTTTAGCAGCACCGGCGTTCCAGCGGCGGCGGCGAAGCGGTCGAGCGTGTTTAGGAGCCCACCCTGCAGCGCCACCAGCGAGATGAAGAGCAAATAGGGGAAGGTGATGCGGCTGAGCGCGACGACGAGTTCGAATTTCGCCGGTTCGGCCTCAAAGCCAGGGGCGATGACGTGCATCACCAGCGGCATGAAGATCTCGCCGAGCACGACGAACACCACCAGCGCCGCGACCAGGACCGCGTAGGCCTCTTCGGCGAATTGCTTCAAAGCGGGCTGGCCGCCCTCGACTAGCGCCCGGTTGGCGAGCGGCACGAAGGCGGCGCTGAACGCGCCCTCGGCGAACAGGCTGCGGAACAGGTTGGGCAGGCGCTGGGCGACGAAAAACGCATCGGCCACCGGCCCAGCCCCGAGGATCGCTGCGGTCAGGATGTCGCGGACGAAGCCGAAGACGCGGCTCACCATCGTCAAGGAGCCGACCGTGGCGACCGAGCGGAACAAAGCCATAAGGTGCGGTGTAGAGGAAAATCTGGTCTGGGAAAATGCTAACGCCCTGTTGAAGCTTCTAGCAGCCGTCCTTGTCTTTTTCTTGTCACACAGGGTAAGCGTTGCCGCTTCTGGATTCGGGAGGCTCGGCATGGCCGATATCAGGATGGGCGTCATCGGCTGCGCGGGCCGGATGGGCCGGATGCTGATGGCTGAGATCGCCGCCGCGGAGGGCTGTGATCTCGCTGGCGGCACCGCCAAACCGGGGAGCGCCTATGTCGGCGCTGATCTTGGCGAGCTGGCCGGGATCGGCCGGATCGGGCTGTTTGCTGGCAATGCGCCGGGAAAACTGATCGGCGACAGCGATGTCGTCATCGAATTCTCGACGCCCTCGGCCACCGCGGCGCACGTCGCGCTGGCGACCGAGCAGGGGACGCCGGTGGTTATCGGCACGACCGGTCTCTCGGCGGCGGAGACCGCTTCGCTGCGCGAGGCGGCGAAACGCATCCCGATCGTCTGGGCGGCCAATACCAGCCTCGGCATCAACCTGCTCCTCGGGCTGGTCGAGCAGGTCGCGGCGCGGCTCGGCCCGGATTGGGACATCGAAATCATGGAGATGCACCATCGCGGCAAGGTCGACGCCCCGTCGGGTACGGCTTTGGCTTTGGGCCGCGCCGCGGCGGCAGGGCGGGGGACGAGCCTCGACGAAGTCGCCCAACGCGGCCGAGACGGCATCACTGGTGCGCGGCGCAGCGGCGATATCGGCTTCGCCTCGCTGCGCGGCGGTGACGCGGTCGGCGACCACCATGTTGTCTTCGCCGGGGCCGGCGAGCGGCTCGAGCTGTCGCATCGCGCCACCAACCGGGCGATCTATGCCAAGGGTGCGGTGCGCGCGGCGCGCTGGGTCATCGGCCGGCCGCCCGGGATCTATGGGATGAAGGAAGTGCTGGAGCTGTGAGCCAGCCGGAAATCTTCGACCGCTCGGGCGCGCTACCTGGGCCGTCTTGGCGCGATCTGGTGGGCGAGGGCAGGGCGGTGCTGCGCGCGCGGCTGCGCCCATTCCGTCCGAACGTCGGTCCGGTACCGCGCGGCGACGGTCATCCGGTCATCGTGCTGCCGGCGTTCTTCTGCTCCGACGGCATGACTCGCGGCTTCCGTGAGTGGCTGACGGCGCTCGGCTATGCGGTCGAGGGCTGGGGCAGCGGGGTCAATCTTGGCCCGACCGCGGCCGCGGTCACCGCGGTAGATCGGCTGTTGCGGCACAGCACCGAGGCGGCCGGCCGCAAAGCGAGCCTGGTTGGGGTCAGTCTCGGTGGCGTGCTTGCCCGCGCGCTCGCCACTGCGCATTCTGACCGGGTGCGCCGTGTCGTCACGGTGTGCAGCCCGTTCCGGCTGCCGACCGCGAGCCCGCTCGAACCGATCTATCGGGCGCTGGCGCCGCTGCACAGCGGCCAGCATTTGCTGATCGACCAACTGACCGAGCCGCCGCCGGTGCCGACGACGGCGATCTATTCCCCGCGCGATGGCGTCGTCGCCTGGCGCAGCTGCCTCGACGAGGCGGGGCCGAACCGTGAGAACATCGCGATCGACGGCGCGCACACGACAATGCTCGCCCATCCACGCGCGCTGCGCATTATCGCCGAGCGGCTGGCGCGACCCTGATCAGCCGGCGTGGGTCGGGTTGAGCGCCGCGCGCCAACGCGCGAGTGCGTCGCGCAGCGCCGCCGCGACGTCGCGGCGTACCGGTGCCGGCAGGAAGGTGCCGATCGCCAGGCTCCGCCCGTGCGAGATTACCGCCAGCCGGTTCGACTGGTCGGGGTGCTCTTCGTAAACGACGCGCAGCCAGAACGGCTGGAAGCGCCAGAAGCGGCGATCGCCGCGAATCCCGACCCGCTCGACGGTGAACTCCTCGTCGGCTAGGCGCAGCGTCTCGCGCTGGCGGGCGCTGCGGTAGGACAGCCGGAAGGCGACATAGACCAACAGCACGTCGAGTCCGAAAAACCCGCAGACCGGCCAGGCGCCGATGGTGACAAAGGCGACGCTGACCGCGACGCTGATCAAGCCAAGCGCCAGCATCAGCAGGTTGAACCCGCGCGGCGGCAGGCTGCGGTAGGGCAGCAGCACCCGCTCGAAAAACACGTGCGTGGGGGTGGCGGGGACTGCGGTATCGGTCGAGCTCATCGCCGTTCCACAATAGCGTAAGGCGCGCATCGATAACGCGGAAAATGCGCTACAGTCGCCGGGCGATGCGCAAATTCACCAAGGCGGAGGTGGCGGAATTCTACCGGCTGTTGGCGGAGAGCCGGCCGATCCCGCGCACCGAGCTCGAATACATCAACCCGTTCACCTTGCTCGTCGCCGTCGTGCTGTCGGCGCAGGCGACCGATGTCGGGGTCAACAAGGCGACCCCGGCGCTGTTCGCGCTCGCCGATAATCCTGGCAAGATGATCGGGCTCGGTGTCGAGCGGGTGGAACGCCTCATCCGCACCATCGGGCTCTACCGAACCAAGGCCAAGAATGTCGTCGCGCTGAGCCGCATGCTGATCGAAAAGCATGGCGGCGCGGTGCCGCAGGACCGTGACGCACTGGAGGCGCTGCCCGGGGTCGGGCGCAAGACCGCGAATGTCGTGCTCAATGTCGCCTTCGAGGAGCCGCGGATCGCGGTCGACACGCATATCTTCCGCGTCGGCAACCGCACCGGCATCGCGCCGGGCAAGACCCCGCTCGCGGTCGAGTTAGGGCTCGAGGCGGTCACCCCGCCGCAATACAAGCTCAACGCACATCACTGGCTGATCCTGCACGGCCGCCATGTCTGCAAGGCGCGCAAGCCCGATTGCCCCAATTGCGTCGTCGCGACGCTGTGCCGCTACAAGGCGAAGACCGGGCCGGATGAATTGATCGCGGCGCGCACGGCGGCGGCCAAAAAAGCAAAGCTGGCCGGCGCGCTCCGTAAGCCCCGCCGGCCGGCCGTGTCGCCCGAGGTGACCGTTTCTAGGAAACCGCGCGCGCGTTCGGCAGCTCGGCGATGACGTCGCTGTCGGGGTTCACCTGCACGTCGCCAGATATTTGACCGCCGGCCTCGATCTCGATCTGACTGTAGCGGATCGTCCCCGACACCTGTCCGCCAGCGCGGATCAACAGCCGTTTGCGAACGACGAGGTTACCCTCGAACATGCCGCGGACATCGGCGTTGTCGATCGTCGCCGAGCCTTTGAACAGCCCCGATTCGGCGATGTCGACATCGCGGCAATTCTGCAGAT
This sequence comes from Allostellaceae bacterium, assembly GCA_035604035.1. Classification (GTDB taxonomy): domain Bacteria; phylum Pseudomonadota; class Alphaproteobacteria; order ATCC43930; family CGMCC-115725; genus DATARH01. The sequence continues at coordinate 3,762 of DATNJF010000370.1, read as the reverse complement.
TGGCTTCGACGCTGCCTTCGACCACCAGCGTGTCGCACGAGGCGATCTCGCCCGATAACGCGATCTCCCGGCCAACGGTTAGCTTGCGGGCTTCCGATTCGCGCCGCGCCACGGGCGGCGGTGGCGGCGGGGCGGGGACTGGCGGTGGTGTGACCGGCATGCCGAGCGGTTCGGTGACCCGCCGTTGCGGTGCATCCGCCGCCGACGTTGGCTCTGGTGCTGCCCGCGGTGCCATTTCGGGAACGCGCGGTGGCACCGTCGCCGTTGCACGGCCGACCGCGGTGACGGCCATTGGCGCTGCGACCGGCCGGGCCGGTTTCATCGGAATGCCCAAATCGTCGGCGGTATCAGCCATTCTACGATCCTCGTCTTCGGGTCTTCTTCGGCCAAACATGGGTGGCGCACCCAATCAAAGAGCTAAGGGAACCGGCATAGCGAACTTGATCAGCCCGCGACCTTGACGGCGCAAGGCGCGGCAAGCCTTTGAGCGGCGTACCCATAAAGCCGTCGGGCGACCAACTCTCCTCTGCCAAAAGATATCCGTTGAGGCCGAAGAAAACAAAACTATTTATCCCCGGCTTCGTGGCGTAATCGGCCCATGCTGACAGGTTAAACACCGTGGCCTACAGCAGCGATCGAAGACCGGGTGCTCGCGACTCGCGAATCGGCGATGCTAAAGCGGTGCTTGTCGGTGTCGGCGGCGTCCCTATACTGCCGGCCACTTCCTGCCACCAATAGGATTGCTGATGGGCGCGGCCACCATCGACGTCGCGGGTATCGGCAACGCGATCGTCGACGTCATCGCCCATGCCGACGAGTCGTTTCTCGCCGGCGAGGGCTTTGCTAAAGGGTCGATGACATTGATCGACGCGGCGCGCGCCGATGCGCTGTACGCGAAGCTTGGGCCGGCGATCGAGAGCTCCGGAGGCTCGGCCGGCAATACCATGGCTGGCATCGCCGCGCTGGGCGGCAGCGGCGCCTATATCGGCAAGGTGCGCGACGATCTGCTGGGGCAGGTGTTCCGCCACGACATCACGGCGATCGGCATCCGCTTCGAGACGCCGCCGGCGAGCGAAGGGCCGGGCACCGCGCGCTGTCTGGTGCTGGTGACTGGTGACGGGCAGCGCACGATGGGGACCTATCTCGGCGCCTGCGTTGATCTTGGCCCCGAGGATATCGACCCGGCCATCGTCTCGGGCGCGCAGATCACCTATCTCGAAGGCTATTTGTTCGATCCGCCGCGCGCCAAGCAAGCGTTTCGCAAGGCCGCGCAGGTCGCGCACCAGGCCGGCCGCCAGGTGGCCTTGAGCCTGTCGGACCCGTTCTGCGTCGGCCGTCATCGTGATGACTTTATCGCCCTGGTATCAGGAGAGATCGACATCCTTTTCGCCAACGAGGCCGAGATCTGCTCGCTCTATGAGACCGAGGATTTCGACGTTGCCGCCGCTGCGGTGCGCGGCCACGTCAAGATCGCGGCACTGACCCGCAGCGCCGCCGGCAGCGTGCTGTTGACCGCCGCCGATACCCATTACATCGCGCCGGCGCGGGTCGGACGTGTCGTCGACACCACCGGGGCGGGCGATCTTTACGCCTCGGGGGTGCTGTTCGGCTTGACCCGCGGCCTGCCCCTCCCCACCTGTGGAGCGATCGGCAGCCTGTGTGCTGCCGAAATCATTAGCCACGTCGGTGCCCGGCCCGAAGCCTCGCTCGACAAACTCGTCGCCTCCGCCGGCCTGGTGTAGGTGCCGCCGGAAAGGTGCCGCGAGTGCCCGTGACGACGCCTATTCGCAACATCGCGATCATCGCGCATGTCGACCATGGCAAGACGACCCTGGTCGATCAGCTGCTGCGCCAATCGGGCATGTTCCGCGCCAATCAGCAGGTGGCCGAGCGCGCGCTCGATTCCAACGAGCTGGAGCGCGAGCGCGGCATCACCATCCTGGCGAAGTGCACCTCGCTCATGTGGGGCGAGACGCGCATCAACATCGTCGACACGCCGGGCCACGCCGATTTCGGCGGTGAGGTCGAGCGCATCCTCAGCATGGTCGATGGCGTGCTGGTCCTGGTCGACGCGGCTGAAGGGCCGATGCCACAGACCAAGTTCGTCGTCGCCAAGGCGCTGCGGCGGCGGCTGCGGCCGATCGTCGTCATCAACAAGGTCGACCGGCCCGACGCGCGGGCAGAGGCGGTGCACAACGAGATCTTCGACCTGTTCGCGCTGCTCGATGCCGACGAGCAGCAGCTCGATTTCCCGACCCTGTTCGCGTCTGGTCGTAATGGCTGGGCGGTCGCCGAGTTGGACGCGCCGCACAAGGACCTGGCGCCGCTCTTCGACCTGATTGTCGCGCATGTACCGCCGCCACAGGCCGACCCCGACGCACCGTTCACGATGCTGGCGACGACGCTTGACTACGACCCCTATCTCGGCCGGGTGCTGACCGGGCTCATCCATTCCGGCGTCGCCCGCCTCAACATGCCGGTCAAATCGTTGACTCGCGACGGGAAACTCATCGAGCAGGCGCGGCTGACCAAGCTGCTCGCCTATCGCGGCCTGGAGCGGCTGGGGGTCGAGGAGGCGAGCGCCGGCGACATCATCGCGGTCGCCGGCCTGACAGAGACCACCGTCGCCGACACGCTGTGCGCGCTCGAGGTGACCGTGCCGCTTGCCGCCGACCCGATCGACCCGCCGACTTTGGCGATGACCTTCTCGGTCAATGACAGCCCCCTGGCCGGGCGCGAGGGCACGAAGGTGACCTCGCGGATGATCGCCGAGCGGCTGCACCGCGAGGCCGAGGGCAATGTCGCGATCCACGTCAGCGAAAGCGCGCAGCGAGATGCCGTCGAGGTATCGGGACGCGGCGAGTTGCAGCTCGGTGTCCTGATCGAGACGATGCGCCGCGAAGGCTACGAATTGTCGATCTCGCGGCCGCGCGTGCTGTTCAAGACCGATGCGGCGACAGGCCAGCGGCTGGAACCGGTCGAGGAGGTCTTTGTCGATGTCGATGAGGAGTACGCCGGCATCGTCGTCGAGAAGATGAGCCGGCGGAAAGCCGAGATGCAGGAGATGCGGCCCTCGGGCGGCGGCAAGCTGCGCCTCACCTTCCGGGTGCCGACGCGCGGTCTCATCGGCTACCACGGCGAATTTCTCACTGACACGCGCGGCAGCGGGGTGATGAGCCGCATCTTTCATGGCTATGCGCCGTACAAGGGCGCGGTCGAGGGGCGGACCAACGGCGTCTTGATCTCGACCGCCAGCGGCGTCGCGGTTGCCTATGCACTGTGGAACCTCGAAGAGCGTGGCGCGATGTTCGTGTCGCCCGGCGATGCGCTCTATCCCGGCATGATCATCGGCGCGCATAGCCGCGACAACGACCTCGACGTCAATCCGGCGAAGGGCAAGCAGCTCACCAATATCCGCACCACGTCGAAGGACGAGGCGGTGCGGCTGACGCCGCCGATCCAGATGAGCCTCGAAGAGGCGATCGCCTATATTGCCGACGATGAGCTGGCCGAGGTGACGCCCAAGGAGATCCGCCTTCGCAAGCGCCTGCTCGATGCCAACGACCGCAAGCGTGCCAGCCGCACCGCGGCGGCGGAGTAGGGCCGGGGCGTTTCCACCGGCTCCATGAGATGCGCACTTTGCGCCATGCTCGCGGTTGTGTTGTCGCTATGCGGCGCCGCCGCTCAGGCGAAAGCGCGGGACGGCAACCAGCTACTTCAGCAATGCACCGCGACCATCGGCGCGCATGTGAATTTCTGCTT
>DATNJF010000369.1:0-3415 GCA_035604035.1 Allostellaceae bacterium | reverse complement strand
CTTCCTCCTCGGCTTCCTTGGCAAGCGTCGCGGCGGCGCCATAACCGTTGCCGATCCCACCGGCGACGAGGTTGTCGAGCTTGCCCGGCGCCACCTGCTTGTTCGACGCGCGCCGGCCGATCCACAACGAATAGCGGTCGCCGTCGCGGCGATAGCCGTTAACGTGGATGCCATAGGCGCGCACGCCAAAAAACGGCACCGCGCCGCGATCGAGCCGGAACAGTGGCCGTTCGCCCCAACGCGGCGCGACGTCGAAGGTCTCGTTGCGCCATTTCGGCACGCGCCGTTCGGCGACCAGCACCTCGACAACCTCGTCGACCGCGCGGCTCACTGTGCTGGCGTCCCCTTGCGGCAGGAGACGCGTCGCATCTTCCTCGACCTGGAAGACGTCGACATGCCGGCCAAGCACCGCGGCATTGTCGTGGCGCAGCCAGCCGACGCGGTGATCGCCGGCCCACAGCGGCATCGCCCGCGCCGGGTCGAAGCTGTTGCAGTGACGAATGCGGTCGGCGAACGACATCGTGGCTCAGACGGTCAGGACGAGCTCGACACCAGCGATCTGCCGCAGGCAATTCGCGACATAGGCGACCGTCTCGCGCTCGAGACCGCCGATCTCGATGTCGATCGACAATGTCATGTCGTGCCGCGCGACAATGCTATGCCAGCGATCCGGCACGAGGCCGCGCTTGGCGAAAAGCTCGAGAACCCTCGGCATCACGCCGGGCTCCGCGCTGGCCTGGAGGGAAAATCGGGAAGTCTCGACGGTAGCCGCTTCAGCAACGGCAGCTTCTGGTGACGGCATCGGCGCAATCCTTGGCAGGGAGGGGACGAATTGACACGGCCCGGGCTCCAGTCGAGCCCGGGTCGCTAATTCGCCGTCCGCCGGCGCGATGTGTCTTACTGGCCACGAAGCGGATGTACGCTCGCCCAAGCCGGGCGTCAACCGGCGGGCCGGTCAATTTCCTCCGAGCAGGGACTTCAAGGCGCTACCCGGCACGTTGAGAATTTGCGTCGCGGTGCCGCTGACTGTGCCGACCACGCCCTTCGCCAGACCGGCAGGGTCGGGCTCGTAGCTGGGGTTACTCCAATTGCCGCGCGCGTAAAACGGGATGCCAATCTCGGCCACATGGATGCCGGCGACCCCGACCTTGGCGGTCGGATCGAGATGGAAATCGATCTGATGGCTCGCCAGGTTCACCGTCCCGACACCGGTCATCGCGATCGCGGGACCGGTTAGGCGAAAGTCGCTCGTATGCGCCACGCCATTCTGCACCGTGAAGCTGGCGGCGAGCGAACTGAACTGGGTGGTGGCGCCCGCGCCCACCGCGCCGCCCAGCAAATTCGCGGCCGACTGCAGGAGGCGGGCAACGGCCCCGAGATCGACCCCCGAGATTGTGCCGGGACCAAAGTTCACCGAGACCCTTCCGGCAAGCCCGTTGATGATCTGGGCCTCGCTGTTGCCGCGGGAAGAGAGGTCGAGATGGATGGAGCCGGAAGATCTGACCTGCGGTTCGGCCGCCATCTGAGCCAGCAAGAGGTCCGCCCTGACACCGCTCATGTCGACGACATTGTGAAAAATCGGCACCGCGCCGTTCGCATCGACGGTTGCGGTTCCCTTGCCGGAGCCGCCATAGGCGCTGATGTTGCTGAACTCGGCCTTGAGAACCCCGCCGTGAAGCGCCGCGGTAAGTGCAACTTTGTTGAGCTTGATCTCGGGGAGGGTCAGCGCGCCGATCGTTAGCGAAAGATCGGCGTCCACGCCTTTCAGGCGGTTGAACGCGAGTGGCGTATCGAGATTGCCTATTGTCTCGGCTTTGCTCAGGTCCTGCGAGGTGCTAGGCGCCAGGTAAGGGATGACGTTGAGGTGGTCGATCGCAAGCGTTCCCTTAAGCGCCGGCAGGCTCGCTTTGGTATCGATTGAGACATCACCGTTGAGCTTCATTCCATCGAGCGAGATGGCGGCTTTGGACAAGGTTAAGACGCCGTCCTTGGCCGAGATTGCGGACTCGATCGTGGTCGCGCCGAAGCCATTGCCAGGCGGCAGCGGCTGCCCGATCAAAGCGGACAGCTCGTGCAACGACCGGGTATCGAGCGTCAGGTTTCCGGTCAAAGAGCCCGGCGCCTGCAACGTGCCGATGAAAGAGGCGGTGAATAGGTCGGAATTGAGCCTGAAACCGACGCCGCCCGGCTCACCTCTGAGGAAGGCGTCGAGATTGTCGACCTTAGCGTCGAATTTCACCGGCACGGAGCGATAGGTCATGGTGCCATCAAGGCTAAGCGGCCGAACGTCGGTGCCCGCCGTTCCCGCGGTGAGCGATGCAAATACCGCACTCAGCGTGTCGATCTTTCGGGTACGAGCATCGAAGTACGTGATCGTGCCGTCTTCGATCTTGACACGCTCTAGCGACAGGCTCGCGGTATCGGCCGGGTTGGGTGGCGCCGACGAAGCTGCGGATTGCCAATTGCCGATGCCGTCGCTGCCGATTTCGAGGTGAATCACCGGCTGTTTCAGCACGATCTTCGTAACCTGCAGCCGGCCGGTTAGCAGCGGCATCAACTCGGCACCGACCACGATCTTGCCGACTGTGATCATCTGCGGCTCGTGCCCGCCCTTTACGTTGGCGATCGAAACGTTCTTGAGCGAGATCCCGAACTGCGGATAGACGGCCGGATGGAGTGGGCCGGCGATCTGGACGTCGTGATCGAGGGCTCGGCTCGCCGCCGCCTCGAGTGGCCCCCGGAACGCGCTGAGCGGCACCAGGAAGGCGGCTGCGCACAGCCCAATTACGATTGCCAGAGTGGACAGCAGGACGATGCGGCGATGTGTCATGAATTTCCCCCGCCGCCGCAACCCTACGGCAAACTCTCTGCGCTTGGATAGCGCTCCGGAGGTCGGCGAGGCCCGAACGTTCTTATTGAACCAAAAGGCGATAAAATAGCCGGCTATTCATATCTCGGGTGGCGATTGAGATATGATGACGGCAAGCCTATATCTTGAGCATACGGTCGGAGGACGCGAGATGACGCTGCTGCGGGTTGGTCTTGTCGTGGTCCTCTGCCTCGGCGGCGCGGTTGCCTGCGCTCCCGGGGGACCGGAACGCGCCAGTGACATCCAGAACTTGAACGGCATCAGCGATGACATCTCGGCCGTCGGCATGACCGATTCTACCAGCCGCAAGACGCATGACCCGAATGCGAGCACGACGCTGCCCAATAATTACCAGACCAACGATATGCAGTAAGCGCCCGCGAAGCGCTCGGGCGCGGGCGGTCTGGTGCAATGAGTCTTCTGGATAGCACTGCCGCCGCGCTCGGGGCAGCCGAGGCGCTGCTTGCGCAGGCGCGCGCCAATCTCTCCCTCAGAGTCGCCAAGGACGGTGCTGTCGATACCGCTCGACTCGATGCCGAGCAGCTG
>DATNJF010000368.1:0-7526 GCA_035604035.1 Allostellaceae bacterium | reverse complement strand
CGCCGGGCCAATCGATTTTAGCCGGCCGCGTGCACAAAAACCCGCCGAGTTCGCGGGCGAGCTTGGCCGCAATGGAAATACGCCTCGACGCGAAGCTCATGATGTCCTGAAGGATGTGGTTCAGGCCCCCGTCTTAGCGCGATACCCTTGTCGAGGGGTTAAAGTGGTCGACGCCCTACATCGCCCGCGCCATCCGCGTCGCCCGGCGTTCCTTGAGCGCCTGGGCGCGCGGCGTGTCAATCGGCAGCACGCCGGGGAGGCGCGGGTTGAGGCGCCGCGTCTCGAACACCCACTCGTCGCCGTCCATCTGGTAGCTCTGCTGGCTCTGCATCGGGTTGCGATTGACCAGCGGCCGCGCATAGAGCGGATGCGTCATGCTGCGGATTTCGTGCTCGATCTCGAACAAATTCTCGTTGGTGTCGACATCGACGATGTGCTCGAAGCGGTATTGGTAGGCGTTACTCTCCTCGGTCAGCACCTCGCGCTTGACCAGCTCGTGGTAGGGCCCCGAGAAGTTCTGCACGTAGACCTGGATGTGGTGGCCGTCATAGGGCTTCTGCACGTCCTTCTTCTGGCGGAACCGCAATTCCTGATGGTAGCCGACGCTGACATGCGCGACCCGGCCCTCGCCCTTGCCTTCCACCGAGGTTAGCGCGCCAAAAATCTTGCGATAAAACTTGGCGATGCCTTTTGCCGTGCCCATCGGCACGTCGAATTCGAGATAGGGCATGCCGAGGCTAACCGCACCGAAACGCGCTTCGTCGGGGCTGTGCATGTTGAACTTGTTGCCCCAGGGGCAGGTAACCTCGACGTAGTCGTTGTTCGGCGACACCTTGAACTTCGTGTCGGAGAGCGCTTTCGCGGCGTTATCGAGCCGCTTCAACAGCGCATCGCGGTCGGGGGTGACGAGGCCGATCGCGCCGCGCAGCACCCAGGGTTCGCCGGTCGGCAGGTGGAACTGGCTCTTGCCGACATTGACCCACATGTTGGCGAGGCCCGTGTTCATGTAGGGATCGCGCGTCAGCCCGAGCCCAGAGATGTAGAACGCGGTCCCCAGGCTCTGGTCGGGGATCTGCAGGTTCACGTGTTCAAGGCCGACGATATTGCCGAGATCCTCGGCGTCGCGGTCATAGTGCTGGACTTTGGCGGCCATGGTTTCCTCCGGGCGACAGGCTTACCCGGAGTCTAGCGCGGAGCGATGCTCCCGGTCGAGAAATTGGCGCTCGGCTAGCAAGCGGCGGCGTAAGAAGGGTCGCATAGGCAACCCTGCGTAGGGTCCGCTGCGATCTTAGGATATTTACATTTACAACAAGTTATTACAAATTAAAATGCAATAATAACCTGGAATTTTTCCGATTTTACGGTGCTGCATTAAACGAAAATCTCAGATGACCGGCGCAATATTGCCGACTAAGCTCGCCTGTTCTTGGTCGGCACCCTCATTCCTCAGGAGGAAACGTGGCGGACGGGATCGAGCGCCTGCGGCGCTTCATCGGCGAATTGACGCGCCTTGTCGAGGCAGGAGCCGACGAACCGAGCATCATCGAACAGGGCGGCGCCGCGCTGCGCAATCTCGTCGCCGCCGATGACTGGTTGCCGCCCGAATTCGCCGAGCCCAACCCCGAGCACTACCGCCAATACCTGCTCTACTGCGATCCGTGGGAGCGGTTTTCGGTGGTCAGCTTTGTCTGGGGCCCGGGCCAGCGGACACCGATCCATGACCACACCCTGTGGGGCCTCATCGGCATGCTGCGAGGCACGGAGATCTCGCGCGACTACACGCTCGACCCGGCGCGCGGGCTGATGCCGGGCGGCGAAAGCCGTCTTGAGCCTGGCGACGTGACGGCGGTCTCGCCCCGTATCGGCGACATCCATACCGTCGAGAATGCCCTCGCCGACCGGCCATCGATCAGCATCCACGCCTATGGGGCCAATATCGGCGCGGTGGCGCGCCATGTCTTTGTCGCCAAGACTGGCGCGGCCAAGCCCTTCGTCTCGGGCTATGCCAACCGGCTGACGCCGAACCTTTGGGACCGCTCCACCCAGACGCGCGCGCGTCTGGGGATATAGGATAAGAGCCAACAGAGGGAGAGGAGTGCGAGATGAAGGAGGGACACCGCTTCGTCGATTGCGACATGCACATCATGGAGCCAATCGACCTGTTCGACAAATATCTCGACCCGGCGTTCAAGCACCGCATCACCTCTTCGAAGCGCCGCGTCGATGGCGGCAGCACCGGCATGCGCGGCCGCCCTCTCTGGTTCTTCGACGGAACGCCGACCAGCAACGACGGCAACATCTCGCAATACAACCGCACCCGCGGGCCGCTGGTCTCCGGCCGAGCCAACAAGAACGTCATGTTCGCGGTCGAGCGCGGCTACGATGCCGAGGCCCAGGTCATCGGCATGGAGATGGAAGGCATCGACATTGCCGTGCTCTTTCCGACGGCGGGCCTCTCATTCCTCGCGCGCGACAACATGGAACCGCAGCTCTCCAACGCGATCTGCCGCGCCTACAATGATTGGCTGCACGAGTTCATTCAGCACAGTCCCGACCAGCTCAAGATGGCGGCTATGCTGCCGATCCACGACGTCAACCTCGCCAGCCAGGAGCTGCAACGCTGCGTTACAGAATATGGCGCGGTCGGCGCCTTCGTGCGTCCAAACTACGTCAACGGCCGCTATTGGCACTCCAACTATTGGGACCCGCTCTACGGCATGCTGCAAGAGATGCAGATCCCGCTGTGCTTTCACGAGGGCACCGGCTCGTATTACTCCACGATCGAGCCGCGCTTTGGCGAGAACCGCTTTATGCGCCATGTCGCCAGCCACTCGACCGAGATGCAATTGGCGCTGATCGCGATGATGCTGGGCGGCATTTTCGAGTTCTACCCGCGTCTCAAGGTGGCGTTCCTCGAGGCGCAAAGCTGGTGGGTGCCGGGGCTGTTGGGCCGGATGGAATGGGATCTGCGCCAGCATAAGGATGCCGATGCACCCTACTTAAAGCTCTCGCCGCAGGAATATTGGAAACGCAACTGCTTCTCGGCGATCGAGAGCGGTGAGACCGAGGTCGGCTCCGTCGTGGCGCTTCTCGGCGGCGCCGACAATATCTGCGTGTCGAGCGACTTCCCGCACTTCGACTCGAGCTTTCCCGACGTGTCGGCTCGGGTGCTGACCAATCCCAGCATCACCCCCGATATCGGCGGCAAAATCCTCGGCGGCGGCGCCCGACTCTACGGATTTGGCGAGGAGGACTTCGCCAAGGCCGCAGCGGCCGCGAAACGGCGCGACAATTCGGCTGTCGCCCGGGCCTGAAGCCTAAGGCTGACGACCGTCGTCCTCGCGGACTTCGAACCACATCGCGTTGAGGATCGCGAATGCGCAGGCGAGACCGAGCCCCAATACCCAGCTGAAGTACCACATGGGCCCTCCTAATAATGCCCTTCGCGCTCGGCCACTTCGGCGATCCGCACCTTGCCGCGCATGACCCGCAACGCGTAAGCGGTGTAGGCAAGCACGATCGGGAGAAGGATGACCGTCGCCACCAGCATCAAAAACAGCGTCGTCTGGCTGCTCGACGCATCCCAGACCGTGAGGCTCATCTCCGGATGAGTTGAGGACGGCAAGAGAAACGGGAACAGTGCCAGTCCCGCCGTGGCGATAATGCCGATGACTGACAGCGCGCTTAGCAGGAACGCCAACACGCGCACGCGCCCGGCGGGGATCAACGCGACCAGCAGCGCACCGGCGGTGCCGATCCCCGGCGCCGCAAGCAGCGCCGGATAGGTGCGGTAATTGGCGAGCCAGGCGCCGGCCGCGCGCGTCACGCTCTTGGCGAGCGGATTTGACGGTCCCGCATGCGCGATCGAACCCAGCACATAGCCGTCGATCCCGGTCGCCACCCACCAGCCGGCGAGCGCGAAGGCGATCGCCGCGATGAGGGCAAAGACCCGCGCCGCCAGCCCGGCCCGCCGCGCAACCGCGCCATCTGCCTTCATCGCCAGCCATGTCCCGCCATGCATCGCCAGCATCGCGGCGCTGAGGACCCCGGCGACAAGCCCGAACGGATTGAGGAGCCCGAAAAAGCTACCGGTGTAACTCAGCCGAAGCTCGTTATCGAAGCCGAACGGCACGCCCAACAGCAGATTGCCAAAGGCGACGCCGAACACCAGCGAGGGCACAAACCCGCCGACCGACAATCCCCAATCCCAGAATTCGCGCCAGCGATAGTTGGGCAGCTTGTCGCGGAAGGTGAACCCGACCGGCCGGATGATCAACGCCAGGAGCACCAGAAACATCGCGACATAGAAGCCGGAAAAGCTCGCCGCGTAGAGCGGCGGCCAGGCGGCAAACGAGGCGCCCCCGCCGAGGATGAACCAAACCTGATGGCCCTCCCAATTCGGTTCGACGGTTTCGCGCACTTGCCGCCGCTCGGCGTCGTTGCGCCCGACGAACGGCAGCAGCATCGCGGTGCCGAGATCGTAGCCGTCGAGCACCGCGAAGCCGATCAAGAGAACGCCGAGCAGCGCCCACCAGATGAGGCGCAGGATATCGTAGGGGATGGGCGCGCCGGTCATGGACTGAGCGCCGGTCCGCGTCGGATGGTGCGCACCATCAGCGCCAAATCGACCACCGCCAGCGCGCTGTAGAACAGCACAAACCCGGCGATCGAGCCGAGGATCGTCGCCACCGACACCGATGACACGCCAAGGAAGGTCGGCAACACGCCTTCGACGGCCCAGGGTTGGCGGCCATATTCGGCGACGACCCAGCCGAGCTCGATCGCGACCCACGGCAGCGGCAGGCTCAGCACCGCGAGGCGCAGGAACCAGCGTTTGTCGAGCCGCCGCACCGAGGCGAAATAGAACGCACCGGCGAACAGCGCGATGAAATAGAAGCCGAGCCCAGCCATCACCCGGAACGACCAGAACATCACTGGCACGTCGGGGATGAGGTCGTTGGCCGCAGCGGCGATCTGGTCCGGGGTCGCGGCGCCGATGTCGGCGCGGTAGCGGCGCAGCAACAACGCATAGCCGAGATCGTGCTGGGACGCGGCGAGCGCCGCCTTGGCACCCGGATCGTCCGGGTTCTGCCGCAGCGTCTCCAGTGCGTGATAGGCGTTGAGGCCGTCGGCGATGCGCTTTTGCCCCTCGGCGACCAGCTCCGTAATGCCCTCGACCGGTGTGTCGAGCGAGCGCGTCGCGATGAGCCCGAGCACCCAGGGAATCTTGATCGCATAGCGGGTCGTCTGCGTGGCGAGGTCCGGAAGCCCGATCAGGGTGAGGCCTGCCGGCGCCGGCTCAGTGTGCCAAGCCGCCTCTATGCCGGCGATCTTCATTTTCTGGTTGATCGTCGCGGTGTAGCCGCTCTCGTCGCCGAGCACGACGACCGAGAGCGCCGAGGCGAGCCCAAAGATCGCAGCAACCGTCATCGACCGGCGCGCGAGCGGGATATGCCGCCCGCGCAGCAGATAGAGCGCGCTGACTGCGAGCACGAATACCGAGCCGCAGACATAGCCGGCGCTGACGGTATGGACGAACTTCGCCTGCGCCACCGGGTTGAACACCAAATCGTAGAACGAGGTCAGTTCCATCCGCATCGTCGCCGGATTGAACTCGGCACCGATCGGGTTCTGCATCCAGCCGTTGGCGATGAGGATCCACAGCGCCGAGAGATTGGCGCCGATCGCGGTGAGCCAGGTTACCGTGAGATGCGCCAGCCTTGGCATCCGGTCCCAGCCGAAAAAGAACAGGCCGACAAAACTCGCTTCGAGGAAGAACGCCATCAGCCCCTCGATGGCGAGCGGCGCGCCGAAAATGTCGCCGACATATTGCGAGTAATAGGCCCAGTTGGTGCCGAACTGGAATTCCATGGTGATCCCAGTCGCCACCCCCATCGCGAAGTTGATGCCGAAGAGGATGCCCCAGAACTGGGTCATCTCGCGCCAGATCGGGCGCCCGGTCATCACATAGACGCTCTCCATGATCGCCAGCAGCAGCGACAGGCCGAGCGTCAGCGGCACGAAGAGGAAGTGATAGAGTGCGGTCAGCGCGAATTGCAGCCGCGACAGCTCGACGACGGTGGCGTCGATCACAGCTTAGCGACCCGGCAGCCCGAGAACGGCGGTCGCAGTGCGCTCGGCAGGCGGCATCGGGTTCTGCGGCGGCACGTAGAACGCGAAGTAAAGCGCGGCCAGCGCCACCGCCTTCACCGTCAGCGCCGCGGCGATAGAGATGCCAAGCGGGTGGTCTCTGACCGTGAAACGACGAGGTCCATTCGGCATAAAGATTCTCCGGCTGCCCGTTCCGATCGACATGGACTGCCCGTCGGCAAGGTGCCAAGTCTGCGATGCGACGCCACCGGCAACAACCAAAATCTCTCCACCTTGTCGCGCCGGCAGGCGCCGACCAGCGTCGCGATCAAGTCCAGCACCCCTCGCGTTGGCATTGATCTGCATCAACGCAAGCGCTCCCGTAGACTGGCGAGATACCGCGTGGCCAAGGAGAACTTGTATGGATGGGATCGGCCAGGATCGTCCGGACTACATCGCGCGCGCCAAGGCGCTCGGGCCGGCCATCGCCGCCGCAGCGGATGAGGTCGAGCGAGGCCGCGAGCTCCCGACCGCGCTGGTTTCGGCGCTGACGGGTGCCGGGTTGTTCCGCCTGTTGCAGCCGCGCGAGCTCGGCGGCGGCGAGCTGACCCCGATGGAATTCGCCGAAATCATGGGCGAGATCGCCAGCCACGACGCCAGCACCGCCTGGTGTGTCGGACAGGGCAATGGCTGCGGCATGGCGGCGGCGTTTCTCGATCCCGCGGTCGCCCAGCAAATCTTCGGGCCGGACGACGGCATCCTTGCCTGGGGTCCGCCGAGCAGCTCGGCAGAGGCGCGCAAGGTGCCCGGCGGCTATCGCCTGACCGGCAGCTGGAGCTTCGCCAGCGGCAGCCACAACGCGACTTGGTTCGGCGCCCACATCCTCGAACGCGGCGCCGATGGCGCACCGATGCGGCGCACCGACGGCGGCACGATCCTGCGCTCGCTGCTGTTCCCCAAGGCCAAGGCCGAAATGACCGACATTTGGCGCGTCTTGGGCCTCAAGGGCACCGGCAGCGACATGTACAGCGTGACCGATCTCTTCGTCGCCGACAGCCACACGTTGCTGCACGACCCTGCCCGGCACGCGCATCATCCGCAACGCCTCTACCGGTTCAGCTTCAGCAATCTCTACGCTTCGGGTTTCGCCGGGCTCGCGCTCGGCGTGGCCCGCGCCTTTTACGATGACTTCGTCGCGCTAGCGGCAGACAAGACGCCGCGCGGGGCCAACGCGACCCTGCGCCACAATCAGGTGGTCCAGTCTCAGGTAGCACAGGCAAGTGCCCGGCTCCGTTCTGCCCGCGCCTTCCTGCTGACCTCGCTAGAGCAGATTTGGGATGAGGTCGGCGAAACCGGTGAGGTCAGCCTCGACCAGACCGTGACGATCCGTCTCGCTTCGACCTGGGCGATCAAGCAAGCGCGCGAGGTGGTGAACG
>DATNJF010000367.1:0-2044 GCA_035604035.1 Allostellaceae bacterium | reverse complement strand
GCATTCATCTCGCTGAACGCCGATTAATGAAAAGCTGAATATCCGTTAAGCTCCGGAAAAATCATGGTTATTTACGATTTTTAGGTTGCAGGTGGGGGCCGCCCGTGGCATCGTTCTTTTTGGTAAGGGGGGCGAAGGCCCCGGGGACCCGAGATACGCGCCCGCGAAGCTTAAACTCAACCCTGCCGTTTACGTTCATCACTCAACAAGGACGCAAGCCATGTCAAAGAAGTCGAAGAAGAAGAAGAAAACCAAGATGTAATGACGCATGCGCGCCTCGCCTTGAGGCCGCGCCGTCAGCTTCTTGAATTCGCGAGGCGCCTCGAGCGGTGTTTCGTGACAGCGGCTGGACGAAAGTCCGGCCGCTGCTGTTTTGTTGGTACCGTCGTCCAGAGCCGGCTGGCGGACGTAGCGCCGTCAATCCTTGCCGTTGTCGCCGTTCTTGCCGACGGCGATATCCGGCGCGTCGGGGTGTTTCATGCCGACGATGTGATAGCCGGCGTCGACGTGATGCACCTCGCCGGTGACGCTGCGCGACATGTCGGAGAGCAGATACACCGCGGCCTCGCCGACGTCTTCGACGCTGACGTTGCGCCGCAGCGGCGCGTTGTATTCGTTCCAGCGCAGAATATAACGCATGTCGCGGATGCCGGAGGCGGCCAGCGTCTTGATCGGTCCCGACGAGATGGCATTGACGCGGATATTCTTCACGCCGAGATCGGCGGCGAGGTAGCGCACCGACGCTTCGAGCGCCGCCTTGGCGACCCCCATCACATTGTAATGCGGCATCCATTTCTCGGCGCCGTAATAGGTCAGCGTCAGCATGGCACCGCCGTTCGGCATCAGTTTCTCGGCGCGCTGCGCTATCGCCGTGAGCGAGTAGCAGCTCACCAGCATGGTCTGGATGAAATTGTCCAGCGTGGTGTCGATGTAACGTCCGTCGAGCTGATCCTTGTCCGAAAACGCCATCGCATGGACCAGGAAGTCGATCGTGCCCCAAGTGGACTGCACGGCGGCGAACACCCGGTCGATGGTCTTTGGCTCGGTGACGTCGCAATGGCCGACGACGATGCCGCCGACCTCCTCGGCCAGCGGCTCGACGCGCTTCTTGAGCACCTCGCCCTGATAGGTGAAGGCGAGCGCGGCGCCGTGGGCATGGCACGCTTTGGCAATGCCCCAGGCCAGCGAGCGGTGGTTTGCGACCCCCATGACCAGGCCGCGCTTGCCGCGCATGAGGCCTGAGATTTCCGCCATTCCACTCACCTCGCTGGACGTATCGGCCCCGGACTCCTATGGCACACGGCCGTAGCAGCCATCAAGCGCGGGGCCTGGAGTTATTGAGCGCCGTTCACGGCGGCCCGCAGCAGCGTATCGGGGCTTAGAGCATGATCCGAAAAAGTGGAGCCCGGTTTTCCGAAAAGATCATGCTCCACCAAGATATTAGAGCGCCGATCGTTTCAATCTGAAGCGATTGCGCTCTAAGGCGCTCACATCCCCTTGCGCGGATCGTAGGGCTTCTCGCTCCGCCACTTCTGCATCAGCGCTTCGAGCTCGGGGTCGATGCGTTCCGGAAGCATGACCCGCACGGTGGCGAACAGATCGCCGCGGCCCGCTTTCGCCGGGAAGCCCTTGCCCTTGAGGCGGAAGGTGCGCCCGCTGCTAGTCCAGGCCGGGATGGCGATTTCAACCGGTTTGTCGAGGGTCGGCACCCGCACCTTCGCCCCCAGCGTGGCTTCGTCGAGCGTGATCGGCAGGTCCAGCCTGAGATTGGCGCCTTCAAGGGTGAAAATCGGGTGCGGCGCAATCGAGAGGGTAATCAGCACATCGCCGGCTCCGCCCGGTCCCGGCATACCCTGGCCGCGCAGCCGGATTTGCTGGCCGTCGGCGATGCCTGCGGGAATCTTGACTTCGACATCCTTGCCCGACGGCAGTCGCAGGCGCTCGGTGACACCGTGCGCCGCGTCCGGCAGCGTCACCGTCAACGCCGCCGCGACATCGGCGCCGCTGCCGAAATCCTCGGCCTCGAACGCAGCGCCGCCGCGGT
>DATNJF010000366.1:0-4001 GCA_035604035.1 Allostellaceae bacterium | reverse complement strand
GCGCCGGCCGCGAGCAGCCCCCCGAGACCGATCCCGGCCGCCAGCAGCAAGCTCGGCAAGACGCGCTCGCGGCGCCGCTCCTCGGTCGTACGAGGCGCCCCACGTCCTGTCGGCTCGCTGAAATGATGGCGAACGAACAAGCCGCCGATGCTGGCCAAGATCTCGCGCACGGAGCGTAAGGGTCGGTCCACCGGGTGTTCTTCCCAATCAAGCCACGCATCTGCGCGACACAAGACTACCCGAACGAGATCGCGCTGCTGGCGCAGCGTCAATTGCTCAAAGGCCACCCGCAGTACCTCCCCATCCCACGCAACCACCCGCGCCGGCAGCGCGGCAGTGCGGTCCCCGATCGGCAGTTCGATTTGGACGATATCGTCAAGTGCTACCCCATCCGGGCGCTCGGCAACGAACAGCCCGCCCGTCGTCGACAAATTTCGTGACCGGGTGATCAGCGATTGTCCATCCGGTAGATGGATGGTGCTCGGTATTTCGAGCCCGAGGCGCACCGAGCTGCGCAATTGCCGCGTCTCACGCCCGACCGCGATCGCCGCACCGATTGTGAGCAGGTTGAAGATCGCCCAGGCGACGTTCAGCACCAGCACCTCGGTATCGGCCAAATTGCTCAGCAGCCAGCGCACGACGCCGATGACCAGCGCGATGACGAGCAGACCGAGGATGATCAGATGCGGTCGAACGATTTTGTAATCGAAATAATCGTTCGGCAGCAGGCCGCCCTTTTCGGTGACGTTGAACTTGCCGCGCTTGGGATTGATCAGCGTCGCCAGGGTCGGACGCAGGATATAGAGGGCGAGGACGCTCTCGTAGATCTCGCCCCAGAACGAGTGGCGATAACGCGATTGCAGCCGCGAATTGGTCACCGTCGAGTGGATCAAGTGCGGCGCGGCATAGACGATCACCATCAGGCCGCTGGCGGCGATGATGTTCAGCCGGAACATCAGAAAAGCAAGCGGTGCGGTCAAAAACACAAAACGCGGGAGCCCGAAGAAGAAGTGCAGCATCGCGTTCAGGTAACAGACGCGCTGCCCGAAGGTGAGACCGCGCCCCAGGACAGGATTGTCGACCCGGAAGATTTGGGTCATGCCGCGCGCCCAGCGCATGCGCTGACCGACATGGATAGCTAACCGCTCGGTCGCCAGACCCGCCGCCAGCGGCAGTCGCAGGTACGCTGAATTCCAACCGGCGCGGTGCATTTTCAGCGCCGTGTGCGCGTCCTCGGTCACGGTGGCGATCGCGAAGCCGCCGATCGATTCGACCGCACTCCGGCGGATAACCGCGCACGAGCCGCAGAAGAACGAAGCGTTCCACAAATCGTTGCCGTCCTGGATCAATCCGTAGAAGAGCTGGCCCTCGTTCGGCACGGTGGTGCCGGCGCGCAGGTTTCGCTCGAACGGGTCGGGCGAGTAGAAATGGTGCGGGGTCTGCACCAGCGAGAGCCGGGGGTCGCGCAGGAACCAGCCGATTGTCAGCTGTAAGAACGCGCGCGTCGGCACATGATCGCTGTCGAACAGCGCCAGCAATTCGCCGTCGGTGACTTGCATCGCATGGTTGAGGTTGCCGGCCTTGGCGTGCTCGTTGTTGTCGCGGGTGATGTAGCCGACCCCGAGCGCCTCGGCGAACTCGCGGAATTCCTCACGCTTTCCGTCATCGAGGATATAGATCTTGAGTTTGTCGAGCGGGTAGTCGATCGACAGCGCGCCAAGCACCGTGTTCTGGACCACCGACAACGGCTCGTTGTAAGTCGGGATGAAGAGATCGACCGTCGGCCAGGCCGCTAGATCGTCGGGCATCGCCACCGGCGGCCGACGCAGCGGCCAAGCGGTCTGGATATAGCCCAGCACCAGAACCAACCATGCATAGAGCTCGGCAAGGATCAGCCCGATCCCCAAAAACGCCTCGACCTCCGAGCCGAATTGCAGCGTTTCGGTGAGCCGCCACCAGATGTACCGGGTCGAGACGACGATCGACAGCGTGATTAGAATGAGCGTCACACCGCGCGACGGCTGCCCGCGGATCAACAGCATCACGACAACGGTCAAAAGCGCGAACAGCGCCTGCGAGACCAGGTCGAGCGGCGTGATGACGACGATGCCGAGGAAAAAGATGCCGGCGACCACCATTGCCGCCAAAACCAGGTTCTGGCCAGCAAGCTCCGATTCACCGATACGCCTCAGTCGGCCCTGCATCTACAACACCATTATTGCCTGTGAGCGAACACGCGCCCGCCGCGGGCGGGTAAAGTCCGCGCCGCGATGCGGCTTGGGGCTAACCCGATCCGTGCCATGTCAGCGCGGTCGGCCGCCGGTTGGGCCCAAGCCCGGAATGCGCCTGCTGCGTTCACGGGGATCGCGATCGTCGGCTCGCCCACCCGAAAGCCGATTAAAGACAGAGTCGAGCGGTCGGCTCGTCTGCTCTCCGGCCGGGGTAGCAGCCGCAGCAGGCGGCGGTTCCGGGATCGGCGGCGCGGGTGCTGGAGCAGCGATTGGAGCAGCCGGTGCCCTCACGGCAGGTTCGACCTTGACCTCAACCTCGGACTGGTCCGGAAACTGATCCGCGTCGAGCTGAACATTATGGGGGGCCGGAATCTCGACTTCCGGTGTATTCGTGCGCGTCTGCGCCGTCGAGACAGCGTCGGTGACTTCGCGCGCACCAGCAAACTCCCGGTAGCGAATCTCCGGGGTCTGCAGCCAAGAAAACAGTTTTTCAACATCATCGTTCATGGCTCAACCCGCTACTACTCCACTCCAACCGCAACAACGACTTCCTACCATTTCAATACACCAGCCTGCCAGATCGAAGCCCAACGGTCATCGCCCGAAATCCCACGCATCCTAGGGTAGATTAGCCCGATCCAGATGTAACAAGGTGTGACAACGTAGGGTTGATGCGGCTGAGCGGGTCCGCCGGTGGGAGTGGCAGGCATCCTAGCATCCTAATTTGCGACAAGTTAAGTGATTCTTGGGGTTTGGCGCTCGCCCAAGCATGCCCGTGCAGCCGCATCGATAATCGCCTCCTGGTCGATACCGTAATGGCGGTAGAGGTCGGGAAGATCGCCTGATTGGCCGAAGCGATCGACCCCGAGCGGCACCACGCCGTGGTGGCCGACCCCGCCCAGCCACGACAGGGTCGCTGGATGGCTATCGGATACCGTGATCACCACGGCGTCGGGACGCAATCTGGCGAGCAGACGATGTGCCACGCTCCGCCCGCCCTGTGTCCCGGCCGCACACCAATCGCGGTGCAACCGGCCGGGTGAAGTGACCGCCAACACTCCCACATCAGGCAAATCTTCGCCGAGCGTTTCAAAGGCGGCGAGCGCCTCGGGCGCCACCGCGCCACAATAGGCAATCGCCAACTCACAATCGGGACCCGGCTCGCGCAGCCAGTAGCCGCCGCTGACGATACCCTCGGCGAGGGCCGCATCCATCGCCCGCTCCGGCTGCTCGACGGGTCGTGTCGACAAGCGAAAATAAACCGATTCGCCGTGCGGTTCTTGGATCTGGCCGAAGGCCCAGCGCAGCAACACGGCGAGCTCGTCGGCATAGGCAGGCTCGAACGCGATCAAACCGGGCTGGGACAAGCCAATCAGCGGCTCGATCACCGACTGGTGCGCGCCACCCTCGGGCGCGAGCGTGATCCCCGAGGGCGTGGCCACGAGGATGAAGCGTGCATCTTGGTAGAGCGCATAGTTGAGCGCGTCGAGACCGCGCTTAATGAACGGATCGTAGAGAGTGCCGATTGGCAACAACCTGCCGCCGAACAGCGGCCCAGCGAGGCCGAGCGCGGCCAGCTGCAGGAAGAGATTGTGCTCGGCGATGCCGAGCTCGATGTGCTGACCCTGGGGCGACATCGCCCAGCGCTGCGCCGAGACGACGTTTTCCTCGCGGAAGGTGTCGAGCCGCTCGGCGCGATCGAAGATGCCGCGGCGGTTGACCCAAGCGCCGAGATTGGTCGACACGGTGACGTCGGGCGAGGTGGTGACG
>DATNJF010000365.1:0-4941 GCA_035604035.1 Allostellaceae bacterium | reverse complement strand
ATACCGGCGGCTCGGTGCGCCTGCCGGCCTCCTGGTGCGGACTGACCGGGCTCAAGACGACAATCGGCCGAGTCTCGACTTACGGTATCCTGCCGCTGGCGCCATCGCTCGATACGCCCGGACCGATGGCGCGCTCGGTTGAGGATGCGGCGCTGCTGTTCAGCGTCATGCAGGGCCCCGACCCGCTCGACCGGCTGACCCTGTCGGCGCCGCCACCTTGCGACCCGTTCCCGACCCTGCGGCGCGGGGTCAGGGGACTGCGCTTGGCGCGGATGCCGGCGAGCGAGCGCGACGGCTGCTCGGCCGACATGCTCGCCGCCTATGACGGCGCGCTCGAGGTTCTCGCGCAGCTCGGCGCCGACATCGTCGATGTCAAGCTGCCGATCGCCTTTGCCGATGCGACCGCCGCGACGGGTAGGATCATCGGCTCCGAGGCCTATCGGTTGGAGGGGGATCTGGTCGACGATATGTCGCTGCCGATCGACCCGGCAGTCCGGCCGCGCATCCAACTCGGTCGCGATATCCGAGCGCATCAATACCTCGCGGCGCTGGCCGAGCGTGATCGGATGAAAGCCGCATTTCTTGGCGCGCTCGACGGGATCGATGCGCTGCTGACCCCGACGACGCAGACCGCGGCGATGCCGGTCGCGGAGATCGACCAGGGCACGACTCCGGCGCACTTCACCCGGGTCTTCAATTTGCTGGAGATGTGTGCCCTATCCCTGCCCGACGGCTTTACCGCGAGCGGACTGCCGCTGTCGCTGCAGATCGCCTGCCGCCGCTATGACGAGGCAACGGCGCTGCGCATCGGCTGGGCCTATCAGCAGGCGACCGACTGGCACGAGCGGCGGCCGCCCGGTTACGGCGGCTGAGACCATGGACCCGCTGGAGCGGCTCAGAGCACTGAAGCTGCCCTTCGCGGAGCTACTCGGCATCGAGTTCAAAAGCGCCGACAAGGAACGCGTCGTTGCCGAGCTCGCGGTCCGCGCCGATCTGTGTACCCGTCCGGCAGTGATACATGGCGGCGCGATCATGGCGTTCGCCGACACGCTCGGCGCCGCCGGCACGATCCTCAATCTGCCCGATGGTGCTGGCACGACCACGATCGAGAGCAAGACCAACTTCGTCGCCGCAGCACCGCTCGGGATGCGGCTCATCGGCGAGGCGGTGCCCGTGCATCGCGGGCGCCGGACGCAAGTCTAGACAACGCGCATAACTACCGCAGAGGGTCGGCTCGTCGCGATCGTTACCCAGACGCAAATGGTACTCGAAGCCAAAACTTGACGTTAGCAATTAATTCATTGACTGATTCCCGGGTGGTTAACCATGAGGGGGACCTCGGCATGAGTGCGGCCGTCCTCGATCGGCGCATCGCCGCGGTGAGACGCTTCAATCGCTTCTACACCAAGAAAATCGGCGTGCTCTCCGAAGCGTTCCTCAACACGCCCTATTCCCTAACCGAGGCGCGCGTGCTCCATGCGCTGGCGCACCGCGACGGCGCGACGGCGACGTGGCTTTGCGAGGAGCTCGGCCTCGACCCGGGCTATCTCTCCCGCCTTCTGCGCAGCTTCGAGCACCAGAAGCTGATTTTCCGCAACCCATCGCCGCAAGATGGCCGGCAGACGCTGATCTCTCTCACCCCAGCCGGACGGGAGGCTTACGAGCCGCTCGACCGGGCCTCGCAGTCGGACATCGGGAACCTGCTTGCGCCGCTTCCCGAGGCCGATCAGGAACGCCTGGTTGGGGCGATGCGCACCGTCTCATCGTTGCTTGGCGACGCGGCGGAAGCAGCCACGATACCCGCCTTTATCCTCCGGTCGCATCGCCCCGGCGACATGGGCTGGGTGACGCATCGCCACGGCGCCCTCTACGCCGAGGAATACGGGCTCAACGATCGGATGGAGTCGTACGTAGCCGAGGTCGTCGCCAAATTCCTGCGCGAATACGACCCGGCGCGCGAGCACTGCTGGATCGCCGAGCAGGATGGGGTTCCCGTCGGCTCAGTATTCCTGGTGAAGGAAAGCGACGAGGTCGCCCGGCTCCGGCTCCTACTCATCGAACCCAGGGCGCGCGGGCTCGGGGTCGGACGCCGCCTGGTCGATGAATGCATCCGCTTCGCCCGTCAAGCCGGGTATCGCGAGATCACGCTGTGGACGCACAGCATCCTCACCGCGGCGCGGCGGATTTACGCGGCAACCGGGTTCGAGATCGTCGAGACCGAGGAGCACGACGAATTCGGGCCGATGCTGACCGGCGAAACCTGGATCTTGCGGCTATAGAACCCGATGTAGGTGGAGCACTAGTTCGCCGACTCCGGCCCAGACCATTCTCAGTGCCACCACGGCGATAACGGCGACGCCGAGCCACGACAGCTTCGGATGGCGCGAGACCAGCCGCGCGATAAGGCTCGACGCGAACCCCATCAGCGCGACGGAGAGGGCCAATCCGATGATCAGCGCCCATGGCGTTGCTTGGGTTCGTGCCACCCCCGCCACCGCCAACACATTGTCGAGCGACATCGAAAGGTCGGCGATCACGATCTGGATGACCGCTTGCCGCATCGTCTTTTGCCGTGACGTCGCGCCACCAGCAGGCGCTCCAGTGGAGGTGGTTTCTGACCGGCAAAGCTCCCGGTAAAGCTTCCAGGCGACCCATAGCAGCAGCACGCCCCCGGCGAATGCCAAGCCGATGACGTCGAGAAGTTGCAGCGCGACGAAGGCGAACAGAATTCTCAGCACCGTCGCCGCGCCGATGCCGACCACGATGGCACGCCGCCGCTGCTCCGAGGCAAGCCCCGCGACGGCGAGCCCGACGACGATCGCATTGTCGCCAGCGAGCACGACGTCGATGATGACGACGAAGGCAAGCGCGGTGATCTCGTTTAGGATCGTCGCCAGCACTTGGGCGTCATAAGCACCGCAGGGGCGACTGTCGATCCGCGAATGACCACGATCTCTCCGCGGGCGGCAAGCACCCGGCTCGGCGCCTTCTATGCCGCGAGTTTTCTCGTGGTTGGCATCCAATCGCCGTTCTGGCCGGTCTGGCTAGCCGGACGCGGGCTCGAACCGCGCGAGATCGCGGCGCTGTTCGCCGCGGCGATCTGGGTCAAGGTGGTGACGACCCCGTTGATCGGCGCGCTCGCCGATCGGCTCGGCCGCCGCCGGGCGATGATGGTGGTGCTCGCCGGCATCGCCTGGCTTGGCTATGCGAGCCTGTGGCACGCGTACGGGTTTTGGACGCTGCTCGGCCTGACGCTGATCGCCGGGGCCGCGCAATCGGCGCTGATGCCTCTCGGCGACAGCATCACTCTCGCCGCGGTCCGCCGCGACGGCCTCGATTACGGCCGGGTGCGGGTCTGGGGCTCGGTCAGCTTCATCATCGCCGCGATGGCGAGCGGCGCGCTTCTGTCGTATAGCGCGGCCCCGAATCTGAACGGCAACGGCGTGCTGGTTCTGGTCCTAGCCGCGTCAGCCGTGCTGTGGCTCGCCTGCCTCGTGGTGCCGGCGCCGCCACGAGAGGCCGCGGGGCCGGCGCGCCTCTCGGCATTGGGCACGATGGCCAGGAACCGCCGCTTCTGGGGCTTTGTCGTCGCTGCGGCAGCGATACAGGCGAGCCACCAGGTCTATTACGGGTTCGGCACGCTCTATTGGCGCTCGCTCGGCTTTTCCGATGCGGTCATCGGCTGTTTGTGGGCGGAAGGCGTCGTCGCCGAGATTGTGTTGTTTTGGCAGGGCAGCCGCCTCCTCGCCCGGCTGGGGCCGCTTGGGCTGATGGCGCTGGGAGCCGGAGCCGGCATCCTGCGGTGGGGTCTTGCCGGCCTGGTGCCCGGCTTATTGCCAGCCGCGATGCTGCAGGTGCTGCACGCGCTCACCTTCGGCGCGACGCATCTCGGCGCGATGAATTTTCTGTCGCGCACCGTGCCGCCCGGCGCCTCGGCGAGCGCACAGGCGCTCTACTCGGGCAGTTCGGCCGGCATCGGCAGCGGGATTGTTATGCTTGGCGCCGGCGCGCTTTACGCCAACTACGGCGGGCAGGCCTATTTGTTCATGGCGGCGCTGTCGGCGTTAGGGCTGGCGTGCGTGATCCGCCTTGCCAGGACCACGCCGCGTTAGCCCCTACCTGCCGCAGGTATGATATTGCGCCTGGGCGGTCGCGGCGAGCGAGGCCGCGTAGGCGCGGAAGCCCTTGTCGTCGAGACCCGCCGCCGTCTTGAGAAGGTCGGCCGCTTCCTGGCAAGCTTGCGGTGCCGACTTGCCCGCCGTCTTCATAGACGCCGTGTTGGCGAGCGAGGTGTCCCAGGCATCGAATGCGGCGTGGCCGTGGAGATGTGTGATCATCGTCTGCTGATAGGCGCGGATCGCTACTTGGTTGCGCTGCTGAAACAACCCATAGGTCTGATCGCGACAGGAGGTGCTGGCGACCATCAGATCGACGATGAAGTGGTAGGCTTGCTCGGCCTCGATCGCGGCCGCTGTATAGCACCGGCCGTCGGCCGCGCCGGCTACACCGGCAGGCAAAAGCACGCACGCGGCGAGCGCGGCAGCCATGAGCTTTTTCATCTCTCCCCCAACACAAGACCTGACCCCCAGGCCCCGGCGACATTACCGATCCAGCAAAGATTTTCAAGAACTCCCGGGCAGAGATCGGCGTTTGCCACTGGCGGTAGTTTGGTGTCACAGGCAACGAACGCATTCGGTTGCCGTGGAATGCTTGGACAAGAGCACGACGAATGCCATTAAGTCTTTGAGAGTGGGGCCAAATCGCGCGGAGTTTTTGGCTCGTTGCTACCTCGGCTTGCGCGGGTAAGGAGTGCCGCCGCATAGTCGGCAGATGATCGTGTTGTTCACCGATTTCGGCCTCGAAGGCCCATACACGGGGCAGGTCCTGGCGGTTCTGCAACAAGCCGCGCCCGAGATTGCCACGATTCCCCTGTTCGCCGAC
>DATNJF010000364.1:0-20919 GCA_035604035.1 Allostellaceae bacterium | reverse complement strand
TGATCTCGGTCCAGGCCATTGTGAACCCCACCGTTGGTGTCGCAACTGCGATGGAATCACAACCTATTGAGATCACTCAATTCCTTTTCAGTCAGGCTCTCAAGCGCTCTTGTTGCTCCGATACGCTGGGACACAGGTTCCATGGATGAGTATATTGCGGTTTGCCCTCGCGTAACCGGCTCGTCGCCCTACCTTCCACCGCGCTGATAGGCGCTCGCGCCCCCTAATTTCCGGCCCGGTCTGCCTCCGCTTGCACCCATTCAATGACGCGCACGGCCTCCGGCCCGGTGATATGGCCGGTAAGAACAGCGTCCAGGGCGAGGCTCTGTACCTTGCCCACCAGCTCGTTGAGAATGCAGGTGAGCGCTTCTGCGAACTCGGCCAGCACAGGAAAGCGCTTGGCCGACTGCCAATCAACCGCCTCGGCGGATACCATGCGCTTGATCACCGCGGCGGGGCCGGTCTCATCGTCGTGATAGCCATGTTCCACGTATGTGGCGAGGTGGCGCGTGAGCTCGATGCCGCTCCGGTTGCTCTCAGACAAGCAATGTCGCTGAAGCTGGCCGAGGGCGTATCGCTGCTCTGGATTGCTGACGCTGCTAAACCGCCATGACGCCGGGGTGATCGTCGCGTATTCGGGATGGTCTAGAACCCCAAGCTCGGCCAGCGCCTCACCGACCAGCTTGGTATCAAGGATCGCGGCGGCCATGTCATTCCTCGCGGGCGGCGCGGCGGACATCCCGCTTGGCAAACTCGGCCGCGCGATTGGGGTAGAGCGCCTGAACCGCGCTCGGCGGCGGGGCGTCAACCATTCGGTTCCTTCCTCGGCCGCGGTGTACGGCCAGCTTTGATGCTGCGGTGTGCTTCCTGGCGAAACATGCCTTGGCGACGGCCCTCGGCGAGCCGTGCCACCATCGCGTCTATGTCGGGTTCGTCGAGGGTCAGGACATCGGCATGGAAAAGCTCCGCTGGCGGGCGGCGGTCGGTCATTTGCCCGCCCCGGCCATAGAGCCGCTAGGAGCGCCGCCGGACGCGATGATCCGAGTCGTCGAACGGTAAAGACGCCGGGCAAGCCGGTCGGAGCGGGCAAGCGCATCCCTTTGACACCGCCGAGAGCAAAATCGAGCCCACGGCCGACCCGGCTCGAAGATGAGGCCGCAATGCTCACAAACGCCGAAGGGCTCGGATGACATGCCCGGAATTCTATGCCAGTTGCGTCGCGGCGAAAAGCGAAACCGTGCCGACATGGTGCCGATATCACTAATCGCTTAGTGGCTCTGTGTGGCCTAACTATCTGAAAAGATTGGCTGGGGGACTAGGATTCGAACCTAGACTGGCGGAGTCAGAGTCCGCTGTCCTACCGTTAGACGATCCCCCACCAGCATGGGGCAGACGACATCGGCCGAGGGCATGGGATTTCGCCAGCGACGCGGGCGTCCTGATACCATAAGCGTTCGATATTGGGTAGCGGCGCCGGTCGCGGCCTTCCGGTCCGGCGCGCTTGTGCTAGATTACGAAATGCTCGAAGGAGCGGTACGCGGTGGCCGTTGATCGCGGCGCAGAGACTTACCCACCCGGGGTCGATGGAGCGGCGCCGCCTGCTGTGGCGCTGGCTCCGGATGCACCCGTGCGCCCAGGTTTTGCTAATTTCGCCGCACTCGATCTCGGCACCAATAATTGCCGGCTGCTGGTCGCCCGGCCCGCCGCGGGCGGGTTTCGCGTGGTCGACGCGTTCTCGCGCATCGTCCGCCTCGGTGAGGGTCTCGAAGCCACCGGCGCGCTCGGCGAGGGCGCGATGGCGCGTACCCTCGACGCGCTGCGGGTCTGCGCCGCCAAGATCGCGCATCGCCACGTCGCCAGCGCGCGCTGTGTCGCCACAGAGGCCTGCCGCCGGGCCGTCAATTGCCGCGAGTTCCTAACCCGGGTGCACGACGAGGTCGGCCTCGAGCTCGAGATCATCTCGACCGCCGAGGAGGCGCGGCTCGTCGTCTCCGGCTGCGCGCCGCTCCTCCATCCGCGTACCCCGTACGCGATCGTGTTCGATATCGGCGGCGGCTCGACCGAGATCGTCTGGCTGCGTCATATCGCGTCCAAGACCGAGATTTTCGGCTCGATCTCTCTGCCGTTCGGGGTTGTCACCTTCACCGAGCGCTTCGGCGGGATCGAGGTATCGCCGGCGATCTACCGGGCGATGGTCGCCGAGGCGGAGGCCGCGCTGGCGCCGTTTGAGAAGAAGCACGGCATCCGCCGCGAGGTCGAGGCGCGCCGGGTGCAGATGATCGGCAGCTCGGGCACGGTGACGACCTTGGCCGGCATCCATCTGGCGCTGCCACGTTATATCCGCGCCATGGTCGACGGCAGCACCCTCACCTTCGACCAGATCGACAGGGTGTCGCGGCACTTGGCTGGGCTCGACCTCGCCGGCCGCGCCGCCAGCCCCTGTGTCGGCCGTGAGCGCGCCGATCTGGTGCTCAGCGGCTGCGCCATTCTCGACGCGATCTGCGCGGCCTGGCCGGTCGGCCAGCTGCGCGTCGCCGACCGCGGCATCCGCGAGGGGATCTTGTTCGATTTGATGCAGGCCGGCGCCGGGCATTAATGGCGCGCACGGGAAAGAGCGGCGGGCTGACGGTCAGGGTTCGGCGCACCAAGCGACGCAAGCCGTCCTCGACCGAATGGCTGACCCGGCAATTGAACGATCCCTACGTCGCCGAGGCGCACCGCGTCGGCTACCGCTCGCGCGCCGCCTTCAAATTGGAGCAGCTCAACGAGCGCTTCCACCTGTTGGCTCGCGGCATGCGCGTCGTCGATCTCGGCTGCGCGCCGGGCGGCTGGAGCCAGGTCGCCGCGCGCGCCGTGGGCTCGAAAGGCACCGTGGTCGGCGTCGATCTCACCGCCACCGATTCGCTTCCTGGCGCGACCCTGATCGAGGGCGATTTCCGCGACGAGGCGACCGTCGCGGAAATCCGAGCCGCGTTGGGCGGGTCGGCGGACTTGGTGCTGAGCGACATGGCGGCGCCCGCGACCGGGCATGCCGCGACCGACCATCTGCGCGTCGTCGGGCTTGCCGAGGATGCATTCGCTCTCGCGCAGACCCTACTCAAGCCGGGCGGAGCCTTTGTCGCCAAGGTGTTCCAGGGCGGCGCCGAGGGCGCGTTGCTGGCGGTCTTGAAGAAATCCTTCGCCGAATTGCGCCATGCCAAGCCAGCGGCGAGCCGCGCCGAATCGGCCGAGACCTATGTCGTCGCCAAGGGGTTTCGCGGCGGCGCATAGCTGCCCATATAAGCCGTTCTCGGGGCGGTTGTTTCGCCCGCGAGCCTTCGG
Source organism: Allostellaceae bacterium (assembly GCA_035604035.1). Lineage (GTDB taxonomy): Bacteria > Pseudomonadota > Alphaproteobacteria > ATCC43930 > CGMCC-115725 > DATARH01. The sequence continues at coordinate 17,598 of DATNJF010000364.1, read as the reverse complement.
TGTATAGTGCGCCGCCATCGATAAGGAGATGGCATGGAGATCCGGCAAGCGTTCACCTTTGACGACGTCATGCTGGTTCCGGCCGCCAGCAGCATCCTGCCGGGCGACACCGACACAAAAACGCGCATCACCCGAGAGATCGAGCTCGGTATCCCGCTGATCTCGGCGGCGATGGATACGGTGACCGAGGGCGCGCTCGCCATCGCCATGGCTCAGGCCGGCGGATTGGGCGTCATCCACCGCAACCTGCCGATCGACCAGCAAGCCGCCGAAGTGCGCAAGGTCAAGAAATTCGAGGCCGGGATGGTGGTCAACCCGGTGACGATCCACCCCGACGAGACCCTGGCCGATGCGCTGCGGCTAATGGCCGATTTCCGGATTTCCGGCATTCCCGTGGTCGAGACCGGCGGCAAGCTGGTCGGCATCCTGACCAACCGTGACGTGCGCTTCGCCACCGACCCGCGCCAAAGGGTCAGCGAGCTGATGACCCACAAGAACCTCGTCACCGTGCGCGAGAGCGTCGACCGCGATGAGGCGAAGCGCCTCCTCCACCAGCACCGCATCGAGAAGCTGCTAGTGGTCGACGAAGCCTATCGCTGCACCGGGCTCATCACCGTCAAGGACATCGAGAAGGCGCAGCTTTTCCCCAACGCCAGCAAGGACGAGCACGGCAGGCTACGTGTCGCCGCCGCCGCCGGCACCGGTCACAAGGAGCTGGAGCGCGCCGAGGCGCTGTTCGACGCCGGGGTCGACATCATGGTCGTCGATACCGCGCACGGCCACTCGGCGCGGGTGCTGCAGGCGGTCAGCGAAGTTCGTAAGATGTCGAACTATACCCAAGTCATCGTCGGCAATGTCGCGACCGCCGAGGGCGCGCGCGCGGTGATCGAGGCCGGCGCCGACGCCGTCAAGGTAGGTATCGGCCCGGGCTCGATCTGCACCACCCGCATGGTCGCCGGAGTCGGAGTGCCGCAATTCACCGCGATCACGGACGCGGTCGAGGAATGCCGCAAGCACGGCGTGCCGGTGATCGCCGATGGCGGCATCAAATTTTCGGGCGACCTGGCAAAAGCAATCGCCGCCGGCGCCGATTGCGCGATGCTCGGCTCGCTCTTCGCCGGCACCGACGAGAGCCCGGGCGAGGTGTTCCTCTACCAGGGCCGCAGCTACAAATACTACCGCGGCATGGGCTCGATCGGGGCGATGGCGCGCGGCTCGGCCGACCGCTATTTCCAGCAGGAAGTCACCGACACCTTGAAGCTGGTGCCCGAAGGGGTCGAGGGCCGCGTGCCGCACAAGGGCCCGGTCGGCAACATCATCCACCAGCTGATCGGCGGCCTCAAAGCGGCGATGGGCTACACCGGCAACCGCACCATTGCCGAGATGCAGCAGAACTGCCAATTCGTCCGCATCACCGGCGCGGGGCTCAGAGAGAGCCACGTCCACGACATCGCGATCACGCGAGAATCGCCGAATTATCGGCAGGACATGTGATCTGAATTGACTCCGGGGGCCCGCATCGCCGCCGCGATTGACATCCTCGAGACTCTCGCCGCCGGCAGCCGGCCAGCGGATGATGTCGCCGCGGGCTATTTTCGCACGCATCGCTACATCGGCTCGAAGGACCGCGCGCAGGTGTCGCGCCACGTCTACGCCGTGCTGCGCCACCGCGCTGCGCTTGACTGGTGGGTCGAGCGCGCCGGCCGCAACAACATCGCCCCGGCACCGCGCGCCCGGATGATCGCGGCACTGGCGGTCGCAGAAGGCGAGCCGGCGGGCGAGATCGCCGGCAGCTTCGACGGCGGGCGGTTTCGCCCGGCCGCGCTGTCGCCGGTCGAGGACCGCTTGGTGAAGGCGCTGGCCGGTCGCAGCCTGCGCCACCCGGCGATGCCGCGCGCGGTGGCCAATGACCTACCCGACTGGCTCGAACCCTACCTTGAAGCGGTTTACGGCGACCGACTGGAAGAAGAGATGGCGGGTCTCAACGCGCCGGCGCCGGTCGATCTCCGGGTCAACCTCATCAAGACCGACCGCGATGGCGCCCGCAAGGCGCTGGCCGCCGAGCATATCCACGCCGAGCCGACGCCCTGGTCGCCGGTCGGGTTGCGGCTCGCCGAGCGGGCACCGCTCTCAAGCCTCGCGGCGTTCAAGGAGGGCCTCGTCGAGGTGCAGGACGAAGGCTCGCAACTTGCCGCCCTCCTGCTTGGCGCCAGGCCAGGGATGCGCGTTGTCGATTTCTGCGCCGGGGCCGGCGGCAAGACGCTTGCATTGGCCGCGTCGATGAAGAACCGCGGCAAGCTCGTCGCCTGCGACACGGCGGACTGGCGGCTCGACCGCTCGGGCCAGAGGCTGCGCCGCGCCGGCGTGAGCAATGTCGAGCGTCACGCGCTCACCAGCGAGCGCGACCCGTGGGTCAAGCGCCACGCCAAAAGCTTCGATCGGGTGCTGGTCGATGCCCCCTGCCTAGGGGTCGGCAGCTGGCGGCGCAACCCCGACGCCAAGTGGCGCGCCACGCCCAACGACCTCGCCGAGCTGCAAATCCGCCAGCACGACATCCTCGGCAGCGCCGCGCGCCTGGTGAAACCGGGCGGGCGGCTCGCCTATGTCACCTGCTCGCTGCTGCGCGAGGAAAACGAGGCCCAGGCCGAGCGTTTCCTCGCCGAGACGCCGGATTTCACGCTCCATCCCGCGAGCCAAGCTTGGGACGAGGCGCTCGGCACTCGCTGTCCCGGCGGCAGCGACTACCTCCGCCTCACCCCGGCGCAGCACGGCACCGACGGCTTCTTCGTCGCGATTTTCGAGCGCAAGCCCGCACCACCCGAACCCGGGACCACCGATACCGATGACCGCCAAAACGATGACTGACCGCATCCTCATCCTCGATTTCGGCAGCCAGGTCACCCAGCTCATCGCGCGGCGCGTGCGCGAAAACGGCGTCTACAGTGAAATCCACCCCTACACGATAAGCGCGGAGGCGATCCGCGCCTTCGCGCCGAAAGGTATCATCCTCTCCGGCGGGCCGGCCTCGGTGACGCAGGCGACGACACCGCGCGCGCCTGATGTCGTGTTCGACCTCGGCGTGCCTATCCTGGCGATCTGCTACGGCATGCAGACGATGTGCGCGCAGCTGGGCGGCCGCGTCACCCTCAGCGACAGCCAAGAATTCGGCCGTGCTGTCATCGACATCGTCGATGACAGCAAGCTGTTCGAGGATTTGTGGCCGAAGGGCTCGCGCGCCCAGGTGTGGATGAGCCATGGCGACCGGGTCGACGCGATCCCTGGCGGGTTCCGCGTCGTCGCAGCGACCGACAGCGCGCCTTATGCCTCGATCGCCGATGACGAGCGGCGCTTCTACGGCTGTCTGTTCCACCCCGAGGTGGTGCACACCCCACAGGGCGGCGCGCTCCTCAAAAACTTCACTCACCGCATCTGCGGCTGCTCGGGCGACTGGACGATGGCGGCGTTTCGCGCCCAGGCGGTGCAGCGCATCCGCGACCAGGTCGCCGGCGGGCGGGTCGTCTGCGGCCTCTCGGGCGGGGTCGATTCGGCGGTCGCCGCGGCGCTCATCCACGAGGCGATCGGCGAGCGCCTCACCTGCATCTTTGTCGATACCGGCCTGTTGCGCCTCGGCGAAGCCGAGGAGGTCGTGCGCCTGTTCCGCGGCCATTACAACATCCCGCTCGTCCACAAGGATGCGGGCGACTTATTCCTGGGCAAGCTCACTGGCGTCACCGACCCCGAGCAGAAGCGCAAGATCATCGGCGCCACCTTTATCGATGTGTTCGATGCCGAGGCGCACGGGATCGGCGGCGTCGAGTACCTCGCGCAAGGCACGCTCTACCCCGATGTCATCGAGTCGGTGAGCGCCACCGGCGGCCCCAGCGTCACGATCAAGTCGCACCACAATGTCGGCGGCCTACCCGAGCGCATGAAGCTGAAATTGGTCGAACCTTTACGCGAATTATTTAAGGACGAGGTCCGCGAGCTCGGCCGCGAATTGGGCCTGCCCGAGCATTTCGTCGAGCGCCACCCGTTCCCCGGACCAGGCCTGGCGATCCGCATTCCCGGCGAGGTAACGCGAGAGAGAGTCGAGATATTACAACGCGCTGACGCCGTATTCCTCGACGAGATTCGCAAGGCTGGGCTCTACAACGAGATCTGGCAGGCCTTCGCCGTGCTGCTGCCGGTGAAAACGGTCGGGGTCATGGGCGATGCGCGCAGCTACGACAACGTCTGCGCCCTACGCGCGGTGACCTCGACCGACGGCATGACCGCCGACTACTACCAGTTCCCGCACGAGGTCTTGGGCCGTACCGCCACCCGCATCATCAACGAGGTGCGCGGCATCAATCGCGTCGTCTACGACGTGACCTCGAAACCGCCCGGCACGATCGAGTGGGAGTAAGCCGAGCGAGCGTCCTTAGCATCCACTTGCGCCACAACGGGCAAGGCTCACTCCACACGACTCCGATTGGCGGGTCGAGTTCGGTGCACTGGCTGAAGGCGGACTCCTCAACGCATCGGGCCTCCGCTTCGGCTATCCAGTGAAGTTGGGTTTTTGCGCGCATGGCTGCGGTTCCTCGTTCGAAAGGAAGTGCCGTTGTTGCTGAGGGCGCCCGTGCCGCTCAAACCACGGCCTTGGTCACCAGGCTCGCGCCGGAGACAATGAGAAGGATCGGCACCGCAAGCTGGAAATTCCCATCATCGAGCCGGCGAGCCTGTTCACCGCCCCCCGCCAGGAACAGCACGACCGCGACGAAGACAACGCTGCCAGACGGTCTTCTGAGAGTGATTGGAGACATGCCGCTCTCCTCATCTCGCGGCGCCAGGGCCGTCGATGGGAGGAACATGGCGGTTCGCAGGGCCGGATACTTGAAGGGGGCCTTGATTTACCCTTAAGACGAGCTTGTCTTTTTCTTACGATCGCCGCGGTCGCCAGGGAGAGCATAGTGCGGTTCGAATTTGACGAACATTTGCTTGATGTTGACCGCCACGAGCTACATCGCGACGGCGAGTAGATTGCGGTCGAACCAGGACAAATTTTGATCTTTGCGTGTCGCCTGTCAGGTGTACCATCGTGTCGAGAGGCACCGCGCGATGGCAGATGAATCGCCGCTGACGACCTGGGCCGGGGGCACGCGGGTATCGCTCGCCATCGTCTTCACCGATGTCGTGAAGGGGACGAGCCTCGGTACAAATCTCGGCGACGACAAGATGAACGCGGTAAAGGCTGACCATTACAGCCTCGCTCGCGCCAAGATCGCCGAGCGAAACGGGCGATTCATAAAGACTATCGGCGACGCGGTGATGGCTGTCTTCAAAGCAGCTTCGGACGCCGTCGAGTTCGCGCGGTTATTCCATGACGAGCCAGGCGCGCCGGACCTTCTGAGAAGGGTGCGCGCTGGTGTTCACATCGGGGAAGTCGACGTCAAGGATGCCGACCACACACCGGCCGACGTGTGGGGTAGTGAGGTTGACTTTGCTGCGCGCGTCGTCGCTGCCGCCGAGGGAGCCGAGATCTGGTTGAGCGACCAAGCGATGACCGCGTTCCGCCGCCGCATTGGAAGATTTGATCCGGCGATGAACGGCTGGGTCAAGCAGGTCGCCAGAATCTTCCCGGGGTTCGAAGACGAGCCGCCGGCAACACTTTGGTCCCTGTCGTCGCCCGCTACCGGGGCTCGATCTGGACCGGCCGATGAGCCCTTAGCCCAGCAGGTTTCCCCATCGCTCGCGAAAAACACCGCCCGGACAATTGTGGGATTCGAATTCGGCGACTTTCTGCTCGATATCGAGCGCCACGAGCTTCGGCGACTGGGCGAGCAGATCCCGATCGAACCGCAGGTATTCGACCTCCTTGTCTACCTCGTGCGAAACCGCGAGCGCGTGGTGAGCCGCGACGACCTGATCGACGCGGTGTGGGGCGGGCGGATCGCGTCAGATTCGGCCGTCACCACGCGGATCAATGCGGTGCGCCGGGCGGTGGGCGATAGCGGCGCGACCCAGGCGACCATCCGCACGGTAGCGCGCAAAGGCGTCCGGTTTATTGCGGCGGTGCGGGAACGTGGCGCGGACACGGTGCCGCAACCGGACGCGCTTCCGGCGATGCCCGAACCGGCGCCGGCGCCCACCCGACCCGCGATCCTGGTCCTACCGTTCCGCAACGCGACCGGCGATCCCCGGCAGGATTATTTCACCGACGCGGTGACCGCCGATCTCACCGTCGATCTGTCGCGGATGCGGGACATTGTGGTGATCTCCGCGGCCAGCGCCATGACCTACAAGGGCAGCACCCTCGATACCCGGCAGATCGGCCGGGAACTCGGCGTTCGCTACCTCCTCATCGGCAGCATCGCGCGCGTTGGCGAGCTGGTCAGAACGAATATCCAGCTGGTCGATGCCGCGTCGGGGGAGCAGCTTTGGGGTGATCGCTTTGAACACGAGTTCGTCGATCTGGGCGGCCTCGAGAATGCCATAACCGGCCGGATCGCGGCCTCTCTCAATGTGCAGCTGGTGCGGGCGGAAGGACGCCGCGCCGAGAAGACCGTGCAGCCCGGCGCCCTCGACCTGCGGCTGCACGCGACGAGCCTATTCTTCGGATCGATCGCACCCGAACACACGATGGCCGTGCGGGAGCTCTTACAACGGTCGGTGGACCTCGACTCGACCTCCGCCGAAGCCTGGGCGCGCCTGGCTGAGGTAACCGTGTCGGACCATCTGAACCAGTGGAATAGCACCGGCAAGGAGCAGGTCCGCGAGGCGGAAGAAGCGGTTCACAAGGCGCTGCTGATCGACCCGAACAACGCGTTGGCGCACGTCGCGAGCGGCCTCATCCACCGGTCGCGCGGCGAACATCATTCGGCGCTGGAAGCGTTCAGCCGGGCCATCGAACTCGACCCGAACTTCGCCTTTGCCCACGCGCATAAGGGCAGTGAACTCATCTATGTCGGGCGCCCGGCGGAAGCCGCGCCTTTTGTCGAGCAAGCGTTGCGGCTCAGCCCCCACGACCCGCATATCGGCATTTTCCACTGGATCCTCGGCAGGGCGCATTTCTACGCCGGACAATACGGCGAGGCGGTGTCTTGGCTGCACAGATCGGTCCGGGCGCGGCCGAACCTCTGGTACAACCGGCTACACCTAGTCAGCGCCTACGCGCTGCTCGGGCAGGTTGACGAGGCGGCCAGAGCGTTGGCCGAGTTCAATCGCCGGTTTGCGCAGCCGCCATACACGCTGGCTCTGGTCAAGCGCCAGGAAGACACGAACCCGAACAGCAACCCGACCGTGGTCGCCGCTCGCGAGAAGTTCCATGAAGGGCTGATCGCCGCAGGCATGGCAAAAAGCTGAGCGTCGCCCTTCGCGATCGCCCCGACAAGGAGGCGTTTGCACGGACGCCTTCGCTCGCGTAAAAGGTGAAACCGACAAACACGGAGATTGGCGATGGCCACAAGCCCGCAGAACTCCATCGCTCGAGCCCGAGCAATCTATGACAAACGGCTCGATGCGCAGGGCACACAGCAAATGCGCGGGCATCTCGAGGCTCATGCCGCCGACTCCTCAGCATTGCTCGCCACCTCGACCCTATGCGACTACCTCAACCGCTGGAACGACGCCGGAGCGACCGAAATAGCCAAAGCCGAGACGGCGGTGAAGCATACGCTGGGGATCAAGCCCGACCATTTCCTTGGGCACTACGCAAAGGGTTTTCTTCACCGCACTCGGGGCGAGCATGACGCCGCTCTTGCCGCGTTCACCGAAGCGGTCAAGCACAATCCCGACTTTGCCCGCGGGCATGCGCAAAGGGGCGCCGAGCTGGTCTATCTCGGACGCGCGGAGGAAGGGATCGCCGAGGTCGAGAAGGCGATCGAGCTTGATCCGAAGAGCCCGTCGCTCGGCATGTTTCATTGGATCATTGGGCGCGGCCGGTTTTTCATGGGCCAATATGCCGAAGCCATACCGCCGCTGCAGCGCTCGGTCAGGCTGTGGCCCAAGGTCTGGTACAATCGCTTGTATCTGGTCAGCGCCCACGCACTGTTGGGGAAAACCGCGTCAGCGCAGCGCACTCTGCAAGCTTTCGATAAGCTGTTCCCCGGCTATACGCTCGCCCGGGTCGAGGTGGAGGAACGTACTAACCCCAGCAAGAACCGCTTCATGGTCGCTGGCAGGCGCAAGTTTCACGACGGGTTGCGGCGCGCCGGGATGGCGCCGGGGTGATGGACGCGCCACGCGCTGCCGTCTCACCGACAGAATTTCCCGCCCTGCGGCGGTCTGCTGATTTCTGAATCAACGGGCGCGCAGTTAATGCGCTATGGTGCTCGCTCCGACGGCGCACATCGCCGGTTAGAAGGAGGGCGGACGTGAAGACAAAACTACGCGTAGCGGCGGCGGCAATCGCCATGTTCGGCGCGGCAGCGGCGCTGATTTCACCAGCCTCGGCGGCCTCGGGCGTCGCGGTCGGGATGTTGACTTGCAACGTCTCGAGCGGCTGGGGTTTCATTTTCGGCTCCTCGCGCGATCTCAACTGCACGCTGACCGGCACGAACGGGGTATCGGAGCATTACACCGGCAGCATTACCAAGTTCGGCGCCGATATCGGCTACACACAGGCGGGCGTCATCGTCTGGACCGTGTTCGCGCCGCAGGCGAACCTGCAACCGGGCGCACTGACCGGCGGCTATGCCGGCGGCACGGCCAGCGCCACCGTCGGCGTCGGCGTCGGCGCCAACGCGCTGATCGGCGGCTCCGGCAATACGATCGCCTTGCAGCCGCTCAGCATCTCGGGCTCGACCGGCCTCAATGTCGCGGCCGGCATCGCGGCGATCAGCCTGACCTACACCCCGTAGGCCGCAAGCGAATAGCGACAGCACCGGCGCCGGGCTCGCCAGCCCGGTGCCGGTCGCTCGCGCGCCGGCGGGCATCCCGCATCCCTAGACGCTTGTGGCTGACCGCAAGCCGGCGCGATATCGTGCCGCCGAGGGAGGGCCCGCCATGCCGCAAACCAACCAGCCGCCGCGCGTCTCGGTCCATGACATGGCAGCCGGTACGTGGGTGCCGTCCGGCCCCGCCGGCGTATCGCAGCAGAACATTCGCAGCGACCCGGCCGCCGGGCGCTGGTTCGGCGGGGTGCGTTTCGAGCCGCTGTCCAGGTCCGGGGTGCACCGCCATCTCGGCCCCGCCGCCAGCTTCATGCTGTCCGGCTCGTTGACCGATCACGTCACCCGCATCTGCGGCGGCCAGGCGCTGATCAATCTCACCGGCGCCGTGCACGACGTGATCTGCTACGACGCGGCGCTGGTCGTGGCCCGGGTCGACGGGCCGGTGCTCTATCCCAGTGACGAGGACGGCGTGCTCGGCGAGCTCGGCCGCGCTGCCGGCCGGGCCGGCGAGAGCGTCGACACCACGCTCGGCCAGCCCTCCGATGTTCTCATCAACCCCGACGCCATCACCGCGGTGCCGGGGCCGGCGCCTGGCCTTACCCGGCGCGCGCTCTTCGATTATGCCGGCCAGGCGCACCGCGCGCGCTTCGCCCAATTGCTGCTGGCGCCGGGGACGCAGGTGCCGGCGCATGTGACGACCGGGATGACCGATCTCTTCGTGCTCTCGGGCGAAATCCGCGCCGGCGACGCGGCGGCCGGCTCCGGCTGCTATGTGACGATCGACGCCGAGACCGAGCTCACCCTCTCCAGCCGCTACGGCGCCCGCCTGCTCGCCTGGGCCGACGGCCCGGTGCGCTGGCTCGATGGCGCCGAGCGCGGGGATTTGTACGGGTGGTGAAGTCGGCCGTTCGGCGACGAGGTGTGCGGCATGACCGCGGCATCGATGAATTTAGCGTCTTGCCGGTTGAACGCGGGGTCGCTGGCGCGGTCGGCAGGTCGACAGATGCCGTTCAGCCGGTCAAGAAGCCAGCAGCTCCTTGACCGCGTCGTTGATGAACTTGGCGTCTTCCGGGTTGAACATCGGGTTGCCGGCGCGGTGGCCCCAGATCGACGGGATTGGCCGTAATTCGGCGTTCGGCATGCGGGCAACCTCGCGGCGGCTGTCCTCGACCGTGAAATAGAGGTCGGTCTCGCACGGCATCACGATCGCTTTGGCCTTGATCGCGCCCAGCGCCTTCGGAAAATCGCCGCCGTAGAGCTCGTTGGCGCTGATATCGGCGTGCTGCCACATCCACAGCATCGCCAGCAGGTCGTTCGCGTCGCGCCGGCGGAAGCCAGCCTCCCAGCTGCCGACGAGAAAATCCTCCAGCGAGGAGAAGCCGATCTTGCGCCATACCTCCTCGCGGTAGAAGGCCTGGGAGAGGCCCCACCCGGCATAGACCCGGCCGAACGCCTGAAACCCGCGCACCGGTTGGGTCGCGAACCAGCCGTCCTGCCACGCCGGGTCGGCGATGAGCGCCGTCTTCACCCCTTCGAGAAAGACGAAATTATGCGGTGAGGTCTTGGCCGAGCCGCAGATCGGGGCGATGCGCTCGACCCGGTCGGGGAAGAGGGCGCCCCAGTGGAATGCCTGCTGAGCACCCATCGAGAAGCCGTAGACGAGACAGACCCGCTCGATGCCAAAGACCTCCTGCATCAGACGCTGCTGCACCCGCACATTGTCGGTCATGGTGAAATGCGGGTAGCGGCCACGATCGAACGGCGGCGGCGTGTTGCTCGGGCTCGACGACAGCCCATTGCCGAACTTGTTGATGATGACGATGAAGTATTTGGACGGGTCGAGCGGCTTGCCCTCGCCGATCTGCCATTCGAGGTCGGTGTGCTGGGCGCCGAACGAGGTCGGGTAGACGATCGCGTTCGACTTCGCGGCGTTAAGCGTGCCGTGGGTCTTATAGGCGAGCCGCGCGTTGCGATAGGTCAGCCCCGATTGGAGGACGACGTCGCCAGCCTCAAAAATGCTGTAATCCGCCATGCTCAGCTCGTCTTGTATTTGACGCTGCAGCCATAGTCGTGGGTTGCCGCGACCGTCACCGGCTTGCCAGCCGCCAGCTCGTCGAGCGCGGCGGCCACGTAATTCTTCGCGGTTTTCACGTCGTCGAGGTCGGTCGAGCGCTTGTCGTCGATCGCCCCGATATAGGCGACAACGCCGTTGCCATCGATCACCACCATGTGCGGCGTCGCCCGCGCGTCGTAGAGGTGGCCCACCACCCCGTCCGGGTCGAGCAGATAGTCGCTCGGCGCCGCGTTCCACCGGGTGATATCGGCGCGCGCCTGCTCCGGGTCGACAAAGCCTTGCTCGCCCGGTGCCGACGACGCGATCGTCAGCCAAATGTCGCCCGCTGCGGTGAAGCGCCGCTGCAATTCCTGCATGTTGCCACTGTTGTAGTGCTTGCCGACGAACGGACAGCCGTCGTTGGTCCATTCGAGGATGACCGTCTTGCCGGCGTAATCGGCGAGGCTCACGGCGTGGCCGGCGATGTCGGTCGCGGTAAACGCCGGCGCCGATGCGCCGGCCCGGGCGATATCCGCAGCCTGCGCGCCGGTGATGAGCGCGGCCATCGCCGCGGCACACAAGATTGCTGGAACAGGTTTCATCTTCCACCTCCTACGATGCGAAAATCTCGCCGAGCCGCTTGATCGAGGCCAGCGCTCGTTCCTGCGGCAGGCCCGGCCACTGGCAGCGCATGATGAAGTGGTCGACCCCAAGGATTTCGCGGTACCGCGCGATCTCCTCCTTCACCGAAACCTTGTCGCCGATGATGAAGCGGTCGCGGGCGAAATCCGGGAACGACGACGAGGTGCGGTCCTCCAGACCCCAGGCGGCATAGGCGTCGTATTTGTATTCGAGCGGGCCGCGGCATTCCTCGTGCGCGGTGGCGTGGCGCTCGCCGACATAGCACTCGACGGTGATCGGGAACTCCTTCGGCGCGCGACCGAACTCCTTCAGCGCCGCGCGGTAGGTCTGCATCAGCGGCGCGATCTTGGCCAATCCGCTGCTGTTGACGATGAGCCAGGCATCGCCGATCCGCGCCGCGCGCCGCACCGACACATCGGCCTGCGCGGCGATGTAAAGCGGCGGCCCGCCCGGCCGCACCGGCTTCACCCCGATCCCGGCATCGTTGACGGTGTAGAACTTGCCCTGGTGGGTGACGCGATTCTCGGTCCATAGCCGGCGCATCAAGCCGATCGCCTCGTTGAAGCGAGGCGCGCGCTCGTTGAGCGGAATGCCGAACGCGTCGAATTCCGGCTGGCGGTAGCCGAGGCCGAGGCCGAGGATGTAGTTGCCGCCGGTCAGGACATCGAGGGTCGCGGCCTCCTCGGCGACATGCATCGGGTTGAGCGGCGGCAGGATCAGGATGTTGGGGCCGATCGTCATGCCCTCGGCATGCGCCGCGATGTAACCCATCAACGGGGTGATCTGCAGCATCTGCAGCGGGTAGGTCAGCCAGTGATGCGGCAGCCACAGCGAGGCGAAGCCGGCGTCGCGCGCCGCGCGCACCTGCTCCACCATCTCCGGCACCCGTTCGCCGACGTTGAAGCCCTCGGGGAACTGCGTGTTGATAAACAGACCGACCTTCATGTCCGGTGTTTCCCTCCGCTTGCCATGCCAAGCCTAGCATGGTCCAACGAGGCGCGATGACCAGAACGAGCCTGACAATTGCCGATATCGCCGCTGTCGCCGAGGTGACCGCCAACGCACGCGAGCCCGACGCCGTGTTCCGCGCGGTCGAGGCGCTGGCGCAAAAGGCGATCGGCTTCCGGCTGTTGACGATCATGCGCCTGCATGGCGAGAGCCAAGAGGTCGAGCGGCTCTACAGCAGCGATCCCCATGCCTACCCCGTCAGCGGCCGCAAGCCCAAGCAGGGCACGCCCTGGGGCGAGCAGGTGCTCGACCGCGGCGAGATATTCGTCGCCAATTCGGCGGACGAGGTTCGCGCCGCCTTCGCCGATTACGAGCTGATCTTCAGCCTCGGCATCGGCGCGGTCATGAATGTGCCGATCCGCTTCCGCGGACGCTCACTGGGCACGATGAACATCTGCTCCGAGGCCGGCTGGTTCATCGACGCCGACCACACGCCGGGTCGTCTGCTGGCATCGTTGCTGGTGCCGCCGCTGCTCGCTTAACTCGCCAGCGCCTTGATCGCCGAGGCCCAGGCTTCGCGCGTGAGACGAATATCGTCCGCCGTATGCGCCAGCGACACGTAGTATTTCTGCTCGCCCTTGAGGATGCCGCGCTCGCGCAAGAGCGCGTTGAACCGGCGGGCGATATCCATGTCTCCGCGTAAGGTGCCGGCGTAATCGCGGATCGGACTGGTGTCGGAGGTGAACACGACCTCGAACAACGGCGGCTCGCCGATCACCTGCGCCGGGATGCCGGCTTGCTTCAGGAGCCCGTCGAGTGTTTGCATCAGCTCGCGGCCGGTGGCGAAGATCTGTTCGTACGCACCGGGCCGGCGCAGGATGTCCAGCGTCGCCAACCCGGCTGCCGCCGCGACGGGGTTGCCCGATAGGGTTCCTATTTGCATCAGAAACCCGGCGTCGCCGACCTTCGCCTTGTCAAAATGCGCCATGATGTCAGCACGCCCAGCGATCGCCGCCAGCGGGAACCCGCCGCCGATGACCTTGCCGAGCGTGCACAGATCGGGGACCACCTCGTAGTATTCCTGCGCCCCGCCATAGGCGAGGCGGAACCCCGTGACCACCTCGTCGAAGATCAGCGGGATATCATTCTCGGCGGTGAGCTTGCGCAGCGCCTGGAGGAAGCCGGGCGCCGGCGGGATGATGCGCTGAAACGGTTCGAGGATTATCGCGGCCAGCTCGCCCTTATGCTCGCGGACAATGCCGGCGACGGCCTCGATATTGTTGAACGGCGCGATCAGCATCTCGTCGCGCAAGCTGCGCGGGATACCGGCGGAATCCGGCACCGCCGCCGGGAAGTTGGCGGAGCGCTTCGGCGCCAGGCTCATCAGCGAATAATCGCTCATGCCGTGATAGCCGCCCTCGAACTTGAGGATCTTGTCGCGCCCGGTGAAAGCGCGCGCGGCGCGCATCGCGTAGAGATCGGCCTCCGACCCGGTTGAGACAAACCGCACCTGCTCGGCGCATAACACCGCGGCGACGATCGCTTCGGCCAGCTCGATGCCCCAGCGGTTGTTGGCAAAGAACGTCGTGCCCTGCGCGATCCGCGCCTGGGCCGCGGCGGTGACTTCGGGGTGCGCGTGGCCGACCAGCATCGGCCCCGAACCGAGCAGGAAATCGACGTATTCCTTGCCGTCCTCGTCCCACACTCGGCCGCCGCGCCCCTCGCGGATCACGACGTCGCCGGCCATGTTGCCGAACGTGCCTCCGGGCAGCACGCGCTTGGCGGTGTCGATCAGCCCGTCCTGAACGGTGCCTGCCATTGGTGCGCTCATGATTGGCTCTCCGGCACGGGCGCGTCGGGGTGAAGCAGCTCGGCTTGCCGCAGATCGGACCATAGCGCAGCAGGGATAGTATGTCGTAACAAGCCGAGGTTCTGGGTGAACTCGGCGGCGTTGCGCGGGCCGGGGGTGATCGCGGCAACCGCCGGGTGCGCCAGCGGGAATTGCAGCGCCGCCGCGGGCAGCGGCACGTTGTGGGCCTCGCAAATAGCGGCGATGGCCTTGACCCGCGCCATTACCTCTGGCGGGGCCGGATTGTAGTTCCAGGTGTCGCGGCCGGCGAGGATGCCCGAATTGAGCGGCCCGCCAACGACGATCGACGTGCCGGCGGCGACGCATTTCGGTAGCAGATCGTCGAGCGGCGCCTGCTCCAGCAGCGTGTAGCGACCGGCGAGCAGGAACGCGTCCCACTGCCCCCACTCCATCGCCTCGAGCAGCACCTCGCGCTCGTTGACGCCGATGCCGATCGCCGACACCGCTCCCGCCGAGCGCAACTCTTGCAACGCGCGGTAGCCGCTCTCGCGCAGCGTCTTCATGTGGCCGGCATGCGCCTCGGGCCCGTGCTGGTACACGCCGATGTCGTGGACATAGAGGATGTCGATGCGCGCCAGGCCCAACCGCTGCAGACTGTCCTCGATCGAGCGCATGATCCCGTCATAGGAGTAGTCGTAGACCGGGTCAAACGGCAGCGGGTGGATGCGGCCGTCGGCATGCACACCGGTCGGGTTGGGGCGTAGCAATCGACCGACCTTGGTCGACAGCACCCATTCGTCGCGCGGATGGTCACGGGTCGCGTCGCCGACCGCGCGTTCGGCTTGGCCGACGCCGTAGAACGGCGCGGTGTCGACATAGCGCACCCCGGCGTTCCAGGCGGCGGCGACGATCTCTTCCGCCGCCTGCCGCGCAACATCGATCCGGCTGCCGCCCAAGGTCGCGCAGCCGAGGCCCAGTTCGGTCACCCGCAGCTTGGTGCGGCCGATCTGGCGTGTCGCGAACTCGGCCATCCCGATCTCCTCGATCTTGGGGGCCATCATACAGCGATGCATCATCGAGAATAGAGCGGACGATCGCTTGACCGATCACGATGTTCTTCTTATGTTCTTTATCTCCGGCGATATTGTCTTTGACATACCCTGATTATGCATTATGATATCTCCTACAAGGAGATAGACAATGGCTAATTCGGTTTTCGACCGCCCGCACCTCACCAACGAAGAGGCCGCTTATGCCTACGTCGAGGCGCGTATTTGGCGAAACGGTCGGGTATGCCCGCATTGCGGCGTCGAGGATAAGAGCGGCGCGTTGAAAGGCAAGAGCACCCGGATCGGCCTCTACAAGTGCTACGCCTGCCGCAAGCCCTTCACCGTCAAGATCGGCACCATCTTCGAGGACAGCCATGTAGCGATGCACCTGTGGCTCCAGGCCATCGGTCTGATGTGCTCCAGCAAAAAGGGGATCAGCACCAATCAGCTTCACCGTATCCTCGGCGTGACCCTGCGCACCGCTTGGCACATGAGCCATCGCATCCGGCTCGCGATGGCGGATCATTCCGACGTGTTCGGCCCGGTTGGCGGTGAAGGCAAAACTATCGAAATCGACGAAACCTTTTGGGGGCGGAAGGAAAACGCTGAGCAGGTCGATCCGTGGCAATTCTCGAACGAGCGTGGGTGGTGGAAGGGAGGCCAAGGCGGTCCTGGTCGCGCTCGCACCAAAATCCCCGTCGTAACCCTCGTCGAGCGCGGCGGCATCGCCCGTTCGATCAAGGCCGAGAACGTGACCGCTGCCGAGTTGCGCCGGATCGTTCTCGCCCATGCGACACCAAAAGCGATTTGATGACCGATCAGCTTTCCGCTTACCGGGGGATCGGTCGCCGTTTCGCCAGCCATGAAAGCGTCAATCACGGTGCTGAGGAATGGGCGCGCGGCAAGGCGCACACCAATACCGTCGAGGGCTTCTTTTCGATCTTCAAGCGCGGGATGCGAGGTATCTACCAGCACTGCGAAGAGCGGCATTTGCACCGCTATCTCGCCGAGTTCGATTTCCGGTACAGCAACCGGATCGCGCTCGGCGTTAACGATGACGAGCGCGCGGATCGCGCCATTGTCGGCGTCACCGGCAAGCGGCTCACCTATCGAACGGCTCGTAGCCAAGCCTAAGAAGCCGGAACCGCCTAGACCCCTGGCACTCAACGCGCCATATAGGGAACCTATGCAACTGAGGCTGCCGTTCGATGGTGACGAAGACGAAGAAGACACGGGCTGAGCCGAAACCGCCGAGCCGCAAGATCGCGGATAAGGCGCAGTTCGAGCGCTTCGTCGAGGCCGCACGGAAAGCTGAAATGGACGAAGACCCGGAAGCGTTTGACCGGGTGTTCGATAAAGTCGCGCCCACAAAGTCATAGGGGTGACCATCGTGACTGCCGCTGCGAGCGCTCGCGGGATGTCAGCCTGCGGGCGGGTTTAATCTGTTCGGCGGCGGAGAACTCCTTTCCAGTCTGAAAGGTTATATGCGGCTCTAGCAGATTATAAAATTTATCAGAGTCTGTCTTTCTTGCGAGCCGTCTCCGGACAAAGAACGCAGCAACATCAGCTATTTGCAATAGAATTGAAGACCTCTTATCGGCAAAATGGATAGTATCAACTATGCGGCTAGATTTAAAATACGCTTGCTGAATTATATTATTTTCTTCGGCGCGATGTAATGCATGTAAAGCCTTTAGCGCCTTTTGGATTTTTCCGGTCTCCTCTCCGATTAACATTACAACTTCGTCTGGCGCGTGATTCTTCATCCAGTTATCAACAGCCTGCGCTGCTTGCAAAAAGGCAAAGGCATGCGCGGCATCGCGAACATCAGATGGCGAAACCTCAGGTCGCTGTTTTAATGTTTCAGCTAGAAATCGCCTTCTGTTTATATATCCGACCGCCAAGGGGATTTTAAACTTACTCGGCACTTCGGCAAGTTGCGTTAAAATTTCAAGCCGTCGCTCGCGTGACCATTCGGCTCGCGGAAAAAAGCCGTTTCCGTGCCAGAGTTCCATCGTATGAAAGAAAAAACCCGACGGCAGGCGATCACTAAAACAGTCGCGCGCTATTGCTCGAAGATACCCCTCTAGCGGAATCCATTCGCGATCCGGGTAAATGATCGGGCCTGCGACCACGAGGTGTGGCTCATGCGCGATGTTCGATATGCCCGCTTCGTCCAAATAGGCCAGCCGCACGATATTCGCCCTCAGAAGAGGCGCGCCGCCA
>DATNJF010000363.1:0-5945 GCA_035604035.1 Allostellaceae bacterium | reverse complement strand
ATATGCGGCAGCGGGTAGATTTTGACGTCGCCCTTGATCTCCTCGATCGGCTTCAGGCAGGCGAGCGTGTTGGTGCCGTCGATATTCATCGCGCACGAGCCGCAAATGCCCTCGCGGCATGAGCGGCGGAAGGTCAGGGTGGTATCGACCTCGTTCTTGATCTTGTTGAGGGCGTCCAGGACCATCGGCGCGATGTCGGCGAGATCGACGGTATAGGTGTCGAGGCGCGGGTTGGCGCCATCATCGGGGTTCCAGCGGTAGATGTGGAAGCGCCGCGGGGTTTTCGCGTTCGCCGGTGGCGGATAGGTCTTGCCGGTGCCGATCTTGGAATTGGCGGGAAGGGTGAACTCGGCCATCAGTAAACCCGCGCCTTGGGCGGAAACGATTGGACCTCGTTCGACAAGGTATTGAGGTGCACCGGACGGGAACCGAGCGTCACGTCGCAATCGCCGTCGAGCCAAGAAAGCGTGTGCTTTAGCCAGTTCTTGTCGTCGCGCTCGGGGAAATCCTCGCGGGCATGGGCACCGCGGCTTTCCTTGCGGTTCTCGGCCGAGTGCAGGGCGACGACCGCCTGCTCCAGCAAGTTCTGCAATTCGAGCGCCTCGACGAGGTCGCTGTTCCAGATCAACGAGCGGTCGCTGATGCCGAGATCGGCGTAGGCGCGCGCTGCTGCGTCGATCTTACCGACTCCTTCTTGAAGCACGTCGGCGGTGCGAAACACCGCGCAATTGTCCTGCATAACCTTCTGCATCTCGGTGCGGATCGCGCCGGTCTTGCGCGGTCCCTTCGAATGGCGCACCACATCAAAGCGGTCGAGCGAGGCTTCGATGCCATTCTCCAGCGGCGGGTGCGCCGAGCCCGGGCGAACCAATTCGACGGCGCGATGCGCCGCGGCGCGGCCGAATACGACGATGTCCAACAGCGAGTTGCAGCCGAGCCGGTTGGCGCCGTGCACCGACACGCTCGCGCCCTCGCCGATCGCCATCAGACCCGGGCAGACCGCGTCGGGGTCGCTATCGGTCGGTCGGAGCGCCTCGCCGCGGTAGTTGGTCGGCACCCCGCCCATATTGTAGTGCACGGTCGGCAGGATCGGGATCGGCTCGCGGGTCACATCGACCCCAGAAAATATCTTCGCGGTCTCGGAAATGCCTGGCAGGCGCTGGTGCAGCACCGCCGGATCGAGATGCTCGAGGTGCAGGAGGATGTGGTCCTTCAGCGGCCCGCAGCCCCGTCCCTCGCGGATCTCGATGGTCATCGCCCGACTGACCACGTCGCGCGAGGCCAGATCCTTGGCGTGCGGCGCATAGCGCTCCATAAAGCGCTCGCCCTCGCTGTTGGTGACGTAGCCGCCCTCGCCGCGCGCACCTTCGGTGATGAGGCAGCCGGCGCCGTAGATGCCGGTCGGGTGGAACTGGATGAACTCCATGTCCTGCAGCGGCAGCCCGGCGCGCAGCACCATCGCGTTGCCGTCGCCGGTGCAGGTATGGGCCGAGGTGCAGGTGAAATAGGTTCGCCCATACCCGCCGGTGGCGAGGATCACCATGTGGGCGCGGAAGCGGTGCAGCGTGCCGTCCATCAGGTTCCACGCCAGGACGCCGCGGCAGACACCCTCACTGTCCATGATCAGGTCGAGGGCGAAATACTCGATGAAGAAATCGGCGTTGTGGCGCAGCGACTGCTGATAGAGCGCGTGGAGGATGGCATGTCCGGTACGGTCGGCGGCGGCGCAGGCGCGGTTCGCCGGGGCGCCATCGCCGAATTCCTGCATGTGCCCACCGAACGGCCGCTGATAGATCTGGCCTAGCGCGGTGCGCGAGAACGGCACGCCGAAATGCTCAAGCTCGATGACCGCGGGTATCGCGTTGCGGCACATGAACTCAATCGCGTCCTGGTCGCCGAGCCAGTCCGACCCCTTGACCGTGTCGTACATATGCCAGCGCCAATCGTCGTCGCTCATATTACCGAGCGCGGCGGCGATCCCGCCCTGCGCGGCGACGGTGTGGCTGCGGGTCGGGAACACTTTCGAGATGCAGGCAGTCTTGAGCCCCTCGAGCGTGGTGCCGAGCGTCGCGCGCAGACCGGCGCCGCCGGCGCCGACGACGACGACATCGTAGGCGTGATCGATGATCGGATAGGCGGCAGGCATTGCGTACTCCGAGGGGTTAGGCGCCGAGCGCCAGCTTTAGGACGGCGAGGACGCCGCGCACCACGAACAGGATGCACAACAGGCGCATCACGATAAGCGCGGTCAGCTTCCAGGCTTCGCTGTGGATGTAGTCTTCGATCACGACCTGGAGCCCGAGCGCGGTGTGATAAAAAATCGCGACCAGCAGGACGATCATCAGCACGGCCGGCATCGGGTTGTGCAGCCACGCGACAAGCGCTCCGCGCTCCGCGCCGGCGAGCCCGATGACCGAGATGACCGGCCACAAGATCAGCGGCACCAGCACGATCGCGGTGACGCGCTGCATCCACCAATGGTGGACACCCTCCTTCGCCGAACCGAGCCCGATCGCGCGGCCGAGCGGGGAACGCAGCCGAGTCTCGGACATCAGTGGCTCCCGCCGGAAAGCCCGGCGATCCAGGCGACTACGGTGAGGGCGGCAGTCGCGGCGAGCACCGTCCAGCCGCTCGCGTAGACGCTCCTCAACTCGAGGCCGCGGCCGGTATCCCACCACAAATGCCGGATGCCGTTACACAAATGGTAGAACAGGGCCACCGTCCACCCGAAGAGCAGCAGCAGGCCGAACCACGACCCCATGAAATGCTGGAACGCAGTATAGGACTCCGGCCCATCCGAAGCGGCGCCGAGCCACGACACCAATAGGATCGCGCCGACCGCAAGCGCGATCCCGCTCGCCCGGTGCAGGATCGACATCACCGAGGTCAGCTGCCAGCGATAGATTTGCAGGTGGGGCGAAAGCGGCCGCGGATCGGACATCACTTGGCTTGTCCCGGCGGAAAGTGCGCCAATAGGTCTTTTTTGACTCGCGGTTGACTTAGACCCGGCCCCGCAAGGTGTCAACCAAACGGGGCAGGCGCGAACCTATTGGCTGATATGAGGAATGGGTTGCCGGTCTACTCAGCTGCGTCCTTTAGCGGCTTTGGATAGAAGCGGTCGTAGAGTTCCGGCCGCTGCCACTGCTCCGAGAGCAGACCCTGCTTGGCGCCGCAGCTTTCCGACGAGCTGCCCCCGTCCCTCGTGCCGCGCAATTCGCGTACCCGGTCGAGGCTGACCTCGACCACGCCCATCCCGGCGACTTGACTTTCGTAGAGGATCGATTCGGGGGCGGCGACGATGGCGAGGCCGCGATTCTGATGCGTCACCAGGTTTTGCGTCGAGACGACGAGCGCCAGGTTCTCGATCGCCCGCGCCCACAGCAGCGTCCGCCAGGTCTCCCACAGCCGGCGCTTGTCCATGCCCGCCGGCATGAAGATTAGCTCGGCGCCGCGTAGCGCCAGCGCCCGGGTCACCTCGGGCATGTAGACCTCGCTGCACATCGCGAGGCCGACTTTGCCGTGTTTGGTGTCGAAGACCGGGTAATCGTTGCCGGCGACGTACTGGAATTCCCAGTATTTGCCGCCGGTATAGATCCACGGCCCGTTGGGGTGAGAGCGGCGATAGCGCGCCACCGGACGGCCGTCGGGAAACGCCATGCAGGTAAGGTTGTAGGCGGTGGCTTTGGCGACATCGATCGGCTCTACGGTGCCGAAGACGGCATGGACGCCGTGCTTCGCCGCCGTCTCGGCGATCACCGGGCTAGGATCGTAGGTGGCCGGCATGCGCCACGGGCCGGGATAACTCTCCGGAAAGCAGACGAAGTCGGCACCTTCGCCGGCCGCCCGCGCGATCCATTCGACCGCGGCGGCGACGTTCCGCTCGTCGTCGGGGGGCGGCGCGGTGATCGGCTGAACCAGGGCGATACGGAAGCTGCTCATGGCGTTCTCCCGGTAGGTCATGATCTCGACGCGCGATCTTGCCGCCGCTCCCGCCGCAGGTCAAAGCATGCGCGAAACAAAGAAAGCCCGCCAGGCACGTTACCACGCCTGGCGGGCTCTTTACGCGCTGATCAGCCGCTTACGAACCGACGCGCTGCGCCTCCCAGTGACCGCGGTACCCGTGATGGTCGTAGGAATAGACCCACTGATACCGGTACCCCGGAGAAGCCACGCCCGGGGGGACTTCGCCCGCCGGCTGGGTTCCTTGCACCGGTCCGTACACGGCGACGCCCGGCATCGGCTTGTCGTATTGGGCCGCAGAGGCCCCGACGACGCCCAAAGCGGTCGCGACCGCCACGGCGGCGGCTGTCAGCAATACTCGTTTCATACTGTGCTCCTGATGCTGATTGGGGCGTTTCCTCTTGCCGCGATCGTTGCCGCGGAAGCGTGTCGCCACCTCTGTCCAGGATTTGCTTATCGGTAGGTTTATTCGTGGGGGGTTAGATCGGCATCCCCCTCTCGGCGTTTCGAGGGGGTGTGCTCAAACGCCGCGTGTGGCGAAATCGATGCGCGGGTCGATGAGCATATAGGTGAGGTCGCTGATCAGCTTGAGCACCAACCCCACGAGGGTGAACACGTAGAGCGTCGCGAACATGATCGGGTAGTCGCGGTTGATCGCCGCCTCGAAACCGAGAAGCCCGAGCCCGTCCAAGGAGAAGATGACCTCGATAAGCAGTGCGCCGGTAAAGAGGATCGAGACGAAGGCAGCCGGAAAGCTCGCCACCACCAGAAGCATCGCGTTGCGGAAAACGTGGCCGTAAAGCACCCGGCGCTCGCTGAGCCCCTTGGCACGGGCGGTCAGCACATATTGCTTGTTGATCTCGTCGAGGAAGCAGTTCTTGGTCAGCATCGTCAGGGTCGCGAAGCCACCGATGGTGAGCGCCGCGATCGGCAGCGCGATGTGCCAGAAATAGTCGGCAATCTTCAGCGGCCAGGAGAAACTCGCCCAGTCGTCGCTGACCAGGCCGCGCAGCGGAAAGATCGACAGGTAGCTGCCGCCGGCGAAGAGCACGATCAGCAGCACCGCGAAGAGGAAACTCGGCACCGCATAGCCGACAAGCACCACCGAGCTGCTCCACACATCGAAGGCGCTACCGTCGCGCACCGCCTTTCGGATGCCGAGCGGGATCGAAATCAAATAGGTGAACAGGGTCGTCCACAGCCCGATCGAGATCGATACCGGGAGCTTGTCGCGGATCAGGCTGACGACGCTGCGGTCCTGGAAGAAGCTGTCGCCGAAATCAAACATCGCGTAGTTCTTGATCATTAACTCGAAGCGCTCCAAAGGCGGCTTATCGAAGCCGTATTGGTGGACGAGCTGCTTGATGAGCGCCGGATCGATGCCGCGCGCGCCCCGATAGAAGCTGTCGCCGGTCGACTGGGGCGCTGCGGTCTCGCCGGTGCTGCCGCCGCTGACCCGCTCGGTGGCGCTGACTGTATTGCCCTTCAATTTGGCGATCATCTGCTGCACCGGGCCGCCCGGCGCCGCCTGGATGATGATGAAATTGACCACCATGATCGCGAACAGGGTCGGGATCATCAACAGGATGCGGCGGATCGCATAGGCGATCACTTCGCACCCTCACCTTGCTTCTGCTCGATGGTCTTTTCGGCGCCGGTATCGACCCACCAGGTTTCTAGGCCGAGCGCGTATTTGGGCGGGGTCTCAGGGTGGCGGAACTTGTTCCAATAGGCGACCCAGTACGACGCGAGGTGGTATTGCGGGATCAGGTAGTAGCCGTATTGCAGCACCCGGTCGAGCGCACGGACCCGGGTGACGAGGTCGCTGCGGGTGGGCGCCTGGATCACTTGCTCGATCAACGCGTCGATGACCGGGCTCTTGACGCCCATCAGATTCTGGCTGCCCGGCTGGTCGGCCGCCGCCGGGCCGAAGAATTCGCGCTGCTCGTTGCCCGGCGACAGCGATTGCGGGATGACGACGACGG
>DATNJF010000362.1:0-3204 GCA_035604035.1 Allostellaceae bacterium | reverse complement strand
GGCCGGACCGGCCGCGGTGTCGCGGAGCATCTGGGTGTGGAGGACGATATCGACGTGATCGTCGGCACGTTGAGCAAGAGCGTTGGCGTGATCGGCGGCTATGCCGTGACCAATACGCCGGCTCTTCGGTCGTTCCGGCTTCTGGCTCGCTCGTATCTTTACACGGCATCGTTGCCGCCGGCGGTTGTCGCGGCGGCGCGGCAAGCAATTAAATTGATCGCGGCCGGCGATTCCTTGCGCGAGGCCCTATGGCGCAACGCGCGAGCGCTGCATGCCGGCGTGAGCGCCTTGGGACTGCATCTCTATGCCGCTCCGGGGCCGGTCGGCAGCATCCGGATGCCTGGCTTTCACGCAGGATTCGCGTTCTGGAAGGCGCTTCTGGAACGGGGCATTTACGTCAACCTCCTGATCCCGCCGGCAACGCCCACCGGCGAGGTGGTCTTGCGCTTCAGCACCTCGGCAGCGCATAAGCCCGAGCATATCGAAGCGGCGATTGCCGCGTTCCGCGATGTCTCGCGGATGTTGGAAACTGCCTGAACAGGGGTCATCAGCGATGATACGAACCGGCATCGGCGTTGGCACTGTGGCGCGGTACGCGAGGCAGGTGGGACCGCATTTGTGGATCGGCAACAAGCTGCTGAAACTGGAACTTGAAAAGCGGTTCTTCAATCAGTTTCACCCCCGCCGCCACGAGGGGATAGGCGGAAAGATACGACAGGCAAGCTTCCGCCTGACCGACCGGTGCAATCTGCGCTGCCACACCTGCGGGCAGTGGGGGGATAATGGGTATCTTCATAGCTGCAGCCTGAACGAGCTCAAAGAACGCGAGATCCCGACCGAACGTTACTTGCATTTGCTGAAGGACTTGGGGGCACACGGCCATCAGCCGCTGGTCTATTTCTGGGGCGGCGAGCCGATGCTCTACGAGGGCATCCTCGACTTGATTGCCGGGGCGACCGACCTCGGACTGCCGACCAGTATAGCCACCAACGGAACGCGGCTCGCCGCCTCTGCCGAGCGCCTAGTCGACGCGCCGCTATTTCTCTTGCAGGTCTCAATCGACGGCCATTGCGCGGAATTGCACAACGCCCTGCGCCCGTCCGCTGGTGGCGGCGGCGACAATTTCCGCGATATCAAGCGCGGCCTCGCCGCCGTCCGTGAGGCGCGGCAGGCCCGCGGCCGCAATCTGCCGCTGATCGCCGCGCTAACCGTGATCTCACAGGCCAACGTGGCGCATCTGAACGATATCTACGAGGCCTTTCGCGATCAGGTCGACCTGTTCATCTTCTATCTGTCGTGGTGGATCGACGAGGCGAGCGCCGCTGCCCATGAAGACGATTTCTCCCGCCGCTTCGGTTTTCGCCCGACCCTCCATCGCGGCTGGGTGGGCGGCTGGAGGCCAAGCGATGCCGGCGCCCTCGATCGCGAGCTCCAGACCGTGTTTGAGAAATCGCGGGCCTGGTCGGCGCCGGCGGTGGCCCTGGTGCCGCCGCTTACCGGCGCCGAGGAGATCAACACCTACTACGCCGATCATCGCGCGACGTTCGGCTACGACAAGTGCGTCTCGATCTACCAGGCGGTCGAGGTCGACAGCAACGGCGACCTCTCGCCCTGTCGTGACTATCATGACTACGTCGTTGGTAACGTCCGCACAGACACCATCAGCGAATTGTGGAACTCACCGCGGTATCGGGATTTTCGTCTTAGCCTCAACCGAGAGGGGCTAATGCCGGTCTGCACGCGCTGTTGCGGCTTGATGGGGTATTAAGGGTCCGGGGCGGCCGCACTTCATTGCCGTGCTCACAGGATGCCACGAGGCATTTCGAACATACGCCCTGCCCAACGAGCATTCCGCAGAAACCAGCTCCTCGCCCACAACACCGGCATGATGATCTCGCCGCACAGGCTAGCTATCGGGAACCGCCAGGACCAACCCCAGCTGTTGAGGGCGACAACGAGGCTTTGCAGCGCCAGCCAGAAGACGAGGGTCGCCGCCGCCATCAGCCACGCGGGCAAGCCGAACAGGGGGGCACCGATCGCCCCGGCAATGGTTGCGACGGCGCTGCCGAACAGCGGCTCTACGACGTAGGCAAGCGGCGCCTCGAACCGGCGAATCATCAGCCATCGGAGCTGGCGATCGCATACCTCCCGCAAACTTCGGCGGCCCAGGGTCTGACAAGTAACGCTGCCGACAAAAATGGTCCTGAGTCCGATCCGCGCCAACGCCTTGGCCAACGCATGATCGTCGCCAAAAGTGTCGGCAATAGCGCGGACGCCACCGGCCCTATAGAAGTTGCTTCGTTCAAATAGCATCACCTTGCTAAACCCGACGTTCAACCGGAACAGCGAGAAGCCGAACATCACCGGCGCCAGGTTCCCGTTCAAAATCGCGCTTTCGATTTTAGCGGCGAAACCAATGGGCGCGACCCCGATCGGCACTGAACAGACCAAGCCGATTCCCGGGGTCAGGTATCGAACGAACTCCGCAAGCTGATCGGGTTGCAGCCGCACGTTCGAATCCTTCACCAGGATCAGGTCGTGATCCGCCGCTTCAATGGCCGGCACCAAGTTGCTGACCTTGGGATTCGTGGTGAATTGCTTGTTTCCATTGAGGATACGTGACCTGACGAGGGGAAATTTACGCGCAATCCGTCCTGCTAGCTCCAAAGCGGGCGAGGCGTCCTCCGCCGCCGACACCAACACCTCAACGAGTGGATAGTCCTGCGAGAATGCCGACGCAAAAGCCGCCTCGGCGTCGGCCTCCAGCCGCCTGACCGGGATCACGATCGAAACCGGCGGCTTGTCTTCGCGCGTTGCCCGCCAGCGCCGCAGTCGCGGCTGCACAAGGGTGGCCACCGCCGCGACGACACGCGCGCCGCATGATAGGAGCCACCAGTTCGCTGCGGCATAAGGCAGTGTCGAGGCTAGATCCATGGCGGATGCCTGCGCTCACTCCGGCGGCGGCATCACGGCCCGATCTTAAGAGGCGATGGCGGCGGTGACATGGGCTTCGACTTCACCAACACAGATGGCCACATCTCCTTCGGTCCGCGCCACGAGGCGGAGCACCAGATGCTCGGCATTACCCTCGAAGCTGGAGTTGGCAACGCGGCTGCTGACGACGATCGGAGTATCGATCGGCAGCGGCTGAACGAAAGTGCCATGGAGGCGACTAACGCGCAGATCCCGACGCCACCCGACCAG
>DATNJF010000361.1:0-8697 GCA_035604035.1 Allostellaceae bacterium | reverse complement strand
CCAATCGCTCGGCAGGCCGCTGGCGGCGACGCCGAAATTGAGCCGGCCCTGGGCCATGTGATCGAGCATCGCTACCCGGTTCGCCAGCTCAGCCGGGTGGTGGTAGGGCAGCAAGAAACCGCCGGGCGCGAGGCGGATGCGGCTGGTCTCCATCAGTGCCTGCGCGATCAGCAGGTCGGGCGAGGGGTGCGGTTCCCACGGCGCGGTGTGGTGCTCGCCGATCCAGGCTTCGGCAAAGCCCAATTCGTCAGCCCAGCGCAACGTCTGCAAATCCCAGCGGTGGCCGTCGTAAAGGCTGCGCTCCGGCGGATGCGAGGGCATCGTGAACAGGCCGTATTCCATTGGGCACCTCCGGAATGGCGCTAGCGATCGGGGCTCCACAGCATCGCTAGGTACGTGGCGAGCGCGAACGTCGTTGCTGGCGACCCCGCGCGATCAACAAAGCCGAGCTTTTCGTATAAAGCCAGCGCCGGCAAGCTGTCCGGTGCAACCGACAGCCAAACCTCATCGATTTCGCCGATCCGCCGCAGGTCGCTCAGCTGGGCGTGCATCAATCCAACAAGGCGCCAGCCGGCCCACTCTCCAAGTAACGGAGCGCCGCGGTCGATCCAACTAGCGACATAACGGCTGGTAATTGTGTCCGGTTCTGCGCCGCCTTCCGCGGGGTCACGCGCAGTAACTCAACAGCAGCATCGATCTCGGCAACCGTAATCGGCGTAACAGCAACACTAAGCCGAGTGGGCTATTGCCTTTCTTCAACTCGGCCCGAAGCCAGTCCATGAAAACAACTCGCTATCGGTTGTTGTGGATAATCGTTGTTCTTGCTGTGGATGAAACTGTGAGTGGGCAATTTACTCTTGGGCGATTTGTAACCGGTAGCTGACACAGAACTTTGTAAATGGGCTGTAACTTGCTTAACAAATGTGCAAACAAGCACTTTTTTGCGCGAGTTATTAGCAAAACGGTTGCCGAGTGGCGAAACAAGAATTATGAACCCTTCCACCGGACGGGGCGATCCCCCCAAGCGCCCCATCGGAGGGAGGTAACCATGACCGTGAAGCGCGATGTCGAGGCGCATTTTCGGAAATGGCATATTGGTGAAGAAGCCACCATCGATCATCTGGTACGTTCGCTCTCCCCCGAAGAGCCGCATATTGATAATCGGGTTCATGAGGCGGTGACCGAGAGCGGTCTCTGTGTCGAGGATCAGGTTCGCAAGACTTGGAACAACCCGGTCGTCGGCCTCGCGATCTTTTAGGCGAGGCCTTAGTTTTTTCTGAAGGATGCCGGTGGCCTAAAGAGCCGCCGAACGGGAAGCCGCGCGGCGATGCCGCAGGCACGCCGATCCGCGTTTGATTGACCGTAGGCCCGCCCCTACATAGGTTTCGCGCTGCGCGCAGAGCGCTAGGCTGTCGTGCGCGGACCTAAATATCGAGAGGGGATGGGCGATGAAGCCGACCCGGCGCCCGGCTAACCCGTGCTTTTCGTCAGGCCCCTGCGCCAAGCGGCCAGGTTGGGCGCCGGCGGTGCTATCGGGCGCTCTGGTCGGACGCTCGCATCGTTCATCGATTGGTCTCGCGCAGTGTGTCGAGGTCATCGAGCGTTCGCGAGCTCTGTTGCAAATCCCCGCCGATTACAAAGTTGGGATCGTGCCCGCATCCGATACAGGTGCGATCGAGATGGCGATGTGGTCGCTGCTGGGCGCGCGTGGTGTCGACGTCCTGTCGTGGGAGAATTTTGGCGAGACCTGGGTCGACGACATTACCCATCACTTGAAGCTCTCCGATTTGCGCCATTTCGGCGCGCCTTACGGCAAGCTTCCCGATCTCACGAAAGTCGATACCGACCGCGACGTGGTCTTCGTGTGGAACGGCACGACGTCCGGCGTGCGAGTGCCGAACGGCGATTGGATTGCTTCCGGCCGCAAGGGGCTAACGATCTGCGACGCCACCTCGGCGGCTTTCGCGATGCGGCTGCCATGGCCGAAGCTCGATGTCGTGACCTGGTCATGGCAGAAAGCGCTTGGCGGCGAGGCCGGCCACGGCATGCTCGCGTTGAGCCCGCGCGCTGTCGAGCGGCTGGAGAGCTACGTGCCGCCGTGGCCACTGCCGAAAATCTTTCGGCTGACCAGCAAGGCCAAGCTGATCGAGGGCATCTTCCGCGGCGAGACGATCAACACGCCGTCGATGCTGTGCATCGAGGACGCGCTCGACTCGTTGAAATGGGCCGAAAGCGTCGGCGGCCTCGACGGCTGCGTCGCTCGCGCCGAGGCGAACCTCGCTGTCATCGCCGACTGGGTCGCGCGGACGAATTGGGTCGAGTTCCTCGCCGAGGATCCGGCGACGCGCTCATGCACATCGCCCTGCCTCATGATCTCCGCACCGTGGTTTACCGCTCTGGAGCCGGAAATCCGTTTTACGACCTCGCGCCGCATGCTGGCCCGGCTCGACAAGGAAGGGGTCGGTTACGACCTCGCCACTCACCGCGCCTCGCCTCCGGGTATTCGCATCTGGACGGGGGCGACCGTCGAGCGGAGCGACGTCGAAGCATTGCTGCCGTGGCTCGACTGGGCCTGGACCGAGGAGAGCGCCGCCGCGAAGGCAGCCTAGAACTTACAACGAGGCAGTGATGGGTTGAGACCGCCGTCGCGCGCCAACGGCGCAAATTTTGCCTCGCTCTCTCGCCGCCTCATATGAAGTCGCTGAGGTATTGAATGCCTAAAGTCTTGATCGCCGACGAGCTCAGCCCACGCGCTGTCGCCGTCTTTGCCGAGCGCGGGATCGATGCGGTGACGCGGATCGGACTACCGGCTGACGAGCTCGCGGGCGCGATCGGCGAATATGACGGTCTGGCCGTGCGCTCGGCGACAAAGGTGACGCCGGCGCTGATCTCGGCCGCCGCGAATCTCAAGGTGATCGGCCGCGCCGGGATCGGCGTGGACAATATCGACGTCCCGGCCGCGACCGAGCGCGGCATCGTCGTAATGAATACGCCCTACGGCAATGCCATCACTGCAGCCGAGCACGCGATCGCCATGATGTTTGCGTTGGCGCGGCAGATCCCGGCCGCTGACCGATCGACTCAAGCCGGGAAGTGGGAGAAGTCGCGCTTCATGGGAGTCGAGCTGAGCGGCAAGACGCTCGGCATCATCGGCTGCGGCAATATCGGCGCGATCGTCGCCGACCGGGCGCACGGGCTCAAGATGAAGGTGATTGGCTACGATCCCTTCCTCTCGGCCGAGCGCGCGGTCGATTTGGGGATCGAGCGGGTCACGCTCGATCAGCTTCTCGCCCGCGCCGATTTCATCACGTTGCACACGCCAATGACCGATCAAACCCGTGGGATGATCGACGCGAAGGCATTGAAACGACTGAAGCCCGGTGCGCGCATCATCAATTGCGCGAGGGGCGGGCTTGTCGTCGAGGAAGACCTGGCCGCAGCCCTCGACCGCGGCGAGATCGCCGGCGCGGCGATCGATGTCTTTGTCGAGGAGCCGGCGAGGGAAAATCCGCTGTTCGGCCGCGACAATGTCGTCGCGACGCCGCATCTCGGCGCGGCGACGGCCGAGGCACAAGAGAATGTCGCGGTGCAAATCGCCGAGCAGATGGCCGATTTCCTGCTGACCGGAGCGGTGTCGAACGCAGTCAACATGCCCTCTCTCACCGCCGAAGACGCGCTACGTTTGCGACCTTACATGAAGCTCGCCGAGCAGATCGGCAGCTTCGCCGGGCAGTTGACCGACAGCGGTATTAAGTCGGTGGCGATCGATTATGAGGGAGCGATCGCCGAGCTCAATATCAAGCCGCTGACCTCGACCGCGCTGACCGGGTTGCTGGCGCCGCAATTGGCGACCGTGAACATGGTCAATGCGCCGGTCATTTGTCGCGAGCGCGACATTCGGATCAGTGAGACGCTGCGGCCGGAGCCGGGCGATTACCAAATGCTGATGCGGATCACGGTCACCGCCGAGGGCGGACAGCGGACGATCGCCGGGACGGTCTTCGCCGGCGACAAGCCGCGTCTGGTCGCGGTCGATGGGATGCCGCTCGAGGCCGAGCTTGGGCGCCACGTGCTGTTTGTGCGCAACCTCGACAAGCCTGGCTTTATCGGCGCGCTCGGCAACGCGCTGGGCGCGAAGTCGATCAACATCGCCTCGTTTCACCTCGGGCGGACCGCAGCCGGTGAGGATGCGATCTGCCTTGTCGAAGTCGACGAGGAATTGACCCCTGAACTCTTGGACACAGTTCTGGGCCTACCGAATGTCGTCCAGGTCAAATCGATGAAGTTCTGAGGCTTGGAAATGCGAAACCCCGGCCGGGGGTAGGCCGGGGTTTCGGTTCCGTCGACAAGGGCGGAACTTTGCTTGCACCGTCGAGGGTGGGGGAAGTGACGATGCAAATCGTATTCTGTGGTCGCTCGCGAAAAGATGCAATGCTTATCGATCAATTCAACTACAAAATTGTAGTTAAAGAAGTTTGAGGTTTGCGATGCTCGTGCTTGCCCGGAGACAACTGCGTCCGGTGGTCGCCATATCCTGCTGATAGTTGTGGCGCGAAATGACGCCAAAGAAGTTCGGCGCGCCAGCTCGCTATCCGGTCCAGGCCCGCATTTTGCCGCTCGGCAATCGCTTTCTCGCGCCGCTGAGTGCAATATCGCGGCATGAACGACGCGCCGCATGCCGCCCTGTTGCCGACCGGGCTCTACGACCTGCTGCCGCCCGAGGCCGAGCGGGAAGCCGAGCTGACGGCGCGGCTGATGGCCGTGCTGGCGGCGCACGGTTACGAGCGGGTCAAGCCACCGCTCGTCGAGTTCGAAGACACACTGCTTTCCGGTGCGGGCGCGGTCATGGCCAGCGACACCTTTCGGACGATGGACCCGACCTCGCACCGCATGGTTGGCGTGCGGGCCGACATGACCCCGCAAGTGGCGCGCATCGCCGTGACGCGGCTCGGTCATCGCGAACGTCCACTTCGTCTCAGCTATGCCGGGCAAGTCCTGCGCGTTAGAGGCTCGGAGGTGCGGCCCGAGCGGCAATTCGGCCAGATCGGCGGCGAGTTGATCGGCGCCGAAGGATCGGCGGCCGATGTCGAGGTCATCGCCGTCGCCGGCGAGGCGCTGGCGTCGGCCGGTGTACCCAATCTGTCGGTCGACCTGACGATGCCGACCTTGGTACCGGCGATCGCAGAAGCTTTCGACATTACCAGAGAGCGTGCGGCGATGCTGCGCGCGGCGCTCGATCATAAGGACGTGACCGCGGTGGCGGGGCTTCCCGGGGAGGCGGGCCGGCTCCTCGCGCAGCTGGTTTCGGCCGCCGGCTCCGCAGCGCGCACACGCGCGGCGCTCGCCAAGCTCGACCTACCGCCGCGGGCGCGCGAAGAACGCGAGCGGCTCGGTGCGGTGCTTGATGGGCTCGCCGCCGCGATGCCGGCGCTCAAGGTCACCGTCGATCCGGTCGAGAACCGTGGGTTCGAATATCACACCGGGATCAGCTTCGCATTCTTCGCTCGGCTCGGACGCGATCGCGGCCCGCTCGGCGAACTCGGCCGAGGCGGCCGCTACAATGCCGGCAACCCGGCGGTGCCTGAGCCCGCCACTGGCGTCACGCTCTACACCGACACGATCCTGTCGACGTTGCCGGCAGGGTCGCCGCGACGGCGGGTATTGCTCCCGCCCGATTTCGACAAGGCGCGAGCGGTGGCGCTGCGCGGGGAGGGCTGGATCACCATCGCCGCTCTGAGCAAGGCCGCCAATTGGCATGGCGAGGCGCAGCGCCTGGGCTGCGGCTTCGTGCTCGAAAATGGCACACCGGCGCCGGTGCGCGGCGGGAGAAGCTAATGGGCAATGTCGCCGTGGTCGGCGCGCAATGGGGCGACGAAGGCAAGGGCAAGATCGTCGATTGGCTCAGCGAACGCGCCGATATCGTGGTGCGTTTTCAGGGCGGCCACAATGCCGGCCACACCCTCGTCGTCGGCAATATCGAATACAAGTTGAGCCTCCTGCCGTCGGGCGTGGTACGCGGAAAATTGTCGATCATCGGCAACGGTGTTGTCGTCGATCCGTGGGCGCTGATTGCCGAGATCGAGACCATGCGCGGCAAGGGCCTCGACATTTCACCGAAGAACCTGAAGCTCGCCGACAACGCGGCGCTGATATTGCCTTCGCATGGCGCGCTCGACCGAGCGCGCGAGGAGCGCCGCGGCGACAAGAAGATCGGTACCACCGGGCGTGGTATCGGTCCGGCCTACGAGGATAAGGTCGGGCGGCGGGCGATCCGGGTCTGTGATCTCGCTGATCCGAAGGCGCTGGAGGATCGCGTCGACGAAGTTCTGCTGCACCACAACGCCCTGCTGCGCGGGCTCGATGCGGCGGAAATCAACCGCGAGGACCTCCTCGAGCAGTTGCGCGAGATCGCGCCGAAGGTGCTGCCGTATGCCGATACATGCTGGCGCATTCTCGACCAGGCGCGGCGCGCCGGCCACCGCGTGCTGTTCGAGGGTGCCCAAGCGGCGATGCTCGACGTCGACCACGGGACCTACCCTTACGTGACCTCGTCGAATACACTGGCGGGGCAGGCTGCGGCAGGAGCGGGGATCGCACCCTCGGCGGTGGGCTTTGTGCTCGGCATCACCAAGGCCTACACGACACGGGTCGGTAGCGGCCCATTCCCGACGGAGCTTACCGACACGATCGGGCAGAAGCTTGGCGACCGGGGCAAGGAATTCGGCACCAACACCGGCAGGCGCCGGCGCTGCGGCTGGTTCGACGCGGTGATGGTGCGGCAGGCGATCAGGTTCGGTGGCATCGACGGCATCGCCTTAACCAAGCTCGATGTGCTCGACGGCTTCGACGAGATCAAGGTCTGCACCTCTTATCGCTGCGGCGGCAAGAAATACGACTACTTGCCGGCTGGAACCTCGGTGCAGGCTGAGGTCGAGCCGGTGTACGAGACCTTCCAGGGCTGGGGCGAAAGTACCCGGGGGGCGCGCTCGTGGGCTGATCTGCCGGCGACCGCGATCAAGTATATCCGTCGATTGGAGGAGCTGATCGGCGCGCCGGTCGCGATGCTTTCGACCAGTCCCGAACGCGAAGACACCGTGCTGGTGCGCGACCCGTTCGCGGATTGACGGGGTGCTTATTGAAAAATACTCATTTTGAGTATAAGTAGGTTGGACGATCCGAATGGCTCGTTCCAAACCTCCGCCGCGCGAGCGTTCCGCCCAAATGTCAGCGTTCTTCTCACCTTATAGCCATCAATTCGTCCGCCTCGGCGCCTGTGTGCCACAGGTGGCGGTCGCCGATCCGGCGAAGAACGGCGAGCAGGTCGCGGCGCTGGTCGAGGCCGGCGACAAGGACGGGGTCGCGCTGCTGCTCTTCCCGGAGCTTTGCCTGTCGGCCTATGCGATCGACGATTTGTTGTTTCAGGACGCGCTGCTCGACGCGGTCGAGGCGCAGATCGGCCGCTTGGTGGAGCTCAGCCGGAAGCGGGCGCCGATCATTGTCGTCGGTGCGCCGCTGCGCTCAAAGGGCGGGCTTTACAACTGCGGCATCGCAATTCATCGGGGGCGGGTGCTCGGCATCGTTCCGAAAGTTTTTCTGCCCAACTATCGCGAATTCTACGAGCGTCGGCATTTCACCTCGGGCGAGGCGGTGCGCGGCGAGATGATGACATTGGCCGGCCAGGACGTGCCGTTCGGCATCGATCTGCTGTTTGCGGCGACCGGGCCGGCGGCTTTCACCTTTCACATCGAAATTTGCGAGGATTTGTGGGTGCCGCAACCGCCGAGCATTGCCGGCGCCGCGGCGGGGGCCGAAGTGCTGCTGAACCTGTCGGCCAGCAACATCACCATCGGCAAGGCGCAGATGCGGCGCCTCCTCTGCGCGGCGCAATCGGCGCGCTGCATCGCCGCCTACGCCTATTCCGCGGCGGGCGCCGGCGAGTCGACGACCGACCTCGCCTGGGACGGCCAGGCTGGGATCTTCGAGATGGGCGCCTGGCTCGCCGAGACCGAGCGGTTCAGCAAGAAAGCCGAGATCGCCGTCGCCGACATCGATCTCGGCCGTATTCGACAGGAGCGGATGCGCACCAACACGTTCGGCGACAACGCCAGGCTAATCAATGCCAAGGGGTCGCCGTTCCGGCGGGTCGAGTTTGAGTTCGCGATCCCAGAGGCGGGGCGCGAGCTGCGCCGGGAGGTCGAGCGGTTTCCCTTTGTCCCGTCCGATCCGGCGATGCTGAGCGACAATTGCTACGAGGCCTACAACATCCAGATCCAAGGCCTGGCACAACGTCTGTCGGCGACCGGGCTGAAGAAGCTGGTGATCGGGGTATCGGGCGGTCTCGACTCGACCCAGGCGCTGATCGTCGCGGCGCGGACGATGGATCGACTAGGCCTGCCGCGGCAGAACGTGCTGGCCTACACGCTACCCGGCTTCGCGACCAGTGCCGGCACAAAGAATAATGCCTGGCGCCTGATGAAGGCCCTGGGGGTCACCGGCGACGAGATCGACATCCGCCCGGCGGCCGAGCAGTTGTTCAAGGATATCGGGCACGCCGCCGGCCGCGGCGAGAAGCAATATGACGTGACCTATGAGAATGTGCAGGCCGGGTTGCGCACCGACTACCTGTTCCGGCTGGCCAACCATAACGCCGCCCTGGTCGTCGGCACCGGCGATTTGTCCGAGCTGGCGCTGGGATGG
>DATNJF010000360.1:0-8563 GCA_035604035.1 Allostellaceae bacterium | reverse complement strand
GGTTTAACTCCAACGCCCGGCTAGTCGCTGTCACAGTCGTGCAATACTGTTTCCAGGTCATCGCCTTCGTGCTCAGGATCCTCCGGCAATCTTCCTAGCCGGGGCGCGATGGAAGGGTTGATGACATGGGCCCCGCCATGGAAATGGCGGGGCCTTATCTATGCCCGCACCGCAGCCGCGATGTCAGCGGACGTTCGCCGGCGGCGGTGTACCTCTCGGCGCAAACGGTGCGGCACCTACTTAATTCTGCAACGAGTTTTGGCTATAACTGGTGGTTGATAAACGGTAGGCTATTCCATACAGGAAGGCGACCGTGGTCAACGTGCTCAGCAATGATGATATCGATTGCTTGCTCGCAATCGGCGAGCGGCAGCGCGCCGATCTGTTGGGCGTGGCTACAGATCTTGCGCAGGCCGATGCCGGAGATGACGCCCAGCAAGTCACTCGCCCAGATGAGCCGGCCAAATCGAGTCAGCTATTGCCGTAACATAGCTTCATTGCGATGGAGGAGTTTGTTGGCGTCATCGGCACGTCCAGAAGAGCGGGCATGCTCGATCCTCACCACCAAGTCATCGAGCTCGGCCATCTTGCGCGCGGCGGCCTGAGCGGCGAGGACGCGATTATCGGCCTGACCTTAGCCGAAACTGCTCTTGCAGTCGGATCAGATCAGGATATCGGGCGCGCGGTATCGCGTCAGTTTCCATCGCGGCGTTCACGCACTTTGCGTGCGCAACATAATTCCCGACCTGGGGCGGGTGGGCCTTGTCGCATGACTGGCGATCTAGGCGCAGGTCGCCGGTTGGCGGCAACGGCGTTGCGCACGACAACAAGCCCGCGCAAAGCAGGAAAATCGCAAATTTCCGTCCCGGGTAGTCAATCAACATTGGTGGCGCTCGGTGGGGCTCTAAGCCGAGATACGCGATGGTGCGTTTCGCGCTTCTCTCCGGTGCGCGTCTCGGCAACGTCATCGGGTTGACCTGGTCTCAAGTCAATTTCGATGCCGAGACTATCTCGTGGCAGACCAAATCGAAGCGCCCTGGCGGACGTCGGCAGGTCCTGCCGCTGACCCCTGCCCTCGCCGCTATTGTCTCAGGCGAGCGGGGCCGGCATCCGGTCTATGTGTTCACCTACGCGGCCGCCCGCAATCGCCATGATCGGCACCGTGGCACGATGCAGGCCAAGGGGGACCGGTATCCCTTCACGATCACCGGCTGGCGGCGCGAGTGGGCTCGGGCATTGAAGGCCGCTGGCATCGCCGACTTTCGATTTCATGATTTGCGCCATACCGCGGCAACCAGAAAGCTCCGGGCGAGCGGCAACCTGCCCGCGGTCCAACACATGCTCGGCCACACCTTGATCGATACCACGCTGCGCTATGCGCGCACCGCGATCGCCGACGTCCGGGCCGTGATGATGGCGGAGGAAATGACGCAATCGCGATACAGCGCGGTGTCGAGAACGCGAAAAGCGTAGATGTATGAATAACTTCCCCGCCCTAGCCTCGGTGCTCCGAAAGCAGGTGCGCTACCAGACTGCGCCACGCCCCGAATCTAGGATTTCTGCGGCTTCTAGAAGATTTCGTGCGTTTCCGCAATCGCCCAAGAAGGGCGAAGTCGAGACTTTTTGGCAAGAACGAACACGCGCCGGCGCGCCCTGATCGACGCGGCGGCACGCCGTGAGGCTGCAGACAGCGATGATTCGGGGTAAACTGGGGCTCAGCGTCGGGGGACGCGTAGGGGGAAGAAATGGCAGAGATTATCGACCGCCGACTCGCCGCGGCGGCGAGCCTCTCGGTAATCGCCGGTTTGCTGGCAGCTTGCTCACCGGCTCCGAGTTGGCCGGCGCCGGTCTACATTGGCGGTACCGGACCAGCGGCGGCAAAGGCGCCGCTGGTAATGACGGCAGGGCCGCCACCGCCAACAATCACGAAGACCGCGCTGCCATCGATCGCGAAGGGACCGATACCGAAGCAACCGCCGCCAAGAACCGCCAAATTTACGTCTGATGTCATTCCGCTAGACGCTTCGCCGTCGAGGCCCCTCACCACGGTCGAGCCATCGCCCCCTGCAAGCACACCACCACCCAGCCCGACGTTGGGGATATCGAGCGGCCGCTTCCCGTGGCCGGTCCATGGCCGCCTCATTGCCGGCTACGGTCTCGCCAACGGCCAGGCGCACAACCAGGGCATCAACATCGCAGCGCCGCTCGGCACGCCGGTCCAGTCGATCGATGCCGGCACGGTCGCCTATGTAGGCAACGAGGCGAAAGGCTACGGCAATCTGGTCCTGGTCAAGCACGCCAATGGCTGGATCTCCGCCTACGCCCATCTCGACGACATCACTGTCAAGAAGGGCGATACGGTGAGCGCCGGCCAAATCATCGCCAGGGTCGGGGACACCGGCGGCGTCGGCGAACCGCAGCTGCATTTTGAACTACGCCGCGGCAGTAAGCCGGTCGATCCGAGGGAGTTCCTCGAACCAGCCGCGAGGACGACATAGAAGGCGAGTAATTCGAGGCCTGAAAATGAGGCGCCGCCGGTTTCGCTCTAAGATGCTCTGAGCTCGGCGCGGACGCGCCGGCCGAGATCGGCGGCTCCGGCTGCCATCGGGCGGTGCAACAATTCGAAGACGCAACCGATCAGTTCGTGGCTTTCGAACGGTGCGGCGATGAAATCGTCAATGTCGGGATTACCGAGGGTCGGCCGAGTGGCCGGTTCGCCAGTGTAAAGGACCTTGAGCCAAGGATGGCGCTGGCGCGCGCGCCGCATCATCGCCGGACCGTCGAGCGAGCCAGGCAAATTCGTTGCCGCCACGATCAGCGCGAAGCCGCGGTCGCCCAAGATCCGCAGCGCCGTCAGCCCCTCGCCGGCCATGGTCACCGCGAAACCTTCGTCGGTGATCAGGCGCGCGATCCGCTCGCGCCGCTCAGTCTCGTGGATGACGACGAGGATCTCGTTCCTCTCAAGACACATTCCTGAGGCACTCCCAGCCACCCGGTCGGAATCAGGGTGGAAGTCTCGGTATCTCCGATATTGGCCGATTTTTCTACAATTATCGCGGCGGGTTTATCAGTAATTTATCGAGCTTTTAGAGTTTAACTTGCGATAAACCATCTATATTTACTTT
The DNA here is from genome assembly GCA_035604035.1 of Allostellaceae bacterium. Taxonomy (GTDB): domain Bacteria; phylum Pseudomonadota; class Alphaproteobacteria; order ATCC43930; family CGMCC-115725; genus DATARH01. The sequence continues at coordinate 5,438 of DATNJF010000360.1, read as the reverse complement.
GTCTTCACCGTAAATCTCCAAGCAAATTAAGCTCCCGGCAAGACGGTTGCGCGACCGTGCCGGCATGGCCGCCTTGCCCGTCGCTCCAGCGCATAACGGTGACGCGTGGCGCGCGCGGATCGAGCCGACTGTCCGGCACGCGGGCTGGCTCGGGTTCTTTCTAGTATTGGCGCCGATTATCGGGCCGCGCGGCTATGGAAGTTTTGTCATGGCGCTGAGCGGCATCGCCATCGTCGAGGCGCTCCTCGTCGAGTCCGTGGTCGCAACCCTCGCCCGCCTTGAGCCGCTCGATGATCGGCATTTGTCGACCGCTCTGGTCAGTGCGGTGGGCATCGGCGCCACAACATCGCTACTGCTTTATCTGGCGGCCGGTCAGCTAGGCGCCATGCTCGACGAAGCGCCGCTCGGCGACATCGCGCAGACGCTGTCGCTGCTGCCGGTGCTGGGTGGGCTGGGCGCGGTGCCGACCGCGCTGCTGCGGCGCCGCGGCAAGGCGGGGCCGTTTGTCGCTTCGACGACCGCCGGGCTTGCCGCTGGCGGCGGTGTTGCCCTGGCGCTGGCCTGGGCCGGCGCCGGCGCGTGGTCGCTGGTCGCGCAGATCGTGACGCAACGCTTGATCGAGTGCGCGGTGCTGTGGGGAATGGCAGCGCGCCGGATCGGCCTCTCTTGTTCGCGCCCGCATTTCAGTGAGCTGTGCCGAGCGCTTGACCTAGATGCGCTTGGCCTCGCCTGGCCGGTCATTTCGCGCCAGGCCCCCTGCCTGATGATTGGCCTCCTCCTGGGGCCGGTCGCGGCCGGGCTCTATCTCTTGGCCGGTCGCGTTGCCGAAGCGCTCGAGGACATTCTGCTGAACGCGCCAAGGCCGGCGAGGCGCGCTCTCCTCGCCGAGTGGGCGAGCGAAATCGCCAAGCCCATCCGGCGCGTCGCGCTTGCCGCGATCCTTTTCAGCTTGCTCCTCCCAGTCGCCCTGCCCCCGATCATCGATCTTCGCTGGTGGGGGGCGGTGCTGCCGGCGCAGGTCATGCTGCTTGGGTTGATCCCGGCGGCGGCGATCACCTCGCGCGCGGCGGCGGTCGGGGCGAGAAACGAGGCGCGGTGGCGGGCGATCGGGGCGGTCGGCGGCCTTGCCGCGGTTGCGCTGGCCGTGCGCTACGGGCTCGTCGCCGTCGCGGCAACCTCGCTGGGTTACGCCATTTGCCTAGCGCTGGCTGGGCTATGGCCGCTTCGCCGCGAGTTCGGGTCGCATTGGCAGCGCACCCTTGCGGGCTCGGCGCGGCCGCTTGTCGCGGCCGCCGCTTCGGGGCTGATCCTTTATCCCTTTGTGGAGCCGGTGGCGCTCGCTCTGACGCCAGTGCCGGCGCTCTGTCTGCTCGGCGCCATTGGCCGCCTCTGTTATCTGCTGCTCGCCGGCGAGCAGCATCGCCTCCAGCTGCCGGCTTTCATCTTCCGGCGCAGGCTTGGTTCCGTCAAACCGGCCTAGCCGCGAGCGCGTAGTTGTCGCGCAAGCCCTTCGCCTGTACCTTCCGACCGCGCTGTTGTGCGAGCCCGTAGCTCAGCCGGTAGAGCAACTGACTTTTAATCAGTAGGTCTCGGGTTCGAATCCCGACGGGCTCACCAGTGAATTCAAATACTTAATTATCATTTAGCTGAGCCAACACTATTTCAGGGTACCAAATGGGGTACCAAAAAACGTGATAGGGAATGTTATGTGATGTGATGTTTTGCCCCTAGAGCCTGCGAACTCCGCGCCTGTGCTATCTTTGCCGAAAGATGTCCGGAGGGGTCAGATGTCGGCAGCGCCTAGCGAACCTGCGACCCGCGCACCAATCCCCTCGGCAGCGCGCGAGGCGATGGAAAAGCTCAACGCCGAGGCCGGTGGATTGCACATCTGGCTGCGTACTCAGGCTAACGCGCCGGCGCAGCGTCCATGGTTCAAGGACAGCGGCATCGATGTCGGCGGGGCGCTCGCCAGGGGGCGGGTCGGCGCCAATCAGATGAAGGCAGAGCCGCATCGCTGGCGCTGGCGCGAGATCGGCCCCTATCTCGACCGCATCGCCGAGATTGCGCGCGACGCCGATGTGTCGCCGATTGAATTCGCCGACCGCCAGCAGTTCCTCCTCACCAATCCTGGCCTCGGCGGAAGGCTCCAGGTGGCGGCGACGATCCGCTGCGCGGTGTCGATCTACCTGCCGGGCGATGTCGCGCCGGTGCATCTCCACGCGCCCAATGCCAGCCGCACGATCCTCTCCGAGAATGGCGGCTATACGACGATCGAGGGCGAACGCTGCGAAGCCTCGCGCGGCGATTTGATCCTCACCCCCAACGGCACCTGGCACGATCACGGCAATGACGGTGCGACCCCGGTGGTATGGGCCGACATCCTCGACTTCCCGCTCTTGGAATTCCTCGACTGCAACTGGATCGACGAGGATTTTCCTGGCGAGCGTGCCGGCAATGCCCGCGCCCAGGCACCGGTTCATAGCAACGGGTACTCGGCTCGGCTCTACGGCGCCGGCGGCATCGTGCCAGGCTTTGTCTCGCATCAGCGCGGCATCGGCCACGCCACGAGCCCGGTGTTTCATTATCGCGGCAGCGTGATCCGAGAGGCGCTGGCCGACTTGCGCGGCGAGAGGGGCGATCCGTACGAAGGCATCAGCTTGCGCTTCGTCAACCCGGCAACCGGCGCCTCGGTGTTTCCGACCCTCGACTACTCGGCCCAGCTGTTGCGGTCGGGCGAGGAGACGCAGTGGAAGCGGGAAACCGCCAACGCCTTCTACATCGTACTCGAAGGCTCGGGCGCGACCGAGATCGGCGGTCAGAGCTTCGATTGGGCAGAGAACGATATCTTCGTCGTGCCCAATTTCCGCTGGCGTCGGCACATCAACCGCGGCACGGGCGACGCGGTGCTCTACTTGTGCTCAGACATGCCGGTATTGGAGAAGATCGGGCAATACCGTGCCCAGGGCCGGGCTTCGGACGGAGAGGTAGTGCAGCTCGTGGCGTAAGGCTCTCTCTGCCCCAGAACACGTGGCCGAGTGTCTGCAGAAGTAAGGCCGCCGGAGGCCGCTAAGCCATAGATCGCCAGAATTCCACGGCCACGCGGGCGCAGCGTTCCGGCTGCAGCAGATTAACGCCGTGGCCAACACCAGCAACCGACTCGACCCGCCCGTTCGGCAGGGTCTCGGCGAAGGTCTTCTGTTGTGCAGAGGCAATCGGGCTCTTGTCGCCACTGAGGAGCAGAACTGGGGCCTTTATCCCTGGCAGCAGCGGCAGGGTATCGACGCCCTCGAAGCAATCATGCATCGCGGCGGCGACGTCCGGCGGCGTCCTATCCATCTCGTGCACGACCCATTCGCAGAGATCCTTGCCTGCGTGTTCCATGTCGAGCCGGTAGCCGAGCGTCTGCCGACACCATTCGCCGACACCAAGAGCACGCATCGCGTCCGAGGCGGTGGCGCGATCCAGCGCGTAGGTGCGCTTAATGTGGTCGGGAATGCGCGTCGGCGTGTTGCAGCACCAGGCTGGCGATGCGGTCGGGATGCGCCGCGGCGAGCAGCAGACCGATAATCCCGCCAGAGGATTCGCCCACCCAATGCACTCGATGCAACGACAAGGCATCGAGCACCGCCAGGATCTGCGCGCCGATCGTCTCGGGCGTATAGCGATACCCGTCCGGCGGCTGATCGGAGAGGCCGCAGCCGAGCAGGTCGGGGCGGTACACCCGATGCGTCTCGGCGACCGCCGGCACCCAGCGGTTCCAGAACAAGGCGTTGCGGGCAAATCCATGCATCATCAGCACAGGTGTCGAACCGTCCCACGGCCACAGAAAGTCGTCGACGACGCAATGGACGGAGGCGCCTTCCGGCAGGGCAATGCGGGACATCGGCAACTTCCTCGGATCTGACTCTCACCTATTCCTAATGGTGGTGTAGGACCACCCGGCCTCTCACCTTCCCGCCGCTCTTCAAGTCACTCAGCGCCGCGCTCGCCTGGTCAGCGGGCCGGGTCTCGATCGGGATCGGCGGAACCTTGCCGGCCTGGACGAGGGCGAGGAGCTCCCGCAGATCCTCGAGCGTGCCGACATAGGAGCCTTCGATCGTCATCATCTTGAACGGGAACAGTACGGTCGAGATCGGGTGGGCGCCGCCATAGAGCCCGACCATGACCAGCTTGCCGCCTTTGCGCAGGATGTTGACGCCGAATTCCATCGTCTTCGGCGAGCCGACAAAATCGATCGCCGCCGCAGCGCCTCCGCCGGTCGCCTCCATCACCTGTTTGACCGCGTCGGGCGCGGCATTGTCGATGGTCGCGACGGCGCCCATCTGGCGGGCGTGGGCGCGCTTCTGCGCATCAACGTCAGCAACGATCACCTTGCCCTTGACGGTGGCCGGAGCGATGTGCACGGCGCTGCCGCCGACACCGCCGGCGCCGATGATAACGAGATGGTCATCGGTGCCAACATGCTCGCGCGTCTTCTTCAGCGCCGAGAAGGCGGTGATGCCGGAGCAGGTGTAGGTCGCCGCGAGCCCCTGCGGGATGCCGTCATGGGGCAGCAGGTAGCGGCCATGCGGCACGATCACATGCGTGCCGTAGCCACCGGCACGCCTCGTGCCGAGGGTGCGCGGAGTAAGGCAAAGTAATTCCTCGCCCTTCCTGCAGACTGCGCATTCGCCGCAGCCGATCCACGGATAGGCGACGACCTTGTCGCCGATCTTGACGCCCGACGCGCCGGGGCCGAGCGCCGCCACCTCGCCGGCAATCTCGTGCCCCATCGTGAAAGGCAGCTGGACGCCACGCGACTCCAGCGAGATCTGCTTCCCATTCCCCAGGTCGAAATGCCCGTCCCAGATATGCACGTCGCTGTGGCAGACGCCCGCCGCCTCGACGCGAAGCAGTACCTCCTCGCCTTGGGGCTCGGGATCCGGGTACTCCCGCGCTTCGAGCGGCTTGCCCCATTCAATGATCTGCATCGCACGCATGCTCAATCCTCCCGTTCCGGTGCTCAACCGCACCCGTGAAGTGAGGCGCCTCAGTCACCCCCGCCGATCGTCACCCCGGCCATCCGCTCGAACACCTTGATGATCGACGAGCCGTCTTCCTTGTTGAGCCCCTGGGCGCGGGCCATTTGGTAGACCTGCTGGCTCAGGTTCGCCATCAACAGCGGCACGCCAAGCGCCTTGGCAAAGCCGGTCTCCAGCTCCTGGTCCTTGTACGAGATGTCGATCGTGCCGCCGGGCGCGAAATTGCGCGCCAGCATCCGCGGCACGCGGTTCTGGAACTGCACGCTGTTCCCGGTGCTGACGCTGACGACCTCAAAGATCTTCCGCGGGTCGAGCCCGGCTTTCTTGCCGAACACCAGCGCCTCGGCGATCGCGACCGTGGCGATCTGGCCGAGCATGTTGTTGATCAGCTTCATTGCGAGGCCATGGCCGAGGTCG
>DATNJF010000359.1:0-2497 GCA_035604035.1 Allostellaceae bacterium | reverse complement strand
TCGCCGGCGAGCCGAGCGCCCAGGCCCGCCATCGCCGTCCCGACCTGGGCGTAGCGCCGCACCCGGCCGGTGAAACTGTCTTCGTCCGCCATCTGCTCACGCGTTCTGCCAATTCCGCTATCATGCCACGACAAGGGGTGTGGGAACGCCATGGATTACAACGCCATCAACAGCCTGCCGGCGATGTTCTTTGCCACCGCGAAGCGGCGTGGCGACCGGCCGTTCCTCTGGTCCAAGAAGGATGGCCGCTATCAGCCGATGAGCTGGGCCGAGACCGCGAACCAGGTCAGCCGGCTGGCGCGCGGCCTCGTCGCGCTCGGCATCGCCCCCGGCGACCGGGTCGCACTCGCTGCCGAGAGTCGGCCGGAATGGGTCATCGCCGATCTGGCGATCATGAGCGCCGGCGCGATCGCCGTCCCCGCCTACACGACCAACACGGTCGAGGACCACCGCCACATCCTCGGCAATAGTGGGGCGCGGGCGGTCATTACCTCAAAGCCGCCGCTGAGCGAGCGCGTCTGCGACGCGGCGGTGCAGCTGCCCAACGTGCGGCGGGTGATCGCGATGGAGGGCGCGGGCGAAAATATGCGCGGCTGGGAGGATGTGCTGGCGCTGGGCGCCGAGCGGCCCGACGACGTCGCCGAACGGATCGCGGCGATCAAGCCCGACGACATCGCCTGCCTCATCTACACTTCGGGCACCGGCGGCCCGCCCAAGGGCGTCGCCCTCACCCACCGCAACATCATCGCCAATTGTCGCGGCGCCTATCGCCTACTTGAAATGCTCGGCCTCGGCGAGGAGGTGTTCCTCTCCTTTTTACCGCTATCGCATTCCTACGAGCACACCGCGGGCCTCATGTTTCCGATCTCGATCGGCGCCGAGATCTATTTCGCCGAGGGCGCCGACACGCTCGCCGCCAACCTCATAGAGGCCCGGCCGACGATCATGACCGCGGTGCCGCGCCTTTACGAAACGCTGCACCAGCGCATCCGGCTCGGCATCGAGCGCGAGAAAGGGCTGAAGCGCACCCTGTTCGAGAAGGCGGTAGCGATCGGCAGGAAGCGCCTCGCCGGCGAAAAACTCGGGATGGGCGAGCGCCTGATCGATCCGCTCCTCGACAAGCTAGTCCGCGCCAAAGTGCGCGGGCGGTTCGGCGGGCGCCTCAAAGCCATGGTCTCGGGCGGCGCGCCGCTCAACCCGGAGATCGGCAGCTTCTTCGTAGCGCTTGGCGTGCAGCTCCTGCAGGGCTACGGCCAGACCGAGACGGCACCGGTGGTGGCGTGCAATCAGCCCGGCCGGATCAAGATCGAGACGGTCGGTCCGCCAATCGACGGGGTCACGGTCAAGATCGCCGAGGACGGCGAGATTCTGGTCGCCGGCGACAATGTAATGAAAGGCTACTGGAACGACCCGGAATCGACCGCACGGACGCTAGTCGATGGCTGGCTCGCCACCGGCGATGTCGGCTATCTCGACGATGACGGCTATCTGCGCATCACCGACCGCAAGCGGGATTTCATCAAGAATTCCGGCGGCGACATGATCGCGCCGGCCAAAATCGAAGGCGCTTTGACCCTCCAGCCTGAGATCGCCCAGGCGATGGTGTTCGGCGACCGCCGGCCGCATCTCGTCGCGATCTTGGTGCCCGACCCGGATTTTGCCGCGCAGGTCGCCGGACGAAGCAAGGAATTGGCGACGCTCACCGACCACCCCGAGCTGGCGAAGGCGCTGGGCGAGGCGGTCGCCCGGGTCAATGCTGGGCTGCCGGCGATCGAGCGGGTGCGGCGCTTTATCGTCGCGCGCGAGGCCTTCACCACCGCCAACGGACAGATGACCCCGACCCTGAAGGTCAAGCGCCACGCCGTCCGCGCCATGTACGGCTCGGCGCTGGAAGCGCTTTACGAGGGCAAAAGCGCGGCGGCTTAAGGAGGAAACCATGCGTCTAGCAGGCAAGATCGGCATCGTTACCGCGGCCGCGTCCGGCATGGGCCGCGCCGGCGCGCTACGTTTCGCCAAGGAGGGCGCGTCGGTCGCCGTGGTCGATCTCGACAAGGCGGGCGCCGAGGCCGTCGCCGGCCAGATCGCCGCTGCTGGCGGCAAGGCCATCGCCCTCGCCGGCGATTTGCGCGACGACGGGTTCGCCCGCGACATCGTTCGGCAGACCGCCAACGCCTTCGGCGGGCTCGATTTTGTCTGGAACCATGTCGGTCATCCCGGCCCGGCCGCGATCGAGGGCATCGACATGGCCGATTTCGACCTCGCCATCGGGCTCAATCTGCGCACCGTGCTGGTGACGACCGAAGCAGCGATCCCCGAGATGAAGGCGCGCGGCGGCGGCGCCCTGCTTTATACCGCCTCGACCTCGGGCCTCGTCGGCTCCGGCTTCAGCCCGGTCTATTCGATGGCGAAATTCGGCGTGGTCGGGTTTGTCCGCGCGCTGGCGAAGCGGCTCGCACCCGACAACATCCGCGTTAACGCGACCTGCCCCGGCCCGATC
>DATNJF010000358.1:0-2555 GCA_035604035.1 Allostellaceae bacterium | reverse complement strand
CGTCGTCGGCGACGCGGATTTCGCGGATCGGCTCTGCCTCCGCTGCGACCGCCGGCCACACGCCCGTCCCGTCGAGCACCAGCTTCGAGCCGTATGCGATCTCCGAGGCGCGCCCGTCGAACGCCTCGCCGAGCATCGTCGCCGGGTCTTGCCGGTCTACGACCGCAACCTTGAGCCCGGCTTCGGCCACCGCAATGCCAAGCAGCATCCCGTTGAGCCCGCCCCCCGCGACCAGCAGCTCGACATCGTCAGCCATGCGGGAAGGATGGGTTGCTCTATCAGATGAGTCTAGCCATCGCATTAGCGCCCTTGGCCGGGCTTGACCCGGCCATCCACGGCTTCTGTCTGACCGACCGCAAGCAAAGACGTGGACCCCCGAGTCCAGCCCGGGGGAGGCGAGTTTTTTGTTCGTAGTGCATGATTCGCGCTAGTCTCGCTGACAATTTCTGCGCTCAGGGTGGAAAATTGGCGCTCAACCCCTATCTCGACGACCTCACCGACTACCCGTTCGAGGCGCTGCGCACGCTGCTCAACCCGGTGACCCCGCGGGTTAACGACGAAGTGATCCTGATGTCGGTCGGCGAGCCGCAGCATCAGCCGCCGGCGCTCCTCACCGAGACCCTCGCCGCGCACGCGCATGAGTGGAACAAGTACCCGCCGATGGCTGGGACCCCCGATCTGCGCCAGGCGATCTGCGATTGGCTGACCGGGCGCTACCACCTCTCGCCGGGTACGCTCGACCCCGAACGCCACGTCGCCGCGCTCACCGGCACCAAGGAGGGGCTCTACCTCTTCTCCAGCGTGGTCATGCCGCGCGAGAAGGCCGGGCGGAAGCCGGTCGTGCTGGTGCCGAACCCGTACTACCTCGTCTATAACGGCGCGGCGACGATGGCAGGCGCCGACCCGGTCTTCCTCGACGCCACCCGCGACAACCAGTTTCTTCCCGATCTCGATGCGATTCCCAAGGCGACGCTCGAACGCTGCGCGCTCTTCTATCTGTGCTCGCCGTCGAACCCGCAGGGCACGATCGCCAGCCTAGATTATCTGAAAAAGGCGGTGCAGCTGGCGCGCGAATACGATTTCGTCCTCGCCGCCGATGAGTGCTACGCCGAGATCTACGACCGCGACCCGCCGCCCGGCGCGCTCGAAGCCTGCGCCGCGCTGGGGCCAGGGTCCAACAATGTGTTCGACAATGTCGTCGTCTTCCATTCGCTGTCGAAGCGGTCGAGCGCGGCGGGGTTGCGCTCGGGCTTTGTCGCTGGCGACCCCAAGCTCGTCGGCCAGTTCAAGCGCTTGCGCGACTTCGGCGGCTGTCAGTTGCCGCTGCCGATCCAGGCGGCGTCGGCTGCCTTGTGGCGCGACGAAGCCCATGTGATCGAGAATCGGGCGCTCTATCGCCGCAAGTTTGACCTCGCCGAGGCGGCCTTCGCCGGCCGCTACGGCTTCTACCGGCCGGCCGGCGGCTTCTTTCTGTGGCTCGATGTCGGCGACGGCGAGCAAGCCGCGCTGCGGCTGTGGCGCGACGCGGCGATCCGCGTTCTGCCGGGCGGCTACACCGCCCGCGCGGCGAATGCTGGCGTCAATCCGGGAGCCGAGTATATTCGTCTGGCGATCGTCCATGACGAGGCGACGCTCGACGCAGCGTTTGCGCGGATCCGCCGGGTGTTGTAACGACAGGGACATCCCACTTCGGCCCTTCGGGGGTTGGGCCGGCGCGGGGAGCAGATGGTTGGGGGACCATTTGGCAAAATCGGCACCGTTGGCGGGCCGCGGCACTCTCGGCCGCGGGCTCGGTCATCACATCAACAGCTGGAACGAGCTGGTCGCCGCGTTCAGGCGGCGCCTGCTCGAAGGCTTCGGCTCGGCCCTGGTGCTCGTTGCCTTCCTCGTCGTCGTCGCGCTGGCGACCTATCACCCGGGCGACCCGTCGCTCAACACCGCGGCCGATACGCCAGCGGCCAATTTCCTCGGTCGCGACGGCGCCTTCCTCGCCGACCTCCTGGTGCAAGGCCTCGGCCTCGCCGCGTTCCTGATCCCGATCGTGCTGCTCGGCTGGGCCTTCCGCCTGCTGCTGCAGCGGCCGATACCCGGGATGGGACGGCGCATCCTATGGCTGCCGCCGGCGCTGCTGCTCGGCGCGCTGGCGTTCTCGGTGTTGCGCAGCGGCCCGATCCCGACCCCGGCCGGGGTCGGCGGCCTGGTCGGCTGGGAGCTGTTGCGTCTCGTCTACGCGATCCATCTCGGCGCGGTGGCGCTGCCGGTGGCGATGGGCGCGGCGTCGCTCGTCGCGCTCTTGCTGCTGTCGATCATGGGTCTCTCCTGGCGCGATTGGCTCGACATCGGCAGCGGCGCCGGCCGCGGTGCGCGCGGTCTCGCCCGCGTCTCGGGGCAGGGGACGGTCATCGCGGTAGGCTTGGGCCGGCGGCTTTACCGGCGTTGGCGTGCGGCCCGGCGCGCCAAGGCCACCGCCGCGCTCGGCCCGGCGCGGCCGCTGCCCTGGGCGCCGCAGCCTCAGCGCGCCGAGCGGCATGAGCCGCAATTCGGCCGCGGCCCGG
>DATNJF010000357.1:0-4615 GCA_035604035.1 Allostellaceae bacterium | reverse complement strand
GATTTTACTGCGGCGCTTGACCGGCGCGGCGGCTTTGGCTGCTGCCGCGCTGTGGTGCTGCTTGGCGCCCGCTTCTGCCGAGGATGCGGCGAAGGTAAAGGCAAAGCTTCAGACGGCTTTGCTCGCCCCGGCCAACCAGGTCGAGACCGTCCGCTTCGCCAATCCGCATTGGCGGACGGTCCAGGTCGTGCGCGGCACGCCGAACGCCGGGCCGCCGTCTCAAGCAGCGCTGCCCGTGCCGCAATTCCGCAAAACGGCGACGAACACCGAGCTCGTCAGCTTTGGCGACGGCACCGGGCGGACCGTCGCCGTGGTGCGCGGCAGCGGCCTCGATAGTAGCGAAGGCGCGCACCCGCCGGTCGCTCCGCCGTTTGACACCCGCTTGCGTTTCGAGACGGTGCATTTCAGCGATCCGCTGATGCCGGCGGTGGCGGTCGTGCGCGGCGCCGTGTCGCCCGATCTCGGCTTTTCGCTGTTCGGCGCGGCGAATGGCGGCGAGCTCGACCGCGTCGCCTTCGCCATCGACGGCGTCGAATCTGGCCACGGCAGCAATCTGGCGATGTGGCGGGACCATCTCGGCGGGCCGCAGGGGCCGATGCAGGTCAGCGCCGCGGCCGCGCTCGATGTCGGCGGTGGCAACCGCTTCGATCTTCGTGAGAACCGGATGATCGGCCGTGCCTATGTCGCACTGCTCTATCGCCGCTACGGCAATTGGCCCGACGCGATCGCCGCGTATAATTGGGGTCCAGGCAATTTCGACAACTGGATCGCTGCGGGCCGGCCGATGGAACGCCTTCCACTCGAGACCACGCATTACCTGGCGCGAGTGCTGCGCGACGCGTTTTTGTAGGCCCATCCCGATCTCTGGATGCGGGATTTCGCTTCTTAGCGGAGCAATCGCTACCCCAGGCTCGCGGCAACCATCGCAACCACCAATGCTAGCCAGAAGAGTGGGACGCCTCGAGCATTCCGGCGGATTTCGGTCGGTCTAATGATCGGCGATCGGCCTACGGCGTTGCGAATACCCTTCAGCCGCCGAATTCTGGCAGCGCCCACGGCGCGCCGATTAGCATCAGGTGCATGGCGTGCTCCATGAAGTGCGGATCGTTGGCGCAGGCTTTTTCCATGTCGGCAAGCCGGCTCAGCATGGCCTGATCAGGAACGGCCGACGGGGGGTTCCACCGGCGATCGAGCGCAAATCGGCTGTGGAAGATGTCGAGGCCGCTCAGCTCCTCGACCCTGAAATAGCCGCCAAAGCAGTTCCGCAGCTCGCTCGCCGTGAAAAGATGAAAACCCACGGCAGTGCGCCGGCCGGTGCGCAGCTCGATCTCACAGCGGTCGCGCCTGTGGTCGAGCTGGAGGTGTCGGGTCTCCTCCACTGACCCGATAAAGGCTGTCGGCGCGCTGCCGATCGCGCGCACCGTGGCGATGAAGGGGCCACGCGCAATCCGGGCAAATTCGGCGGCGATCTGCGGTAGGGCGGGGACGGGCAGATGACTGAGGACGCTGTATAGGCATAACGAAAGATCAACGGAACCATCCGCCTCTGGCAGCCGGTCGGTAAGATCGGCAACCTCGAATGTCAGATCGACACCAGTAAGCGCCGCCAGGCTCACAGACATGCGGCGCGCGGCCTCGATCTGCACCTTGGCAACATCGAAACCGCGCGCCGCGATCTGGGAGAAGCCGAGCCGATAGGCGTGAGTCACGCAGCGGCGCAGCCACGTGCCCGGCCCGCAACCGGCATCGAGAACCCTGAGCGCGCTTCTCCCCGTCGCGCGCAGCTCCCTCAGCTTCCTCTCCAGAACAACCCACAGACGTTGATCCGCGTAGGCATGCAGACCTTCAAAGCAAAACAGACGGTCTGGATCGCCATCTGCATAAAGGACGTATTGGCTCCCGGCTCTATTGTACATATCGGCAATGCTGCCGGTTCCGGCATTGCCGATATGCTGATCAAGGTGCTCGACCCCCTGCCGTCTATGCATTCTCTTCTCGCTTATTGCGGCCCGCGGCTTGTTAGCTGGTGATCGCGCCTACAAGGCGCATCAACGCCGCAAGGCCAAGAAAGGCGGCAGTCTCGTCCCAGACAGTCAGCGAGTTGGGGTCTAGTCCCTGGCGTTCAAACAGCGCTAGCAAGGCGGCAAAAACAAAATTCCAGCCGCAAAAGAGTGCCAACGCTCCCGCGAGCGGATAACTACGCGATGCGGCGAACGCCACCGCGAACACGATCACCAACAGCAGCTTTCGACCGAAAATCCGCAGTCGCAACCACGACGCTTGGTCAAGCGAGCGAAGCGACTGAGCGATTATCCCATCGATCTTCATCGGTGCGCGGGGCTTCTAGAAAGGCGCGACGTCGATTGCACAACCCTGGCCATTCCGGTCCTGAACGAGGTTGAAACGGATGTGCTGGCCGCGCGACAGACGGGCCACGACCGCTTTGTCGCTGCCGCACACGCGCAGTGGGACCTCCGCCAGAGCTCCGGCAACAACGACACGGACCAGCCCCTTGTCGGGCTCGAATGATGAAATGATGGCAGTTGTCATCGGGAAAATCCCGGTAAACTCGGCAATAGCGCCGCGTTCTCAACAAGTGACATTTCGAACATAAAAATTCGATATGGATTAGATTTTCCGAGAATAATCACCTTTTTATGGGCGGGGCCCGCTAAATCGTGCCTGATCGATTGTCAGTTATTACCTATGGGTTCTTTATTCTTGGATGCGATATCTTCAGCCCCGGGCACATCGCTATCGTGGAATGCAAAACGCGCTTCGGCGCGGGCTCCTACCCGGCCTCCCTCATGCGAGCCGCCGGCTTTGTGGACCTAGTTGAAACTCCCCGCCAGCGACAGATAGAGCGCGAACAGGAAACCCGCGATCGTCGGCAGCACGATCAGCGATCTTCCGTTGTGGATCGCTTCTGGGATCATCGCGTGCGCCACCAGGGCCAGGACGGCACCGCCCGCAACGCCTTCGAAGAAAATCGCCAGCAGTGACTCTGACCCGCCGAGAAACAATTTCCCGGCGGCGGCGGCGAGGACGCCAGCCAGCAACACCGTCGACCACAGGCCGAAGATCGTGCTCGGCTTGAACCCGGCCCGCGTCAGAATGGCCCCGCTCGCCGCCGCTTCCGGTATGCCGCCGAGAAACATCCCGAGCATCAAGGTCAGCGACATGGTCTGGAAGCTGGTGAACTTGGCTCCGATCACTAGGCAGCCGGGAATCGTGTCGAGAATGTTGCCGAACACGATCGCCAAGCCCGCGCCTTTGCCGGTCTCGCTGAGAACCTTATCCGCCTCGTCGCGTGTGACGTGATGCAGGCTACTCGCCGCCACATGCGCCCAGCGTGATGGGTTGGCCGCACCCGTCGCCAGGTTGGCGACCGCTCGCTCGTGGCTGAGCCGTTCAACGGCGCGCGTCATCTGCCGATCTGCCGCCGTCATCGCTTCGAAGTCTTCCTTGGCGATTTCGAGCAGCTCGGTATCGGCCGTCGCGCGGATCGTCGCCGTACGCGGCTGACCGGTGAGCAACGCCATCTCGCCGAAAGCGTGTCCTTCCCCGAGCTGCGCAATGGCCGTCCGGGGGCCTTGACATCCCTCTGGGCCATCGGCAAGCACTTCGCGCCACCGCGCCCGACAATGAAGAGGGCGTCGCCCGGATCGCCGGCGTTAAACAAAATTTCGCCCTGGCTCAAATGACGCGAGCGGATCGCCGGCAGGATGCTTTCGATGTCGTCGGGCGGTAAGTGCCGGAGCAGATCGCATTTGGCGAGAAGCGCGAGGAGTTCCTTCGCGTCTTTCTGCTTGCGGTCGATCAAATAATCGCGGAACCGAGTCGGCGAACGAAGGACTGCGCCTTTCTGATCGAGGAACAGCGATGTGACGTAGTAGATGACCGAGCCGAGCCCGAAGCCGCCGCCGACAAAGGCCCAGGCCGACCCAGCATGGAAGCCTCGAGCGTGAAGCTCCAGCGCCCCCTCATAGGCAAGATCGATCGCCAGCGCGCTGATCAGCGAGCCGGCGGCGAAAGCGAGAATGCAGGCGAGTGCGCGCTTGCCGATCGGGACGTAAAGCCCTAGCGCGGCACCAACCATCGACGAAGAGGTCGTCGCAAGCCCGATGAGCGATACCAGCGCGCCGAAAGTGCTCACCGAAAGGGGCCCAACAGCGCTTGTTCCAATTCTAGTTCTTAGAGGAGGAGCAGCCGCCACCCGAGGCACGCGGCGACCCCCACAACGATCAATGCCAGCCAGAAGAGTGGGCCCGCGGTCGCCACCAGTATTCGTGCGGCCCGATTGGCATGCCGCTCGGCGGCGATGAGCATCGAGTCGGAAACAAGCCGACGCGCGGCAATTCCCTGGAAGTCAGGTTCGCTATGTTGCCATGACTTTGGCGTTACACAGCAGATGTATTGGCTACCTTGCCAAACCTCGATTGTTGCTTCCTTCGTGTCGCGGGAGAGGCGGGCGCAATCGAGCGCCGTCTGCAAGTCGAGAAACCGCCGTTCGACATTCGGGGATGACAAGGTGCAACCCTTGTCATCGCAACGTAGAAAAACGCGGTTGGGTACGGCTTGCGCGCGAACCTGCCGATCTTCGATAGGAACGAGC
>DATNJF010000356.1:0-12575 GCA_035604035.1 Allostellaceae bacterium | reverse complement strand
GGTCGTCATGATCACCGAGCATCCTTCGGCGACCCGCTCGCGCAGCACATTCTTGACCAGGCGCGCCGAGGCGGCATCGAGCCCGGTGAACGGCTCGTCCAAAATGATCAGCCGGGGCTCGTGCACGAGCGCGCCGGCCAGGGCCACTTTTTGCCTTGTGCCTTTGGAAAGGCCTTCGCAGCGCTCCTGCGCATACGGCATCAGTCCGAGCCAGGCGATCAAGTCGCGCGCCCGAATCTCGGCGGCGTTGCTGTCGACGCCCCATAGACCGGCAACGAAATAGAGATACTCGAGCGGCGTCAGCCGATCGTAGATCATCGGCTCGTCGGAGAGCCAAGCCATGACCTGCTTGGCGGCGATCGGATCGGCCGAGACGTCGATGCCGAAAACTTTTATCGAGCCTCGATCCGGCCTCAGCAGCCCCGTCACCATCCGCAACGTCGTGGTCTTGCCGGCGCCGTTGGGCCCGAGCAGCGTATAGAATTCGCCGGCACGCACCTCGAGATCGAGCCCGTCGACCGCCGGCCGGTCGAATTGCTTGGCGAGCCCTCGAACCTTGAGAGCCGGGACGGATGAGTTCTGGGTCATCGTTGTGCGCCGCGAAAGCTCTTCGCCATTAACTTGCCCGCAGGATAGGTAGGGAAAGTGCACCTGCGGTTAACAAATCGTTCCGTGCATATCACACGCACGCCCTTGGATTCCGCGGTTGGACGGTGCCGCGGGGACTTAGCTAATGCTCCAGGCCGACCGCGACCCCGACCAGCCGGTCGAGCCGCTCCGGCGCCTCCAGCAGCTCGCGGCTCGCGCCGGAAAAGACGATGCGGCCGCGATCGAGGACGATCGCCTTGGGCGCGAATTCGAGCGCGATGCGCGCGTGCTGCTCGATCAGCACCAATGCCAGTCCGCCCCCGCGCTTCAGCCGTTCGAGGGCCGCAAGGAGGCTGTCGACGATCACCGGCGCCAGCCCTTCCAGCGGCTCGTCCATCAAGAGCAGCGACGGGTTTCCCATCAGCGCCCGCCCGATCGCCAGCATCTGCTGCTCGCCGCCGGAAAGCTGGTTGCCGCTATGAGCCCGCCGCTCGGCGAGCGGTGGGAACAGGTCGTAGACCCGTGCCTGCGTCCAGGCCCCGGGGCGCGCGGCAACCGACAGATTTTCCGCCACTGTCAACGAGCGGAACACCTCGCGTTCTTGAGGCACGAAACCGATGCCGAGGCGCGATCGGCGGTAGGCCGGCTGCTGCGAGATGTCCTGACCGGCAAAGCCGATGCGGCCGGCGCGCAGCCGCGTGTGTCCCATGATCGTCGCCAGCAAGGTCGTCTTGCCGACGCCGTTACGTCCGAGCACCGCGAGCGTGCCCCCTGCCGGCACGGCCAAGGACACGCCCTCGATCACCACGGTGTCGCCGTAGCCCGCTTCGACCGACTCCATCACAAGGCCGCCGCTCATCGCCGCTCGCGCTCGCCGAGATAGACGTCACGGACCCGCGGATCAGCGGCGATCGCCTCGGGCGGCCCCTCGACGAGGATGCGCCCCTGCACCAGCACGGTGATCTGCCGCGCCAAGCGGAACACCAAATCCATGTCATGCTCGATGATCAGGAGAGCGATGTCGGACGACAGCCGCTTGATCATCGAGATGATGACGCTACTCTCGCCCGAGGGAATGCCCGCGGCCGGCTCGTCGAGCAGCAGCACCTTGGGCTGCAGGCCGAGCGCGACCGCGATCTCGACCAGCCGCTGCCGCCCATAGGCGAGGGCGTTGACCGGCAGCAGCGCCTGGTCGGCGAGGCCGAGCGTCTCCAAAAGCCCGTAGGCCTCGTCGATGATCGCCCGGTAGCGGCCGGACGGCCGCAGCAAGTCGCCGCCCACGCCGTTGCGCTCGGCAACGGCGAGCGTCACGTTTTCCAGCACGCATAGTCGGCGGAAGAGGGCGTTGATCTGGAACGTGCGGACCAGCCCGCGTTTAACGCGCGCGGCCTGGCCGAGCGCGGTGATGTCGGCGCCGTTGAGATAGATGGTGCCGCCGCTCGCCCGCAACGCTCCGGTGACCAGATTGACGAAGCTGGTCTTGCCGGCGCCGTTGGGGCCGATTAGCGCGTGGCGCGCACCCTGTTCCAGGCGAAAATCGATGTTGCTGGCGACGCTGAGCGCGCCAAAGCTTTTTGAGAGGCCGCGGGTCTCGAGTGCCGGAGCGGTCATTTCCCCGGCCATTTCCACAACCGCTCGAAAATCCCCAGCACGCCGCCGCGGGCGAAGATGACAACCGCGACCATCAACAGCCCGAGCCAGAAATACCAGTACACCGGGTCGGCCTTGGAAAACCGGTCCTGCGCGATCATGAACAGCGGCACGCCGATGAACGCCCCATAAAGCCGCCCCACCCCGCCGATGATCAGCATGATGAGCGCGTTGCCCGAGCGTTCGAGGCTCAGCGAGGTCAGCCCGACAAAGCTCGTCGTCTGCGCGATCAGCGCACCCGAGACGCCGGCGAGCCCCGCCGAGATCGTGTAGATGATCAGTCGGCGCTGTGCCACCGGCGCGCCGATCGCGTGCATGCGGGCGGTGTTTTCGCGCGCGCCGGTCAGCGAGCGGCCGAACGGCGAGTGGACGATCTGCCGCGCCAACAGCCAGCCGAGGAACAGCACGGCCAGGCTATAGGTGTACGCGGCGCGCCCGAACATATCGAAACGGAACACCCCGAAGATCGGCCACACCACCATCCCCGACAACCCGTCATCGCCGCCCGTCCACCGTCCCGCCTTGTTCGCGGCCTCGTAGAGCGTCGTCGCGACGACCAGCGTCTGCATCAACAGCGCCAAGCCCGTGGTGCGCAGGATGATGAGCCCGGAGAGGAACCCGACCAGCCCCGCGATCAGCGCCGCGGCGACGAGCCCGCTCAGCGGCTCGCCCCAGCCATTGGCCGCCAGCAACCCGGCCGTGTACGCGCCGGTGCCGAAAAACGCGGCGTGCCCGAGCGTCACGATCCCGGCGTAGCCGAGCACCAGATCGGCCGACAGCACGAAGAGGATCGTCGCGAGGATTTGCGCGCCGAGCGGCAGATATCCCGGAAACACGCCATAGGCCGCGAGAGCCAGCAGCCACGGCACCGCCTCGAGCGCTCGGAAACGGTGGCGTCGCGCGAAGGCATCGATGGCCGCGGCGCGCGCGTCGGCCGCCGCCATCAGGCCCGGCCGAACAGGCCCTGCGGCCGCCACAGCAGCAGCACCATCGTCAGCGCATAGATAAAGAACGCGCCGAGCCCGGGCAGCCAGTATTTGAACGCAGTGTCGGCGATGCCGATGAACAGCGCCGCGAAAAATGGTCCGCGAATGCTGCCGAGCCCGCCCACCGCGACGACGATGATGAAATAGACCAGATATTGCAGCGCGTAGGACGGGGTGATCGCCAGCAGATCGGCGCCGAGCCCGCCGCCGAGCCCGGCCAGCCCGCTGCCCAGCGCGAAGGTCAGCATGAACAGCCGCGAGGTATTGATCCCGACCGATTGCGCCATCCGCAGATTGTCGACCGCGGCGCGGATCTGCGCGCCAAAACGGGTGCGCTCGAGCCCCAGCCACAGCGCGATCACCAGCAAGCCGCCGCACAGGATCAGGAACGAGCGATACGCCGGAAAGCTGCGAAAGCCGAGATCGACCTGGCCCGCAAGCCAATGCGGCGGCTCCATGTGCTGGGTCAGTGGACCCCAGAGATAGGTCGCTCCGGCAACCGACATAAAGATGAGGCCCATGGTCAGCAGCACCTGGTCGAGTTCCTCGCCGCCGTAGAAGCGGCGGTAGAGCAGGCGCTCCAATGGGATGCTGACCAAGGCGGTGGCGATAGCGGCCAGGGCGAGCGCCGCCAGGAACGGAACCCCGTAGCGGTTCATCAGCCCGGTCATCACATAGCCGCCCAGCATCGCGAACACGCCATGCGCCAGGTTGACGAACCCCATTAGCCCCATCGTCACCGACAGCCCAACCGAGATCAGGTACAGGACCATTGCAAAGGCGAGGCCGTGAAACCCGATACTGAGGATGGCCGCGAGCGTCCCGCCCATGGTCATCCGCCGCTGCGAGTCCGGATTATTTCGGCGGGTTCAGCTCTTTCCACGGGTCCTTGACCAACGGGATCGTCGCGATCTCGACATTGGCGAGCTTGCCGTCGACCCGCTTCACCTCGCGGATATAGATGTTCTGCACGATGTCGCGGGTGTTCGGATCGATCTCGATCGGCCCGCGTGGGCTATCCGGGTTCTTCCAGTGCGACAGGAAGGCCATCGCCTCGTCGCCGGTGAACTTGCCCTTGGTCGCCTTGGTCAGGTCGAAGATTGCCGCCATCCCGTCCCAGCCGCCGACCGAGAAGAAGTCGGGGATCGACTGGTCGCCGTATTCCGCCTTCCAGGCGGCGAGGAACGCCTTGTTCGCCGGCCGGTCCCCGGCGGTCGAGTAATTGCCGGCGGTGATCAGCCCTAAGGGCGTATCGCCCATCCGCGGCAATTCTTCGTCGGGCAGCAAATCCTGCGCCGAGACGATGTGGATGCCGGCGTCGCGCAAGCCCAGGTCACGCACCGCGTTCATCATCGCCGTCGCCTGGGTCTGCGCCGGGACCCACAAGAACGCGACATCGGGTTTGGCGTCTTTGACGCGCTGCACGAACGGCACGAAATCCGGGTTCTGCATCGGATAACGCACCGAATCGAGGATCTTGCCGCCGGAATCGGTGAACCCCTTGATGAAGGCGGCTTCGGAATCGTGTCCGGGGATGAAGTCGCTGACCTCGGTATAGGCGGTCTTCCAGCCCTGCTCCGCCGCCCATTTGCCGATCGGAAAGCATTCCTGCCACAGCGTGAACGAGGTGCGCACGACATAGGGCGACATCCGCGGGATCGAGACGCCGGCGGCGTTGGTGATGACAAACGGCACCTTCGCCTCGGCGGTCAGCGGCGCCACCGCGGCGGCGACCGGCGACAGGATGACGCCGGTCAGCACTTGCACCTGGTTCTGGGTGATCAGCTCCTGCGCCAGCCGCTTGCCGACCTCGGGGTTGGAGGTGTCGTCGCGCTTGATGATCTCGATCTTGACGTCCGGCGGCAGGTCCTTCTCGTGCAGCTTGACGTAGAGGTCCATGCCCTTCTGCATCTCGTCGGCCGCCTGCGCGACGAAGCCGGAATAGCTGTTGATGATGCCGATCTTGACCGTCGTCTGCGCCTGACCTTGCGCGAGCGACACGGCCGCGAACATTGCCGCCGAAATAGTGCCGGCGAATAACCGAGAGAAGCTGCCCCGCATCGGTCCCCCCTGCCGCGATCCGGCATGCTTGAGCGTTGTTTGGCGCAGCCTATCGCAGCGCTCGCGGATCAGATAGTCGGAACAGAGGCGATCCAGCGCAGGCGCTAGTCGGCGGCCGGCAAACGCACTTCGATGTTGGCGCGCTCCTCCTGAAGCTTGAGGAAGATCGAGGCGTCGCGGTCGGCCCAGCCCCGCGCCACCGCCTCGCTCATCTCCTGCTCGCAAATCGCCGCGAGGCGCATCGGCGTATCGGTTTCTCGCGCCAGCTGGAGCGCCAACCCCAGATCCTTGTGCGCCAGTGCCAGCGAAAAGCGTGCATCGAAATCGCCACGCAAATAGGTCGCCGGCAAACGCACCTTCAAATTCATCTGGTTGCCGAGTGCGGCCTCGGTGAAGACCTTGACGATCGTCGCCGCGTCGATCCCGGCTTTGACCGCGGTGGTCCAGCACTCGGCCATGACGAGGTCGAGCGTGAAGGTCGCGGAGTTATGCATGATCTTGGCGATCGAGCCCGTGCCGATGCCGCCGGTGTACATGACGCGCTTGGCGATCGCCTCCAGCAGCGGCCGAGCGCGCGCGAAATCTTCCGGGTCGCCGCCGGCCATCGCCAGCAGATCGCGCGTCTGGGCGCCTTCCATGCCGCCGCTGACCGGCGCGTCGACCATCGCGACGCCCTTCGCGGCGAGCAGCGCGTGGACCCGGCGCACCAGCGCCGGTGCGTTTGTCGTGTGATCGATGTAGAGCGTGCCGGGCTTTAGTGATGCGACGAGATTGCCGGCGCCGAGACAGACCGCTTCCATCTCCACCGGGCCGGGCAGACAGGTGACGACAACCTCGCACTCGCTCGCCAAGGCCGCCGGAGACTCGGCCCAAGCGGCGCCCGCCGCCAGCAGCGCCTCCCCGGCATCGCGTCGCACATCGTGAATCGTCAGCGCGTGGCCGGCCCGCAGCAGCTGACCGGCGATCGGCGCGCCGATATTGCCCACCCCGATGAAGCCGATTTTCATCGGCGGCCTACAACGCGTAGAGGCGCATGGGGTTGTCCCACAGGATCTTCTGCTTGCTCTTGTCGCTGAGCTTCAGGCCGAGGAACAAATCCATCGAATTCGGGTACTTCGAGTCGCCGTGCGGGTAGTCCGTCGTCGTGACGAGGCAGTCGTCACCAATGGCATCGACGACGTGGGTGACGAAACTCTCGTCGCATTCGACCGCGCAGAAGCCTTGCCGGCGGAAGTATTCCGACGGCGGCATCGTCAGATGGGTCATCTCGCCAAACGGCTCGCGCCATTCGTAATGCTCGTCCATGCGATGCAGCCAGAAGGGCAGCCACCCGCATTGGCCCTCGAGGAACGCGAAGCGCAACCGCGGAAAGCGCTCCATTGTGCCGCCCATGATCAAATCCATGCAGGCGAGCATCTGCTCCATCGAATGGGTCGAGATATGGACGATACCCATCGTCTGGAACCGGTCGGTGCCGGCGGCTTTCATGCGCGACCCGGTGGTCTCGTGAAAGCCGACAGGAACGTTCAGCTCCTGGCAGACCGCCCACAGCGGATCGTAGTAGCGGTCGTGCCACGGCCGCTCGTTGTGAATGTTGGGGCGGATGAAGATCGCCTTCATGCCGAGTTCGGTCACCGCGCGGCGCGCCTCGGCGGCCGCGCTCTTCACATCGTGCGGTGACACGGCGGCGGCGCCGAACATCCGCTTCGGGTCGCCGGCCACGATATAGTCGTGGAGCCAATCGTTATAGGCGCGGCACGCGGCGGCGGCGAACCGCGCGTCCATCGTGCTGAACGCGGTGACGTACATCGCCGAGGTCGGGAACAGGATCGCCAGATCGAGCCCCTCCTTGTCCATCGCCCGCACTTGCGAAGCGGGATCGAAGTCGCGGGCGATTTCCTCGGCGTAGCGGTCGCCGAGCGCCTTTTCCTCGGCATCGGTCACCGCCGGCCAATCGCCGCCCGGCATCGCGGCCATGACCTCGCCCTCGACCATCGTGCGGATATCCCAGCGGCGCTCGTTGAGCCGGCGCGGCGCGCGCGCGGCGAACTCCCGGTCGATGTAGCGCTGCCACAGATCGACGGGCTCCATCACGTGCATTTCGGCGTCGATCAGTCTGAAGCCATGCTTCGCCATGACGGTGCTCCCCGTTTCCCACATGCCCAGATAGGCGCATCGTACCCGGTCGTCCGCGGTCAGCTAATGGCCGGGTCGCCGAATATGCAAAAGCCGCGGCTGCCGCGGCTGTTGTAATCCCGATATTGGAGCGGGCGAAGGGATTCGAACCCTCGACCCCAACCTTGGCAAGGTTGTGCTCTACCCCTGAGCTACGCCCGCATCCGTGAGGCGATGCATATCATATCCGGGGTAGGGGGCCGCAAGGGGTAGGGTCGCGCTAGACTTGCGCGGCGCCGTCGTCCCGCCGCATCGTTGGGGCGTGCCACTGACACCCGACGAACTCTTCGCCCGGCTCGACGAGCTCGGCATCGCCCACCGCACCTACACCCACCCGCCGGTCTTCACCGTCGAGGAGGCCAAGGCGCTGCGCGGCACTTTGCCGGGCGGGCATTGCAAGAGCCTCTTCCTCAAGGACCGGAAAGGCGGGCTCTGGCTCGTCGTCGCGCTCGAGGAATGCCGGGTCGATCTGAAGCGGCTCGCTGACGCGCTCGGCGCGCCGCGCTTCTCGTTCGGCTCGGCCGAGCTTCTCCAGGAGGTGCTTGGGGTGCGGCCGGGCAGCGTTACCCCATTCGCCGCGGTCAACGACACGCAGAGCCGCGTCACCATCGTCTTGCAACGCGCGATGCTCGATCACGACCCGCTCAACTACCACCCGCTCGAAAACGACCGCACCACCGCGGTCGCGCCCGGCGATCTCGTCCGCTTTCTCGATGCCTGCGGCCACCCGCCGCGCATTGCCGCGATTCCGGAGCGCGAGGATTGACCGGAGCACGCGGCAGCGCTTGTCATCGCGTTCCCCTATGTCCATGTTGTGGGAAAACCCGGTAACGAGGCGGGAATGGCGGACGAAATGATCATCGGCGGCGGCCCCGGCAACGGCGCGGCCGCTGCGGCCCCGATCAAGGATGTGACCACCGCGACCTTTATGGCCGAGGTCGTCGATGCGTCGTTCGAGCAGCCGGTCATCGTCGATTTCTGGGCGCCATGGTGTGGCCCGTGCAAGCAGCTGGGCCCGATGCTCGAAAAGGCGGTGCGCGCGGCCAATGGCGCGGTGCGCATGGTCAAGCTCAACATCGACGACAACCCCGAGGTCGCGCAGCAGATGCGCATCCAGTCGATCCCGGCGGTCTATGCCTTCAAGGACGGCCGCCCGGTCGACGCCTTTGTCGGCGCGGTGCCGGAATCGCAGGTCAAGCAGTTCATCCAGAAACTTGGCGGCCCCTCGGGCCCGTCGCCGGTGGAAGAGGCGATGGCGATGGCCAAGGAGGCGCTGCAAAACGGCGATTACGACAGCGCCGGCGGCATCTTCAGCCAAGTGCTGCAGCAGGAAGCTGACAATATCGAGGCGCTCGCCGGGCTCGCCCGCGTGCTGATCGCCAAGGGCGATCATCTCGCCGCCCGCGATCTGCTGTCGCGGGTGCCGAAGGAGCAGCTCAACCACGCCGAGGTCGCGGCGGCGCATTCCGCGCTGGAGCTCGCCGAGCAGGCGCAGAAGGCGATGGGCGAAAGCGACACCTACCGCGCCCGGCTGGAGAAGGACGCCAACGACCACGAAGCCCGTTACGAGCTGGCGACCGCGCTCTTCGGCGCCGGCGAGCGCGAGGCCGGGATCGACGAGCTCCTGACCCTCTTTCGCAAGGACCGCGCCTGGAACGACGAGGCAGCGAGGAAGCAGCTCGTCAAATTCTTTGAGGTCATGGGTCCTACCGACCCGCTGACCCTCAGCTCGCGGCGGCGCTTGTCGTCGCTGATGTTCTCGTAGCGATGCCGCGATGAGTGAACCTGACGACACGCTCCCCGACATCCTGCCGATCTTCCCGCTGACCGGCGTTCTGCTGCTGCCGCGCGGCCAGTTGCCGCTCAACATCTTCGAGCCGCGTTATCTGGCGATGACCCGCGACGCGATGGACGGCGAGCGCCTCATCGGCATGGTCCAGCCTTCGGACCCGCCGATCCGCGAGATGAACCCGACGGTCTACCCATTGGGCTGCGCCGGCCGCATCACCAGCTTCTCCGAGACCGAGGACGGGCGGTTCCTCATCACCCTCACCGGCGTCTCGCGCTTCCGCATCAGGGAGGAGCTGCCGCTCCTCTCCGGCTACCGCCGCGTCACCGCTGACTGGCAGGATTTCGCTACCGACCGCGACGCCGACGCGGCCGGGTTCGACCGCTCGCGCCTGACCCAGGGCCTGCGCACGTTCTTCATCCAGCGCCAGGTCGAGGCCAATTGGGAGGCGATCGACAAGGCCCCGGGCGAGACGCTGGTCACCTCGATCGCGATGATGTGCCCGTTCGCGCCCAGCGAGAAGCAGGCGCTATTGGAGGCGCCGACCCTTGGCGAGCGGGCGCAGCTCCTGACCGCGCTCATCGAGATGACCGCGACCGCGCCGATGCCCGACACTGGCGGCAGCGTGACGCGGCACTGACGCCGCCAGGGAGTGCGATGGAAGATTCCTTCGAGATCGACCCTAAGCTTCTCGAAATTCTGGTCTGCCCGCTGACCAAGGCGCCGCTGCGCTACGACCGCGCCGCCAAGGAGCTAATCAGCGATGAGGCCGGTCTTGCGTATCCGATCCGCGACGGCATCCCGATCATGCTGGTCGACGAGGCCCGCCGCCTCGGCGACGACGAGAAGGCCAAGGCGAAGCCTTGAAAAGCGCGCCCTGGCCGGTGCAGCTCCGCCTGATCCGGGCCGAGAAGCGGCTCGACATCGAGTTCGATGACGGCAAGAAATTTGCCCTCCCGGCCGAATACCTGCGGGTCGAAAGCCCCTCGGCCGAGGTTCAGGGCCACGACCCGAGCCATAAGGTCACCGTGCCCGGCCGCATTCATGTCGGGATCATGGATTTGGAGCCGGTCGGCAATTACGCGGTGCGGATCAAGTTCGACGATCTGCACGACACCGGCATCTTTTCCTGGGACTACCTCTACCAGCTTGGGGTCGAGCAGCCGCTGCGCTGGCGGAATTATCTGTCGGCGCTTAAGGACAAGGGTCTCAGCCGCGAGCCGGGGCGCGAATGACGATGCAAACCCCACGGCCCGCGCCGTACCCGCTCGCTGAGCTGCCGGAATTTGCCGGGCGGCTTGCTCCCGATGACAAGCCACCGCCCGATCCGATTCCGGTTCCGCTCGGCTTCCGGATCGCCGGCTGGATTTGGAACATCGTCACCGGGCTGGCGGGCGGCTGAGCGACTATCATCGTCGCTTAACGTAGGGCCGCACCGCATCGATCAGCTGCTCGGTCGGCGCGAGGCGCGGGCCTTCGCCGTTATCAACCGGCGGCACGATGGTCACGCCCCAACCCGGCAATGTCCTGAGCGAAGCCTGCGCCTGAGGATGCGCCAGCAGCGGCGCGTTGAGCGACGGCGCGACGATCACCGGCGTGCCGCGCCCGATCGCCTCGGCGACGACCGAAAGCGCGAGATTGTCGGCGATGCCGTGCGCCAGCTTGTTCAATGAGTTGAAGCTGCACGGCGCGAACAGCACTACCCCGCGCGGTGGTGACGGGCGGATCGCCATATCGAAATAGGATTCGACCACCTGCACCCCCGCGACATCCGCCAGGTCGCGCGGCGCGACCACCCGCGACGCGTTCGGGGTCGGGATCGCGATCACCGTTGCGAAACCGAGCCCGATCAGCCCGCGCAAAAGCT
Organism: Allostellaceae bacterium; assembly: GCA_035604035.1. Lineage (GTDB taxonomy): Bacteria > Pseudomonadota > Alphaproteobacteria > ATCC43930 > CGMCC-115725 > DATARH01. Next base: position 1,459 of record DATNJF010000356.1, on the reverse strand, counting down.
CGGGACACCGAGCCGACGTCGTCGTGCCGCTCAGCACCAGGTAGGCGACGTCAAATTTTTCGCTGTTCAATGTCCGAGTCTCACAAATAGCCGCAGCATTTGAACGTGAAGGTGAGTGCGAACCACACGGCGACCAGGCTCAGCACGAAATTCCCGGCGAAGCCAAACCACGCGACGATCTTGCCAAGCAAACTGCCGCGATAGGCAAGGCCCGAGGCGAGGAGCGTCACGGTCTCGAATACCGTCACGATGGTATTCTTGTATTCGAAGAGCTCGGTCGCCTCGCCGGCGCGGATGTACCTGAGTTCGGCCGGCAAATCGGGCGCGACAAGGGCGAGGACCCCGACCGCGAAGAGCATATTGATCAACAATACCAGCCACATGCCACGTCTTCGGATGAGCACCCACAGCAGCGCGGCGGGCTGCACCAGCACGATCGCTACGAGTGTCGGGCTCAGATGGGCGCCCGAACTCACAGCCGCTCGCCCCGCGCTAGCCGCGGCCGGTCGCCGAAGGTTCCCATCGCGTGTTGCATCAACAGGCGCTTCAGCGGCGGCATGCGGTTGACCGCGGCGAGGCCGAGATCGCGCACCAGTTTTACCGGTGCGATCGTGTTGGAGAACAGCCGGTTGAGCCCGTCGGTGACCCCGGCCAAGAGGATCGCGTCGAGCCGGCGCCAGCGCTGATAGCGTTCGAGCACGCTATCGTCGCCGATATCGAGGCCAAGCCGCCGCGCGTCGACGATCGCCTCGGCGAGCGCCGCGACATCGCGGATACCGACATTGAGCCCCTGGCCGGCGATCGGGTGGATCACATGCGTCGCCTCGCCGATCAGCGCCAGGCGCCGCGCCGTATAGCGCTCGGCCTGCATCAAGGAGAGCGGGTACGCCCAGCGCGGCCCGACCGGCTCGATCGCCCCGAGGAAATCGCCGAAGCGAACATGCAGCTCAGCGGCGAACTCGGGGTCGGGCAGCTTGATCAGATGCGGCGCCAGCGCGGCATTCTCGGTCCACACGATCGACGAACGGTTTCCGGTCATCGGCAGGATCGCGAACGGCCCGGCCGGCAGGAAATGCTCGACCGCGATCCCGGCATGCGGCCGCTCATGCGCGACCGTGGTGACGATCCCGGTCTGCCGGTACCGCCATTCGACCGTGCGGATGCCGGCAGCCTTGCGCAGCGGCGATTCCTTGCCGTCGGCGGCGGCCACCAGCCGCGCGGACAGCCGCGTCCCATCGCCCAAACTCGCCACCGCGGCGGCATCGTCGCGCGCCACGCTCTCGACCGTCTGCGGCGCCAGCAGCAAGAGGCTCGGTAAGCCTCGGACGCGCTCGAACAGGGCGCGGCGCAGCACCCGGTTCTCGACGATATAGCCGAGCGGGGTGTCGCCGCCCAGATCGCGGTGGTCGTAATGCAGGAACAGCGGCGAGCCGTCGTCGGCGACGCGGATTTCGCGGAT
>DATNJF010000355.1:0-30194 GCA_035604035.1 Allostellaceae bacterium | reverse complement strand
GGAAGTGTCGCCGAAGAAACATGAACGATATTCGGAGATTGTCACCCATTTTCTCGCCTCGGCCCTCGGCAACCTGCCGCTTATGAAGCTCGCGCCAGTGCACATCCAGGACGCCTATGGCAAGTGGGTCACCGGCGGGCGCCGCGACGGTAAGCCGGGCGGCCTATCCCCGCGCACTCGCCGGCACATTCACCGCATCCTCAGCAGCGCCCTCAGCCGCGCCGTCGAGCATCAGCTTATTGCCCGCAACCCTTGCGAGGTTTTCAGGAGGCGGCTACCCAAAGTCGACCGCAAGGAAATGGCGACCTTGGACCTGGAGCAGGCGCAGCGCTTGCTCGACGCCGTGCGTCATTCGCACATTTACTGGCCTGTGTTGATCGCCCTGACGACCGGGATGCGTCGGGGCGAAGTGCTGGCGCTCCGCTGGCGCAACGCGGATCTCGACCGAGGCGTTGTGCGCGTTGTCGAAAGCCTGGAACAGACGAAGGCGGGTATCAGGTTCAAGGCGCCTAAGACCGATCGCGCTCGTGCTATCACCTTGCCGAGGTTCGCGATCGATGAGTTGCGCAGGTTGAAACGCGAGCAAGCCGAGGCGCTATTGACCCTCGGCGTACGACAGGATCGTAACTCCCTGGTCTGCGCCCGCGCTGATGGCGAGCCGCTACAACCCCAAAGTCTGACCCACGAGTTCCCGCGGTTTCTGGCTCGGCTGGGGGCGGAATTTCCGAGGGTCCGGTTCCACGACCTGCGGCACACTCACGCAACCCAGCTCTTGCTCGCAGGCGTCCATCCCAAAGTCGCACAAGAGCGCCTCGGTCACTCTACGATAACGACGACGCTCGACCTTTACAGCCACGTCACGGAGACAATGCAGGAGGATGCAGCTGACAAGATCGACGCCGCATACCGGGATGCTAAAATACCGTCACGAGGCGTTTGAGTAGCAAATTGAGTAGCATTCGTGCTGTTGGCTTCCAAAGCTAACAGATAAACCATTTAATATCAACATCGTATGCCGGGTTAGCACAGTGGCAGTGCAGCGGTTTTGTAAACCGAAGGTCGGGGGTTCGAATCCCTCACCCGGCACCATAGCGCGGGCACCTAAGCGAGGGAGGAAACCATGAGCGCAGAGCAACGCGTGGCGATCGTCACCGGCGCGGCGGGCGGCATCGGCCGGGCGCTGGTCGGCGGGCTGCTGGGGGCTGGGCTCAAGGTCGCCGCGGTCGACCGCACCGCCGAAGGCCTCGCCGAGCTGGCGCGGGCCGCGCAAGAGCGTCAGCAGGGCGCCAATCTCATGACCATCGAGGCCGACCTCGCCCAAGACGAGGCGATCGAGAAGATCGTCGCCCAGGCTCGCGCCCGGTTCGGCACGATCGACATCCTGGTCAACAACGCCGGGGTCGGCCAGGCGACGATCCGCACTGACAACCGCGAACGTCCGATCAAGTTCTGGGAGGTGACGCCCGAGCAGTGGAAGCTCTTCGTTGCGGTCCACACCAACGCGCCGATGGCGCTAAGCCGTGCCCTGGTCCACGACATGATGCGGCAGAAATGGGGCCGGATCGTCAACGTCACGACGAGCCTCGGCACGATGATCCGCGACGGATCGCCGACCTACGGGCCGTCGAAGGCAGCGCTCGAAGCCTTCTCGGCGATCATGGCCAAGGACCTCGCCGGCAGCGGCGTCACGGTCAACGTGCTGGTGCCGGGCGGCATGACCAATACCGGCATGATACCCGCCGAGGCCGGCTATGCTCGCGACGACCTGATCCAGCCGGCGGTGATGGCGCCGCCGCTCAACTGGCTGGTCTCCGACGAAGCGTCAAGCGTGACCGGGCGCCGTTTTCTCGCGATCCATTGGGACCCCAGCCTGCCGCCCGAAGAAGCGGCGGCGAAAGCCGGCGCGCCGGTCGCCTGGACCGACATCGCGACGATGCCGATCGAGCCGCCGCGGCGAGGCTAACCCGCCGCGCGTTCCTTCACACTGCCGGCCGCGAGCGCACCTCGTCGGCGACCTTGCGGCTGAGATGCTGGCCGTCGCTGAGCGCGCCCTTGAGCGCGCCCGCTTCGACGACGACCTTGCCGCGCAGCAAGGTCATCGACGGCCAGCAGGCAAGGTCGCGCCCTTCCCACGGCGAATAGTCGGCCTCGTGCATCTCGGCCGCCTTGACGGCGTGCCGCTGCCTCGTATCGAGCAACACGATGTCGGCGTCCGACCCGATCGCCAGCGCGCCCTTGCGCGGGTAGAGGCCCATGATCTTCGCCGCGTTCGACGAGATCAGATTGACGAACTGGCCGAGATCGTAGCCGCGCTTCTCGACCGTCTCGGTATAGATCAAGGACACGCGCGGCTCAACCCCGGCATTGCCGCCGGTGGTGTCGTCGATCTTGTTGCCCTGCAGTTTGAATTTGAGCGGGCAGCAGATCTCGTCGGTGGCGACGGTCTGGATCGCGCCGTAATTGGTGCCGGCCCAGAGCGCCGCGTGATCCTCGGCGAATTTGAGCGACGGGTAGGTGTGGTAGATCTGCCCGTTCGGCCGTTTGTAGTCCTCGGCCGAATACATCAGGTACTGGTGCAGGGTCTCGCCGTAAATCGGCACGCCGTCGGCGCGCGCCGCGGCGATCGCGCGCACACCGGTCGCCGCCGAGGTATGCAGCATGTAGAGCGCGCAGCCCGGAATATTCGCGGCCAGCCGGATCACCCGGTTGAACGCGAGATCCTCGCTCAAGGTGGTATGGACCTCGGCCATGTTGTGGAAGCTGGTGCGGCCCTCGCGCGTCAGCTTCTCGTACATGTGCATGACGAGGTCGTTGTCCTCGGCGTGGATCGCCGCGAGCCCGCCGGCCTTCGCCAGCGCCGTCAGCACCTCCATGATGCTGCCGAACGGCACCATGCGGCCCTTGCGCGACGGGGTGATGTCGGTGGTGAACATCTTGACCGTCGGGTACCCGGCGGCGACCGCCTCGATGAGCTGATCGGGCACCGACCAATCGAGCTTGCCCTGCACCATTGTGTGGAAGGCGTAGTCGCAATGGCAGTCGCCGGCCCATTCCTCCTGCCGCCGTTCGATCGCCTGTTGCACGGTGTTGTCGCCGTCGACGAGGGCGAAATCGAGGATCGTCGTGGTGCCGCCGAAGAGCGCCGCCTGGCTCACCCGGTCGGGCCCGTCGGTGAGGTTGGGCTGGGTCTGTCCCGGGGTCGGCATCGGCCAGCGGCAGTGGACGTGCGGGTCGATCCCGCCGGGGATCACCACTTGGCCCTTGGCGTCGACCACGCGCTTGGCGCCGAGCCCGGCAAGGCCGCCGGGCGCGCCGATTACGGCGATCTTCTCGCCCTCGATGCCGATATCAGCGTGTTGCGCCCCGGACGGCAATACGGCGGTTCCCCCGGTGATAACGACATCGAGCATGTGAGCCTCCCTATGCGTGAACGTGCGAGCGGACGGCCGGCGATCCAATGACGGTCGGCGACGCGAAGGCGAAATGCGCGAGGATTTCCCCGCGCGGAATATCATGGACGATAAAGACCAGCCGGCTGCGCCGGTCGGCATCGGGCCAATCGTCGAGCCATTCCGGCGCGAACATCGTGTGCTGCGCCGCCTGAACCAACGCCGGCTGCCCACCGCAATCGGCGAACGCGACGATGCCTTTGACGCGCAACAGATCGCTGCCATAGGCGCCGGCGAGCGCGCCGAGCGCCTTGGCGAACTCGAGCCGGGTAATCGCGCCATCGAGTACCGCCGAAAACGTATCGATGCCGTGGCTATGAATGGCTTCGCCAGAAGGGAAGGCGACCGGTCGGCGAGAGGAGCTGAACAGCAGCCGACCCGGATCGCCCGCCTCTTGGCCGATGATCCGCTCGGCCTGCGGATTGAGCGCCGCTAACGCCGTTTCCAGCTCCCGCAACAGCGGCACGAGGTCGGTCTTCGAAATCACCAGCGTGTCGGCCAGCGCCGCCTGGCGCGCCGCCTCGGCAAAGCGGGTGAGTGTCGCGGCGCCGGTCTCGGCGTCGACCACCGTCACCACTCGGCCAAGCTTGAGACAGGCGTCGAGCATCGGGTCGGCGCCGAGCGTGTAGAGGATCGGCGCCGGGTCGGCGAGGCCGCTGGTCTCGATGACGATGCGGCGGAACGGCCGCACCGCGCCGGCGTCGCGCCGGTCGATGAGGTCGCGCAGCGTCCGGGCCAAATCCTCGCGCACCGCGCAGCACAGGCAACCGCCAGGCAGCTCCAGCACGCCGCCTTCGACGAAATCCACGAGGTAATGGTCAATCGCGATGGCGCCCACTTCGTTGACGATGACCGCGGTGTCGGTGAAGCCCGGATCGGCAAGCGCACGGCGCAACAGCGTGGTCTTGCCGCTGCCGAGAAACCCGGTCAGCACCGTCGTGGGCAGCGGGTCGGGGGTCCGCGCGTCGTCCATCGCCGCATCGTTCCACGCCGGCTCTGCGACAGCAAGCCGCAGCGATCCCGCCTCAGTTGGAGCTTGTTGCTTTATTGCAAACGTCTCCGCATAAATGCCGCCCACATCGGGGCCGCGAACGCCGAACGGGAGGAAGACGAACCTTATGGAGTCGGCTGCGGCGACAGGGTCAATGGGCGCCAGCGACGAGGTTCAGCTTGTCGTCGAGGGCGCCTCCAAGCGGTTCGGCGGGGTGCGCGCGGTCGACAATGTATCGATCGCGGTGAACCGCGGCCAGATCGCCTCGATCATCGGCCCCAACGGCGCCGGCAAGACCTCGCTCCTCAATATGATCAGCGGGTTCTACACGCCCGACACCGGCTCGATCACCTTCGAGGGCCGCGACATCACCCACAAGCGCCCGGCCGAGATCGCCGCGCTCGGCATCGCCCGCACCTTTCAGAACATCGCGCTCTTCGCCGGCATGACGGTGCTCGACAACATCATGCTTGGCCGCCACGTCCACATGCGCTCGGGCGTGCTGTCATCGATCATCTATTGGGGCCTGGCGCAGCGCGAAGAGATCGCGCACCGGGCACGGGTCGAGGAGATCATCGAATTCCTCGAAATGGAGGATCTGCGCAAGCAGCCGAGCGCCGGGCTGGCTTATGGCTTGCGCAAACGGGTCGAATTCGGCCGCGCCCTGGCGCTCGACCCCAAGCTCCTCTTGCTCGACGAACCGATGGGCGGGATGAACCAGGAGGAGAAGGAGGATATGGCTCGCTATATCCTCGATGTGAACCAGCATTGGGGCACGACTATCATCCTCATCGAGCACGACATGACCGTGGTCATGGACATCTCGGACCATGTCAACGTGTTCGACCGCGGCCGCAAGATCGCCGAGGGTACCCCGGCCGAGGTGCAGCGCAATCCCGCGGTGATCGACGCCTACCTTGGCACTGGGCACAGCCGGCCGGATGTGACTGCTGCCGTCGACGAGGATCGGCTGCAGCCCGTCGTGAGCGCCTAAAGGAACAGCGGCATGACCATCGACACCACGCTGCCCCAGCTGTTGCGCCGCAACGCCGCGACGATAGGGTCGCGGACGGCGATGCGCGAGAAGGATCGCGGCATTTGGCAGCCCTATAACTGGCAGCGTTACTGGAACGAGAGCCGCGATCTCGCCGCCGGCCTCGCCGCCGCCGGGTTCAAGGCCGGCGACAAGCTGGCGGTGATCGGCGAGAACAGGCCGCGGCTCTATTTCGCGCAACTGGCGGCGATGTGCCTCGGCGGCGTCGCGGTGCCGGCCTACCAGGACGCGATCGCCTCCGAGCTCGCCTACGTGCTCGACCATGCCGAGGTATCGGTCGTCATCGCCGAGGACCAGGAGCAGGTCGACAAGGTGCTCTCGGTCAAGGACCGGCTGCCGCATCTCAAGCTCGTCGTTTACGACGACCCGCGCGGGCTCGGGGATTACGACGAGCCGATCCTCAAATCCTTCGAGGCGGTGCAGCAATCGGGAAGCGCATTCACCGCCGCCGTGGATCAGGCGGTCGATGCCGGCAAGCCGGGTGATCTTTGCCTGTTCTCCTACACCTCGGGCACGACGTCGCGGCCCAAGGGCGTGATGTTGTCGCACGCCAATCTGCTAAGCGCTGCCGCTGCGCTCACCGAGGCAGAGGACATTCGTGCCAGCGACGACTTTCTCGCCTACCTGCCGATGGCCTGGATCGGCAATTCGCTGTTCGCGATCGCGCTCCATTTATGGTTGGGCTTCACCTGCGACTACCCGGAAAAGCCCGAAACCCTGCTGCGCGACCTGCGCGAATTGGGGCCGACGATCGCGCTGGCGCCGCCCCGCTTCTGGGAGAACACGCTAACCGCGGTCATGGTGCGCGCGGGCGATGCCAGCCAGCTCAAGCGCGGCCTTTTCAACCTGTTCCGCCACATCGCCGAGCGGGCCGAGATGCGTCGAGGCGCCGGCCAGAGCGTACCCGCGGGGCTGCGCTTGGGCGTCGCGATCGGCGAGGTGCTGGTCTACGGCCCGCTACGCGACCAACTGGGGTTGCGCCGGGCTCGCTGGGTCTATACCGGCGGCGCGCCCTTGGGCGCCGACACGTTCCGCTTCTTCCGCGCGGTCGGGGTCAACCTGAAGCAGGTCTACGGTGCCACCGAGCTGGCGGGGCTCTGCTCGGCGCAGGCCAACGACGAGGTCGACCCCGACACGGTCGGACGCGCCTTCGCCGGTACCGAGCTGCGGATCGCCGAGAGCGGCGAGGTGCAGGTGCGCTCGGAATCGGTATTCCAGGGCTATTACAAGCAGGACGAAGCGACCCAGGCGGCGATGACCGAAGACGGCTGGCTGCGGACGGGCGACGCCGGGTTCATCGACAAGCGCGGCCATCTCGTCATCATCGATCGGGCGCGCGATGTCGGCAAACTCGCCGACGGCACTGTTTATGCCCCGCAATTCATCGAGAATAAGCTCAAGTTCAGCCCCTATATCGGCGAGGCGGTGGCGTTCGGCGACGCACGGCCGTTTGTCGCCGCGATCGTCGCCATCGATCCGACGACGGTCGGCAATTGGGCCGAGCGCCAGAACCTCGCCTATACCTCGTTCCAGGATCTGTGCGCCCGGCCGGAAGTTATCGATCTCGTCCGCGACGAGATCCGCAAGTGCAACGCGATGCTGCCCGACGCGACGCAAATCCGCCGCTTCCTGGTACTCAACAAGGAATTCGACGCCGACGACGACGAGATCACCCGGACGCGAAAAATCCGCCGCGGGTTTGTCGCCGAGAAATACGCCGCGGTGGTCGACGCGCTCTACGGCGGAGCGAGCGAAGTCGAGCTTTCGGCCGAGATTACCTACGAAGACGGCCGTAAGGCGATGATGCGCTCGACCCTGGCGATCGCCGATGTCGATGAGCAGGGCGCTCCCGCCGAGCTGATCGCGGCGCAGTAGCGGGTCCCTCGATGCCGGAGTTCGATCTGCAATTCACCCTGTTTCTCCTCACCAACGGGGTGATGATCGGGCTGATGTACGCGCTGATCGCCTTGGGCTTCGTGCTGATCTACAAGGCGACCGACGCGATCAATTTCGCCCAGGGCGAGTTTGTCATGTTTGCCGGCTTTATCGCCGCCGGTGCTGCCCAGTTCGCTGGCGCGCCGTTCTGGGTCGCAGCCTTGCTCGCCATCGGCGGCATGGTGGCGTTAGGCTTCGGGCTCGAGCGCGTGGTGCTGCGCCCGTTGATCGGCCAGCCAATCATCTCGGTAGTGATGGCGACAATCGGCCTCGCGGCGGTGCTGCGCGGCAGCGCGGTCCTCGCCTTCGGCGCCGGCACCCGCAACATTGCGATGCCGATCCCTGACAATCCGATCCCCTTGGGTTCGGTCACCCTGCCGCCGGTCGAGGTGGTCGGCGCGGCGGTCAGCCTCATCTTCCTCGCCGGCTTCACCTGGTTCTTCTTGAAGAGCCGGGTCGGCATCGCGATGCGTGCGGTCGCCGACAACCAGCAGGTGGCGATGGCGATGGGCATCAACGTGCGGCGCTATTTCGCCTTCGCCTGGGCGATGGCGGGTGTGGTTTCGGCGCTCGGCGGTATCGTCTGGGGCGCGATGCTGGGCGTCGACAACCAACTGGCGCTGGTCGGCTTGAAGGTGTTCCCAGTGGTGATCCTCGGCGGGCTCGACTCGATTCTAGGCGCGGTCGTCGGCGGGCTGATCGTCGGCATCGTCGAAAACCTCGCCGCCGGGTATTTCGACCCGCTGGTCGGTGGCGGGACCAAGGATTTCGTGCCGTACCTCTTAATGATCATCGTGCTGATGGTGCGGCCCGAAGGCATCTTCGGCCGCCGCCGCATCGAGCGCGTCTGAGCCTAGGGCGAGCATGTTCCACCGCGAGGCCGGAATCTTCAAGACCAGCTACGCCGCCGACATGGCGCTCTACCCGCTGCCGATCGCGCGCTGGGCCGTGGCGGCGGTTTCTCTGCTGTTTATCGTCATCGTGCCGCTGTTCGCTGGCAACTACCCGCTGTCAATCCTCAACCTGATCCTCATCGCTGTGGTTGGCGCACTCGGCCTTAATATCCTCGTCGGCTATACCGGCCAGATCTCGATCGGCACCGGGGCGTTCATGTCGGTCGGCGCCTACACCGCCGCCAAACTGGTCATCCTGTTCCACGCCCCGTTCTGGATCACGCTACCGGCGGCCGGGCTGATGGCCGCGTTGATTGGTGCGATCGTCGGCATCCCGTCCTTGCGTATCAAAGGCATTTACCTGGCGATCGCCACGCTGGCGGCGCAGCTGATCATCGAGTGGCTGATCAACCACGTCGAATGGATCTCGGGCGGCGTGCAGGCCTCGATCAACGTGCCGCGACCGAGCGTTTTCGGCCACGCGCTCAAGAGCGAGCGGGAAATCTACCTGTTCCTGATGTTCTTTGTCGTCCTGGCGTTGGTCGCGACATTGAACTTGGTACGCGGCCGCATCGGCCGCGCCTTTATCGCCATCCGCGACCAGGACATCGCCGCCGAGATTATCGGCATCAACATCTTCCGCTACAAGCTCTACGCCTTCGCGATCTCGTCATTCTTTGCCGGCGTCACTGGCGCGCTCGAAAGCTATTATCTCGGCATCGCCAATTACGAGCAGTTCCAGATCGACGTCTCGATCGACTATCTGGCGATGGTGATCATCGGCGGGCTCGGCTCGGTGCTCGGTTCGGTTTTAGGCGCGATCTTCGTAACCTTGTTGCCGATCGTGACGCGCCTGTTCCTCGAACAGTTCGGCGGGCTGTTCTTCTCGAACGCCAACCTGCTGAACGTTATCCCCAATCTGCGCCTCGTCCTCTTCGGCGGCCTGATCATCTTCTTCCTGGTGGTCGAGCCGGAGGGCCTCAACCGGCTATGGCGCAACATCCGCAATTACTTCCGTGTCTGGCCATTTTCCTATTAACTCGCGTGAGAACAGTGGGAGGAACGACGATGACAATCGTATCGAGGAGCTTGCTAGGGCTCGCCCTAGGGGTGGCGTTCGCCGGCGCCGCCATGGCGGAGGACAAGGTCATCATCATCGGCGATCAGTGCGACCGCACCGGCGCGACGCAGATCGTCGGCACGGTGCTGTGCCCAGCCGAGCAGGACTATTACAAGCTGATCAACTCGAAGGGCGGCATCGACGGCTGGATGATCAAGGGCGACGAGATCGACAACGGCTACAAGGTGCCGGACGCGATTGAGGCTTATGAGCGGCAGAAGCAGATGGGCGTCGTGATGATGACGCTCTACGGCACGCCGCAGACTGTGGCGCTCAATCAGCGCCTCGAACAGGATCACATGCCGACCACATCGCCGGGCTTCGGCATCTCGGCGGCGGCGGACGGCGCCCGCTTCCCGTTTCTCTTCCCGGTTGCCGCGACCTATTGGTCGCAGGGCGCCGCGGCGGTGAAATTCACCAAGGATCAGCTGGGCGGCGATCTCAAGGGCAAGAAGATCGCCTACATCTATTATGACAACCCGGCTGGCAAGGAGCCGCTGCCGATCATCGAGGCTTTGCAGAAGACCGAAGGCTTTGATTTGCGCACCTTCGCGGTGCCGCCGCCAGGGGTCGAGCTCGGCGCGCAAATCATCGACATCACCCAGCGCTACCATCCGGACTTTATCATCGCGCATCTGTTCGGGCGCTCGCCCTCGGTCTTCATCAAAGGCATGAAGGGCGCGGGCTTCCCGCTCAACAAGGTCCTCGGGCTGGTCTGGGCTTCGGCCGAGGCCGACATCCTGGCGGCCGGCGGCTGGGATACCGCCGAGGGCTACTACACAATGCAGTTCGCCGGCGCCGGCGACGACTACCCGGTCCGCGCCGAGATCAAGGCGATGTACAAGAAGGACGGCAAGGACCCGCCCAAGGAGATGGATAACACCGTCATCTACAATCGCGGCCTGTTACAGGCGGCGGTCCAGGTCCAGGCCATCACCAATGCCTTGAAGATCAGCGGCGGCAAGATGCCGACCACCGATCAGGTCAAGCAGGGCTTGGAGCAGATCCACGACTTCACCCTGGGCGGCCTCGTCCCGCCGCTGCAGATCACCGCGACCGACCACGAGGGTGGCGGTTGGGTCCGGATCTTCCAGGTCAAGGGCGGCAAGTTCGTCCCGGCGACCGACTGGATCCAGGCCTATCGCGACGTCGTCGCGAACACAGTCAAGACCGCCGAATAGGGCGGCTTAAGCGCCGGACCGGGATCGCTCGATGCTGGCTCTGAACAACATCGAAGTCGTTTATGACGGCGTGATCCTGGTGTTGCGCGGCGTCTCGCTGGTGGCCGAGGAGGGCAAGATTACCACCCTTCTCGGCGCCAACGGCGCCGGCAAGACGACGACGCTCAAGGCTGTCTCCGGGCTGCTGCAGACCGAGCGCGGCCAGATCACCAAAGGCAATGTCGAGCTCGACGGCGTGCGCATCGACCGGCTGTTGCCGCACGAAGTGGTCAAACGCGGCGTGGTCCAGGTGTTCGAGGGCCGCCGCGTCTTCGAAAACTTGACGGTCGACGAGAACCTGATCGTCGGCGCGCATAGCCGTACCGATTTCACCGCGGTCCGGCGCGGTATCGACCGCGTCTACGACTCGTTCAAGGTGCTGCGCGAGCGGCGCCATCAGCCGGCCGGCTATCTCTCCGGCGGTGAGCAGCAAATGCTGGTCATCGGCCGGGCGCTGATGTCCGAACCCAAGGTGATCCTGCTGGACGAGCCTTCGCTCGGTCTCGCGCCGCTCATCGTCGAGGAGATTTTCGGCGTCATCCGCCGCTTGAAGGACGAGCAGAAGCTGACCGTTCTGCTCGTGGAGCAGAACGCGGCGCTAGCACTCGACATCGCCGATCACGGCTATGTTATGGAAAACGGCCGCATCGTCCTCGAAGGTCCGGCGCAATCGCTGCGCGACAACTCCGACATTAAGGAGTTCTATCTCGGTCTCAACGAGACGGGCGCGCGCAAGTCCTATCACCACGCCAAGCACTACAAGCGCCGCAAACGCTGGCTGGCGTAATGCCCGCACTCCCCCGCATCGCGGTGATCGGCACCGGCGGCACGATTTCCTCCCTGGGCGCCGACAGTCTCGACGTGCTCGACTACCCCGATTTCGGGCAGAAGCTGACCTGTGAGGCGCTCCTCGACCGTTTCCCGGAGACGCGGATCGTCGCCGAGCCGGTGCCGGTCACCTACCGCCAGGTCGGCAGCACCGCGATCGGCCCCGAGGATTGGCTCGAGTTGCGCCGGATGATCCATCAGATCGCCCGCGACGATCCGAAAATCGCCGGTTTCGTCATCCCGCACGGCACCGCCACGCTGGAAGAGACCGCCTTCTTCCTCAACCTGACCCTGGCGACGCCGCACCCGGTGGTGCTGGTCGGTGCGCAGCGGCCGGCAAGTGCGCTCGGCAGCGACGCCGGACCCAATCTGGTCAACGCGCTGCAGGTCGCTGGCTCGGCCGAGGCGCGCGGCAAGGGCGTGCTCGTCGTCCTCAACAACGAGATCCACCCCGCGCGCGACGTGGTCAAAACCTCGACCTACCGGGTGCAGACCTTCCGCAGCTTCGATTTTGGCGCGCTCGGTCATGTCGATGGCGACGGCGTGCATTTCTTCCGCGCGACGACCAAGACGCACATGCCCGACACCCCGTTCGCCCGGCGCGAGATCGGCGCGCTGCCGCGAGTCGAGATCGTGCTTTCCTATGCCGGGGCGGACACCGCGCTCATCGACGCGGCGATCGGCGCCGGAGCGAAGGGCATCGTCTCGGCCGGGTTCGCGCCGGGGATCGCCAACCCCGGCCAGCAGACCGCGCTCGCCGCCGCGGCCAAGGCCGGGATCGTCGTCGTTCAATGCAGCCGGGCGGCCAGCGGCCGGGTCGCGCCGCGCCGCAAGCTGCAGGAGGTCGGCATTGTCGCCGGCGAGGATTTCTCCCCGCAAAAGGCGCGCATCCTCCTCATGCTGATGCTGACCCAGACCCGCGATGTCGGCGAAATCCGGAAGGCGTTTCAGACTTATTAGATCGCCGCCTTGACCTGGATCAATCGCCGGTCGTGGTGCGTCGCCTAAAATCGCCCGGGTGAAGAGACGAGCGGAAGAACTTCAGCGCCGGATCGAACTCTATCGGCGCTACCTGCGTGAAGGGGCCGAAGCGCAACTCGCGCACGATTATCTCGAGCAGATGAAGCGGGACCGGCAGGAATTGGCCGAGATCGACGCTCGCGGGGAGCCTAAGTCCCCTTGAGGATCGCCGCCGCAGCGTCGGAGAAGACCTGCGCGCCCAAGACGATGTCCTCTTCGCGCGTGTCCTCCGACCAGTGATGGCTGATGCCCTTGAGGCTCGGGATGAACATCATCCCGGCGCGTAATTTGTGCGAGATGACCTGCGCATCATGGCCGGCGCCACTCGGCATTCTGAGATGCCCGCCTGGCACATGAGCCTCAGCCGCGGCCTCGATCGCCGTCTCGAACGCGTCGTCCATCAGCCGCGGCTCGGTCTTTGACATGCCCTCCACGGTACAGCGGCATGGGCCGTTGCGGTCGGCGGCGGCACACAGTTCCTGCAGCGCCTCTGCAAACCGCGTGAGGATCGCCTCGTCGGTGTCGCGGAACTGCACCTGCATTTCGGCGCGGCCCGGCACGACGCTCGGCGCGTTGGGGTCGAGCAGCATGCGGCCGATCGTCCACACCGTGCGTTTCCCAGCGATCCCGGCGAAGTGGTCATGGATCGCGGTCGCCAGGCGCACCATCGCCACCCCGGCATCCTTGCGCCGCGCCATCTGCGTCGTGCCGGCGTGGTTCTGCTGGCCCTCCAGCACGACCCGATAATTCCAGATGCCGACGATCCCCTCGACGACTCCGATCCTGAGGCCGCTGGAATCGAGCGTATCGCCTTGCTCGATATGGGCTTCGAGATAGCCGAGATAGCGCCCTTTCTCGACCGCGATGCGTGGCCTCCCGGCGAACCCCGCGGCTTTCAGCGCGTCGCGCAGCGCCACCCCGTCGCGGCTGCGGCAGCGGTCGATCTCGGCCTCGGTCAACGCGCCGGTGAACGAACGGCTGCCGAGCATGTTGCCATAATGGCCTTCCTCGTCGGCCCAGGCGACGCAATCGATGCCCAGCCCGGCGAGACTCGGATCGCCACGAAACGCCCGCGCCACTTCGAGCGCGTAGATCACCCCAAGCGCGCCGTCGAGCCAACCACCCTTGGGCTGGGTCTCGCTGTGCGAGCCGATCAGCAGCCGCCGGTTTGCGTCCTTCGCATAGCCGAAGACATTGCCGATGCCGTCGATCGCCGGCTCGAGGTCGGCCTCGGCGAATTTCTCGGCGAGCCAATGGCGCGAGGCGACATCGGTTTCGGAATAGGTCGGACGATCCACCCCGGTCTCGTAGCGGCCGAACTCGGCCAGCCGCTTCAAATCGGCGATGACCCGCGCTCCATCGATTCTCGGCATTGGCAGCCAAACCTTTCAGCGAATTAATCTGCCCGGCGGGGAGCCGAAGTCAAACTGCTGCGTATCCTATGCGGAATTGCCTCTGTTGAGGAATTCGCCGGCAGAACCGGCGGCGTTGGCAAATAAGCCGAGCCGCTCGGGCGGATGTTCTCCTGTCGGAGTAAACGACATGCAAGGTCTCAACTTCGACGCAAGGAGAACAGTGATGAATAAATCCACTCTCGCCGGCGCCGCGATGATCGCGGCGGCGGCAATCGCCCTCCCGGTCATCGCCTGGTCGCAGAACCCACCGCAACCACCCACACCGATGGCCGCGCCCGACAAGCCCGACCACGACATGCATCGGCACGGCTGGGGCCGTTGGGGCAAGAACGAGTCGCCGCAGCAGGCCTGCCAGGACCGCATCGCCAAACACGCTGGGTTTGTCGCCTATATGGGCGCCAAGCTCAACCTCACGGCCGACCAGAAGCCGCTGTGGGACAAGGTCGTAGCGGCGACCCAGGCGGCGCAGGCAAATGAGGCGAAAACCTGCGCGGCGCTGCCGGCCTCCGCCGACGACCGCGGCAAGCTAACGATCATCGACCGGATGAACCACCGCCAGGCGACGATGCAAGCGCAGTTGCAGGGCTTGCAGCAGATCGAGCCGGCGGCGCAGGCGCTCTATCAGGTGTTGACCCCGGAGCAAAAGGCGATCGTCGACCACCCATTCCATCGGGGGTAAGGCGCTCGGCTTCATTGCGGGATAGGATAGGGCGCAGGATCACAAGCCTGCGCCCTTTCCATGTCCGCATCCCGCCCCCGCGTCGCCATCCTCGGCTTCTCAATCGAGTGCAACCGCTTCGCCCCGGTCGCGATGCGGGCGCATTTCAGCTACTTCACCGGCCCTGACCTCGTCGCCGAGGCGCGCCTGCCGGCGCCGCGTATGCTCGGCGAGATCCCCGGCTTTGTCGCCAATATGGATGCCACCGGCCCTTGGGACCCGGTCGGCATCGCGTTCGCCGCCGCGGAGCCCAACGGCCCGGTCGATCACGTTTTCTTCACCGAGCTGATGACCGACATCGAACAACGGCTCACCGAGGCGCTGCCGGTCGACGCGGTTTATATCTGCGAGCACGGCGCCGCGATCACCACCGAAGAGGACGACCCCGACGGCGTGCTGTTCGCAACCGTCCGCCGCATCGTCGGCCCGGATGTGCCAATCGCCGCGACGCTCGACCTTCACGCCAACATCTCCGAGCGTATGGTCACGTGGATCGACGCCTTTATCGGTTACCGCACCAACCCGCATCTCGATATGCGCGAGCGCGGCGAAGAAGCGGCACAGACGATCCGCGAGTTGCTGGCGGGCACCGAGACCGAGCGCGCCTTCATCCGCCTGCCGATCGTGCCGCCGACCGTGACGATGCTGACCGCCGCCGGGCCTTATGCCGACATGATCGATTTCGGCCAGACCAAGATCGGGCCGGAGATCATGAACGTGTCGGTGATGGGCGGGTTCGCCTTTTCCGACACCGCCAAGAACGGGCTGACAATCGTCGTCACCGCCCGGCGCGACCGCCGCAACCAAAGCGCCGCGCAAGTCGTAGCGCAAGAGATCGCGGGTTTCGGCTGGGACAATCGCGAGCGTTTCGTGCCGCATCTGACCTCGCTGGACGACGCCATCGCCAAGGCCAAGGCCGCCGCGGATGACCCGGCGCTACCAGCGGTCTGCTTTGCCGACGTCGCCGACAATCCCGGCGGCGGCGGGCGCGGCAATACGATGTATCTGCTGAAGGCGCTCAACGAGGCGAAGGTCAAGGGCGCGCTGGTCGGCATCATCTACGACCCCGCGCTCGCCGCCGAGGCGCACACCTACGGGCTTCATTATCAATTCGAAGCACAGTTCAACCGCGACGAGACGACCGAGTTCTCCGAACCTTGGACAGCGCCCGCGCGCGTGGCGGCTCTCCATGACGGCGAATGCGTCGGCCGCCGCGGCATCTATGCCGGGATGAGCCTCAAGATGGGGCCGTGCGCCGCGCCGCAGATCGGCGGGATCACCGTCGTCGTCGTCTCGCACCGCCGGCAATGCGCCGATCCGATCTTCTTCGAGATGATGGGTCTCGACATCGCCCAGGCGCGCATCGTCGTCGTCAAGTCGCGCGGGCATTTCCGCGGCGGCTTCGACGAGTTCTTCCAGCACGAGCAAATCGTCGAGGTCGATCTTCCCGGCCTCACCTCACCGATGTTGCACAATTTCGAATGGAACCGGCTGCCGCGTTCGGTGATCCCGCTCGACGACGGGGTCGAGTGGCGGCCGCCCCAACCCTAGTTCGGCTTCCCGTTGATGTGCGGCTTCAGCGCCGCGTAGAGCAGGTTGCAGGTCGGGGTCGGGATGCCGTGCTTGCGGCCTAACTCCACGACCTTGCCGGCGAACCACGGCAGCTCGATGCGGTTGCCGCGCAGCAAATCGTTGCACATCGAGGTCATGTGATAGGGCGGCATCGAGCGCAGCTGCGCGACGACCTTGTCGAAGGCATCGGCCGGCAGCGCCACCCCCTCGGCGAGGCCGACCGCGACGGTCTCCTTGAGGCTCGCCTCGCAGAGCGCCCACAGCTCCGGGTCTTCGCGGTAGATGCCGAGCGGCACGCGGGTCAAGGAATTGATGCTGGAAAGCGGGACGATCCCGAGGAACTTTTCCCAGATCGGCACCAGCACGTCGGAGCCGAACGCGCCCTCGAACCCGGCTTCTTCGCAAAGATCGGCAAGCGCCTGCCCCCGCGCGCTCATGCTGCCGTCGAGCTCGCCGAAGATCAGCTTCTGGTAGGTGCCGGTCTGGCGCACGACGCCCGGCGCGACGATCGACCCGGTAACCCAGGCGGTGCCGCCCATCACCGCCTCGCGCCCCAAGATCGGGATCAGCCGCTCATGTGCGTCGACTCCGTTTTGCTGCGGGATGACCGCGGTCCCAGGCCCGACCACCGGCTTGATCGCCGCGCCGGCGCTTTCGACGTCCCACAATTTGACGCAGAAGATCGCGTAATCGACGACGCCAACGCTCGCCGGGTCGTCGGTCGCCTGCACGGGATTGATGTGCATCTCGCCGCGGTCGCCTTCGATCTTGAGGCCGTTCGCCTGCATCGCCGCCAGATGCGCGCCGCGCGCGATGAAGGTGACGTCCGCGCCGGCCTTGGCGAGCGAGGCGCCATAGATGCAGCCGATCCCGCCCGCTCCGACGATCGCGATGCGCATGCTCTCCTCCGCTTCCCCGCCGCGCGACACTTACTCTAGGCTGGGCCGTTCACCAAGATCAGGAGCATGCAAACCATGGCCCAGTCGAGTTCACCCGCGCGCGAAGCCATCCGCGGTACCGTACCCAAGCTGGCGGAAATCGCCGACACGCTGATCTATGGGCAGATCTGGGAAGGCCCGCATCTGTCCAAACGTGACCGCAGCCTCATCGTCTGCGGCGCACTGATGGTGATGGGCCGCGACGAGCAGCTCCGCGGACATCTGGCCCGTGCGCTCGACAATGGCTGCACCAAGGACGAGATCGCCGAGCTGATCACCCACCTCGCCTTTTACTCCGGCTGGCCGACCGCGATGACCGCGGCCCGACTGGCGAAGGAGGTTTTCGCGACGCGGTAGGCTTCACGCTGCGTCGTGGAAAATGATCCCGAGCGTGAAACGCCGGCCGGCGCGCACCCGGCTAACGCCGTGGCGCATCGTCACCCGGTAATAGCCGCGTGTCCCGGCGACCGGGCGCTGGTTGACCGGGAAAATCACCCCGTCGCCCTGGCGTAACGGCACGACCTCGCCCTTCGATTGGCGGCGCGGCCGCTGCTCGACGAGCAGGAACTCGCCGCCGGTGAAATCCTCGCCGGGACGCGACAGCAGCACCGTCGCCTGCAACGGGAATACCAGATCGCCGTAAAGGTCCTGGTGCAGGCAGTTGTAGTCGTCCGTCCCGTATTTGAGGATCAGCGGGGTCGGGCGGCTCTGCCCTGCCGCGTGGCAGCGCTTCAGGTAATCGTCGAGCGTGTCGGGAAAATTTGGCTCCAAGCCAAGCTGCCGCCGCCAGCGATTGGCGAGCGGCGCAAGCAGCGGATAGAGGCTTTGCCGCAGCCCGGCGACGACGGGCGGCAACGGGTAGGCAAGGTATTTGTATTCGCCCTCGCCGAACCCGTGCCGCGCCATCACCACCCGGCTGCGGAAGGCCTCGCGGTCCTCAGAAAGCGCCGCGAGATCAGCGCATTGTTTCGCATCCAGCAGCACCGCATAGCCGTCGCGGTCGAGCGCCGTTCCGAGATCGTCTGCCGGTGCGCTGAATGGATCGTGCGGCATCGATGATCTATCCGCGTGCATGCGACAATGGCGAAAAAATTTATGCGACCACCGCATCGTGCTCTTGATAATGAGAACAAAGAGAGTACATGCTGCGCCGTGATCGCATCATCCGACCCAAACCGCGTTGCTGATCTGTGCTTGATAAAACAGCAAAAGCAGCAAATGCGCTTCTGGCGCGGAGGCGGCTTATTCCGCCGCCTCCTCGGATTCTGCCGCCGCCTGCTCGGCTGCGAGCAGGGCGCGCTTGCGCTCCACCCCCCAGCGATAACCAGCAAGATCGCCGTCGCGCCGGACGATGCGGTGGCACGGCACCAGCAGCGCCAGCTTGTTGGCGGCGCAGGCCGCGGCGACCGCGCGCACCGCTTTCGGCTGGCCCAAAGCCGCGGCGATCTCGGTATAGGTCGCGGTCTTGCCGGGCGGCACCTTCTGCAGCGCCCGCCACACCCGCGCCTGGAACGCGGTGCCGCGAATGTCGAGCGGGAGGTCGGGCTGCTCGCCGGGCGCGGTGACAAAGCGGACGATCCGCTCGGCCCAGCGCGCGAGCCTGTCGTCCGCCGGCCAGATCAACGCAGCCGGAAAGCGGCGTCTGAGATCGGCCTCGAGCGGCGCCTTGTCGTCGCCGAGCGCGGTCATGCAGATACCGCGTTCGGTGGCCGCGATCAGCGCCCAGCCGAGCGCGGTCTTGACGCAGGTGAAGCGGATCGTCTCGCCGCGCCCACCGTTGCGCCGCGCCGCCGGGGTCATGCCGAGACCCGACGGCGCCGCCTCATAAGCGCGCGAGCTGGCACCAAACCCAGCCGCGTAGACCGCCTCCGCCACGTTGTCGCCGGCGTCGAGCCGGTCGCCAAAGCGCCCCAGCCGGTGCGCCTTGCCCCACTCGCGCGGGGTCGCGCCGGTGATCTGCTTGAAGACGCGGTGGAAGTGGTAGCGGCTGATTCGCGCCGCCGCCGCCAGCTCGTCGAGGCTGGGCAGCGCGTCGCTGTTGCGAATGAGGGCACAGGCGCGCTCGACCGCGGCGATGTGCCGCTCGGCTTGCGAGCCTTCGGTCGGACGGCAACGCTTGCACGGGCGGAAGCCGGCGGCTTCGGCCTCGGCGTTGGTTGCGTAGAACGCGACGTTCTTGCGCAGTGGCTGGCGCGAGGCGCAACCCGGCCGGCAATAGACCCCGGTCGTCTCGACCGAATAGACCCACTGCCCGTCTCGGCCGGCATCATGGGCGCACACCGCCGCCCAGCATTGCTCTTGGTCCAACATCGTCTTTCTCCTCAGGCTCGTCATGAGCGAGAAGATGGGCCGGATGCCGCCTCGTCTCTATCCGGCGCTTGCTTTCTAATTCGGCGCTTTCACCCGCTCCGCGTACCGCTTCGGCAGCATCGCGTGGATGCCCTTGTTGCCGTCGACGAGCTGGGTCACCCGCATGTCGACCGCGAGGCTCGAGAACATATAGGCCTCCGCCGCGTCCAATCCCATGCGCTCGCCGATCAGCTTGATCATCTGGCGGAGCGCGTCCTTGGCCGCGTCGTCGAGGTCTTCGTTGAACGCCATCGTGATGTGATGCGTCGGGGTCTCGGCCCGCGGCAGATCGAACTTCAAATCCTTGCGCACGGTGAGGCGGAACGTGCCGCTGAGCGCGGTTTCGAGCGCGGTCACGCAGACCTCGCCGTCGCCCTGCACCCCATGCCCGTCGCCGCAGGAGAAATTCGCCCCCGGCACGAACACCGGCAGGTACAGCGTCGTGCCTTGGGTCAGCTCCTTCAGATCCATGTTGCCGCCGAACTCGCGCGGCACGATCGAGGTGCACAGCCCATAGACCGGCGGCGGCGCCACCCCCATCACTCCGAAAAACGGCGCGAGATCGATCTCGGCGCCCCAGGGCAGGGTGCACACGCCGCGTTGCCGGTCGATGGCGCTGTGCAGCACCTTGCGGATCGGGAAATCCTCGGGCAGCGTCCCGGCATGCGGGCGGATGCGGGTGTAACCCCAGTTCTGCCGCGGCGAGATGCTGAGGATTTCGACTTCGAGCACGTCGCCCGGCTGGGCGCCGGCGACCGCGATCGGCCCGGTAAGAATGTGCGCGCCCGTGCCTTTGTCGAGCCCAGCATGGATCGCGAGGTGGTCGTCGAGGATTTCCCAATTGTCGCCCTTGGGCAGGATGTCGGGCCCGCCCGAGACACAATCGACCTGCACCGTGTCGCCCGAGGCGACCGTGACAATCGGCTTCAGCGCCGCGTCGAAAAACCCCCAATGGCAATGTTCCGGCTTGCACGACACGACATGATGCGACATCGGGTTCCCCTCCTTGTCCTAGGGCGTGGTGATCAGCGCCCACAACCCGTCGCCACCGGCTTTTGCAATCCGGCGGCCAAGCTCGCGCGCCCAATAGGCTTCGTTGCCGAATTCGTCGCGCCACGACCACAGCCGGCGGGTCACCGGGTGCAGGCGATACTCCTGGGTGAAGCCGATGGCGCCATGCACCTGATGGGCGATCTCGGCGACCTTCCCGGCGGCCTCGCCGGCGCGGATTTTCGCCGCGGCGCAGGCGAATTCCGCCGATTGCCGCCCCTCGGCGACCGCGCGCGCCGCGTTCTCCACCGCGACCCAGGACGACGACGCGTGCTCGGCCAGCACCGCCATCTGCTGCTGGATCGCCTGGAACTTGCCGATCGCCCGGCCGAACTGGACGCGCTCGTTGGCGTATTGCGTCGTGATGGCGAGCGCCGCCTCCATCGCCCCTGCCATCTGCGCCGCCCGCATCAACGCGCCCAGCCGCAGCACCAGCGCCGCGTCGATGCCATCGGGCAGCGGGCGGATGTCGCCGCGCGCGCCGGCCGCGCTCATATGATCCCGCGACTCGTAAGCGAGGTTGTCGCTCGCATCCCAGCTCAGCGCGCCGCCGGAGACGAGCGCGACTTCGCGCTCGCCGACCACCACGATCGCTTCGGCGACCAGACCCCACGGCACATGTCCGGCGCGGCCGCTGACCGCCCCGCCACCGATCGCCAGCCGCTCGCCCGGCTCGACGGGAGCGATCGTCAGCACACCGGCTGGCGCGGGGAGCTGCGCGGCGGCGCAGAGAAACCGCGCCAGCATGGTCTCGACCAAGGGGATCGGCGCGGCGTGATGGCCGGCGGCGCGCAGAATCGTCGCCGCCTCGACCATGTTCCCTGGCATGTTCGCCGGGCCATCGACCAGCACATCGAGATAGCCGGCTTCCTCGACTGCCTGCCACAGCGCATCCGGCCACAGCCCCTGCTCGACATCCTGCACCACCGCCGGCGACACCTCGGCGGCGAAGAGGCGCATCGCGCTGTCGTAGAGGATGGTATCCGCCATCAGCGCAGCCCCAGCCCACGCGCGATGATCCCGCGAAGGATTTCGCGAGTGCCGCCGCGCAGCGTCCAGGACGGCGCGTGCAGCACCGCCTCGACCAGCGCCAGCTCGAACGCATCGCGGTCGCCGCGCCGCGCGCCCGGCATGACCAGCCGGGCCAGCTCCGGCAATTCGCGTTCGAAGGCGTTGCCCAGATCCTTGACCAGCGCCGCTTCAAGGTTCGGCGTTTCGCCGGCCTGCAACATTCCGGCGACCGACAGCGACATCCGCCGCAAGGTCCACAAATTGGCGCCGAGCCGCCCTAGCGCCTCTGCCAGTTGCGGCTCGGGATTGGGGCCCGCCCGCACGACCAGCTCGCGGAACACCTGGTGCGCCGACAGAAACCGCTCCGGCCCGCTGCGCTCGAAGGCGAGCTCGCTGGTGACTTGGGTCCAGCCGTCGCCCTCGGCACCGACCCGGCGCTCTTCGGGAATGAACACCCGGTCGAGCACCATCTCGTTGAAATCGTGCTCGCCTCCCATGTTGACGATCGGCCGGATCGTCACCCCGGGCGCTTTCAGGTCGAGGATGAGTTGGGTCAGGCCCTGGTGCCGGTTGTCGCCCGCCGGCCCGGTGCGCACCAAGGTGATCGCGAAATGCGACTCATGCGCGTAGCTGGTCCACACCTTGGCGCCGGTGACCTCGTAGCCGCCCGCGACCTTGACCGCTCGGGTACGGATCGAGGCGAGATCCGAGCCGCTATCGGGCTCGCTCATGCCGATCGCGAAATAGATTTCGCCGCGGGTGATGCCGGGGAGGAACTCCTCGCGCTGATCCTCCGTGCCAAAGCGCAGCAAAAGCGGGCCGCTCTGCCGGTCGGCGATCCAATGCGAGCCGACCGGCGCGCCGGCCGCCAGTAGCTCCTCGGTCACGACATAGCGGTCGAGAAAGCTCTTCTCGCCACCACCATAGCGCTTCGGCCAGGTCATGCCGATCCAGCCGCGTCGTCCTAACCGGCGGCTGAATTCGGCCGAGCGGTGCGAGCCGAAATCGCTGTCCGGGTGCCACAACCCCGCAGCCAATTCGCCGGCGATGAACGCGCGCACCTCGCGCCGCAGCGCCTCGCATTCGGGCGGCAACTCGACGGGATCGAAACGGAAGGCGCTCATCGCGGGGTGACGATAACCAATGCAGCGCCACCCGGCCAGCGCCGCCAGAGCAATCGCGGCCGCTAGCGGCGGCTCAGCCGCTCATAGCGGAATAGCGAAAAATCCGTGTCAAACAGGCGTTCGATGCGGTCGATCGACGCCGCGCTCATCAGATGCGCATATTTGTAGCCGAAGCGACCGGTCTGCGACGGATCGACCCTCACGTTCGCATTCGCCGTGCCCGCGTTATCAAGATCGAACGTGCGGCACAGGCGGGCGAAATCCGCTTCGAAGCTTTCGGCCCGGCCGATGAAATCGACCGCCTGCCGGCCGTCCTCATGTGTCCAGTAATGCGCCGGGTGCAGCGGAAAACTGCTATTACGCCCGGCCTCGTAGACCTGCCATTCCTCGACCAGCGCCAGCCAGCGGTCGAAGTCGCCCCCGGCGGCGTCGAGCTGCGCGGCATTCTCGGCGAGTTGTCGCAACACTAGGTCACCTATCCAGGGAGCGGGATAAATTTCGCCCGGCTGATTCCGCTGATCGCGCTGCACCTGAATGAACCCCGAGTACACCCGGTCGTAAGGATTGCGCACGAACGACGCTACGGCATAACCAAGCCGGCCCTCCAGCAACGCCCGGAAATCGGCGTAGGTCAAATGCTGATGGACCACCCGGTTCAGAAAGGGATTGAAATCGTAAAAGCGATCGTAGGGACTGGCAAAGCTCGACCCGAGGCGGGCCCAAATCGTGCTGCTGGCGGTTTTCCAAGGCCTGAGGATGACGAGGCGTTTGGCGTGAGAGATGATCATCGAGAAAGCCGCAATGGACCGAACCGGCGAATGGGCGGCATAGCAACACCCGTCCGGCAATGCAAACCGAACGCGGGCGCCCGACGAGGGCGACAGGAGCCGATCCGATGATAGCAGCGGTCGACGCCGAGAAATTGCGCCAGGTGAAGCAGCGCAAATGGTTCTACGAATTCGAGTTGCCAGACGGCAGTGTCACCGAAACCTCCGTCCCGAAGTTCGTGACGCCGATCCATACGACCCGCAGCAACAAATTGCGCGAGGTAATTGGTGAATATGTCCCCGATTGCTGCACCCTGACCGCACTCGACCTTGGGTCGAACGAAGGGTTCTTTTCGATTGAGCTTGCCCGCCATTTTGCCCGGGTGCGGGGCTATGACGTGCGTCGGGAGAACATCCGGGCCGCCGAGCTGATCACCGACGTTTTGGGGGTTCGCAACATCGAATATCGCAAGACCGATCTGACCCGGCTGTCGTTTTCCGAGGAAATCGCCGCCGACTTCGTCCTTGCCTACGGCGTCGCCTACCATTTCGAAGACCCAATCCGTTTCCTCAGATTGGCCTCGAAACTGGCACGCAAGCACATCCTCGTCGAGACGCAGGTATTCCCCTACCGGCTGGGCGGACTTATCGAAGGAGGGCACTACAACAACATGCGGCCGCTGCATGGCATGTTCGCGCTGGTCGGCGACGTGCCGAGTTCTGTGCTGGGCGGCACCAGCGACCTGCAGCTGGTCCCGTCGCTGGACGCGTTGCTGTTCCTGCTGGAGAAGTTCGGCTTCCGCTCGCTCCGGCTGCTCGAGTTCGGCCCCGACGATTACGAGCAGTACGTCCGGGGCTCGCGCGTCATCGTATACGGCCAGAAATAGCGACGAGTTCAGGGAACCAGCACCGCAGCGCCTTCGAGATTGCCGGAACGCAGATCGGCGAGCGCCCGGTTGGCCTCGGCGAGCGGATAAGGCTTGGTCACCGTCGTGATCCCGGCCTTGGGCGCCAGGGCCAGAAATTCCTCGGCGTCGCGCCGGGTGAGGTTCGCCACCGAACGAACGACCCGCTCCTCCCACAGGATCGAATAGGGGAAGGACGGGATGTCGCTCATATGGATGCCGCCGCAGACGACGGTGCCGCCTTTCTTCACCGCCTTCAATGCCGCCGGCACCAGCGCACCGACCGGGGCGAAGATCAGCGCGGCGTCGAGCTGATCGGGCGGCGCTTCGTCCGACCCGCCAGCCCAGACCGCACCGAGCCCGCGCGCGAAATCCTGCGCAGCGGTATCTCCGGGCGAGGTGAAGGCGAAGATTTTTCGCCCCTCATAACGAGCGATTTGCGCGACAATATGGGCGGCCGCGCCAAAACCGTAAATTCCGATTCGTTCTCCTTCACCGGCCATGCGGAACGTACGGTGACCAATGAGCCCGGCGCAGAGCAGCGGCGCGGCGGCAATATCGCCGAATTCTTGTGGAATAGCAAAACAGTAGCGTTGGTCAGCGACCGTCAGCTCGGCATAGCCGCCATCGATCTGGTAGCCGGTGAATTTGGCCCGGTCGCAGAGGTTCTCTAGGCCCCTTTTGCAATAGTCGCAAACGCCGCAAGTCCAACCCAGCCACGGCACGCCGACCCGGTCGCCGATCCGGAAGCGATCGACGCCCGCGCCGGTCTCGACCACGGTGCCGACGATCTCGTGACCGGGCACCAGCGGCAGTTTGGGATGGTCGAGCTCGCCGTCGACGATGTGGAGGTCGGTGCGGCACACCGCGCAGGCCTTGACCGCGATCAGCACCTCGCCCGCCGCCGGCTGTGGCGGGGCGATGTCGCTCGCGACAAGCGGCCGGTGCGCCGCGGTTAAGATCTGGGCGTGCATGGCCTGCCCTCCTGACGAATCACAGATAGCCCGGCGCGGGCCGATCAGCATATTCCCGCACCGGCCCGGTGAAAATCCGCCGCGGCGCAAACAACCCCTTGGCAAGACCGGCGGAATTGCGCTTGATCGGCCGATGGCGAACAGCGCCGAAGAGGACCGCCAGCGGCGCCTCATCCACGAATACTTCGGCGCGGATGCGCGCATCCGCCAGCTGCGCGCGTCACCCATGTTTGGCGCGGCGCTCTTCGTCGTCGATTTCGACCGCGGCTCGCGGCATTACCGCACCTTGGGCTCGTTCGGCGCCGCCTTCGACAAGACCATCGTCAACTGGTTCGGCGGCCGCGACCAGGTGACCGAACAGTCGAGCATGGATTTGCTCTACCCGGCCCAGCTGGTCTTCCATTACGAGCGGCTGATGTCGCTCGCCTTCGGCTTTGTTGCCCAGCCGATCAACGCGCTGCTGCTCGGGGTCGGCGGCGCGGCGATGTGGCGGTTCATGCGCGCCTATCTGCCGGAATGTGCGCCGACCCTGGTCGATTGCGACGA
Source organism: Allostellaceae bacterium (assembly GCA_035604035.1). Lineage (GTDB taxonomy): Bacteria > Pseudomonadota > Alphaproteobacteria > ATCC43930 > CGMCC-115725 > DATARH01. The sequence goes on along the minus strand of DATNJF010000355.1, from coordinate 4,315 downwards.
GACCGTCGTCGCGATCGCCAAACGCTGGTTCTACCTGACCCACCCGGTAATCATCGACACCGCAGAGCGATACCTCGCCGGTAGGACCGAGAAATTCGATGTGATCCTGGTCGATCTCTACAATTCGAGCGGGCCGGCCGAGTTCGACGGCAGGTTCTGGACGCGCTGCCTCGACGCGCTGACGCCGGGCGGGTGCCTGGCGACCAACTGGGCCGATTTCGCCATCAACCGCAAAGTGAAGCCGATGGCCGAAAGCCAGGCCGAGCTGGCGCGCGCCCGCGGTCTCGACTGTTTCTATGTCACCCGCCGCGGTTTCCGCGACAACCTCATCCAATACGTGCCGACCGCCGAAGGGCGCCGTCTCGAAACGCTGACCTACATTCACGAACGCTTCGCCAAGGAACGGCGGCTGCCCAACAACGGCCGCGGCATCCTCGAGCAATGCGTGGTAACGCCGAATTTCCCGATCGATTTCGACTAGGGCAGCGGCGCCAGGTTCGGCGGCGCGTCGACATAGGCGGCGAGGCTTTGCTCGATCGTCTCGCGCGGCAGGTCGCGGGTGATGAAGACGATGCGGGTTCGGTGGTCGTCGCTCGGCCATGCGGGAAGCAGCACCGGCGGGTGAAAGAGGTGCTGCACGCCGTGCAGCACTACCGGCTGGCCCGGCCGCTCGTCGATCGCGACGATCGCCTTTACCCGCAAAAGATCGGCGCCGCGCATCGACGACAGCGCGTCGAGCCAGCCCGACAACGCGGTCCACGATACCGGCGTGTTGCGGATGATGCAGAACGAGCTGATGTGCTCGTCGTGCCGGTTGACGTCGTGCCCATGGTGGTGATGGCCGTGCTCATTATGATCGTCCTCGGCGAACACCCCCTCGCCGAGCCAGCGCTGCACCTCAATGGTCTTGGTGTCGGGATCGAAGAGGCCGAGATTGAACAGAAACGAGGGATCGACCGCGCCGCCGTTCACCTCGATGATCGGCGCGCCGGGGTTGAGCGCGGCCAGCCGTGCCTCGAGCGCCTGCCGCGCTGCTAATGATGCCAGGTCGCATTTGGTCAGTAGCAGCCGGTCGGCAACCGCGGCCTGCTTCACCGCTTCCGGCTGGCGGTCGAGCGTGTCGCCGCCGTTGACCGCATCGACCGTCGTCACCACCCCGTCGACCATGTAGCGCTCGGCGACGATCGGATCGCTCATCAGCGCGTGCAGGATCGGCGCCGGGTCGGCGAGCCCGGTGGTCTCGATCACCACCCGCTCGAAGCCGGGGATGCGCCCCTTGGCGCGGTCGACAAAGAGATTGACCAGCGTCTCGGCGATGTCGCCGCGGATCGTGCAGCAGAGGCAGCCGCTTTGCAGCAGCACGACGTCGTCGGTCGCCTTTTCGACCAAGAGATGGTCGATGCCGACTTCGCCAAACTCGTTGACGATAACCGCCGTCGACGCCATCTCCGGCTGCTTCAGCACATGGTTGAGCACGGTGGTCTTGCCGCTGCCGAGGAACCCGGTCAGCAAGGTCACCGGTGTGCGCGAGGCGGCCTCAATGGCGGTGAGGGGCAAGGGTTGCGCCTAGGCCGCTTTCGCCTTGGGCAGCAGCGCCTCGCGATAGCCGCGCCGCTGCATGTGGTCGAGCATCAGCTCGACCGGCGTGCCGAGCCAGGTCGCGTAAACCGTGTGGTCGTCGACCATGTCGTCGGTCAGCGGATGCAGCAGGATGTCGAGCCCTTCGCGATTCAGCATCAGCCACGGCACGACGGCGGCGAACTGCTCGTTCTTAAAGATCATCTGGAATTGCGGGATCGGGTGCGGCCCGACCCGCTCACCCGAAAACGCGCCGATCTCGACATCGAAATTCTCGTTGAGCCGGCGCGCCAAAAGCTCGGCGGCCGCTTTGGTTTCGGCGCTGTAATAGACATGGGCGTGGTAGCCATAGACGGCGGGTTGGGTCATGGCAGGCCTCCGACGAGATTTCCCCTATTTTCGCGCGCATCCGCATCGCGCACAATGCCGCCCTGGCTCTTGCCCTCGGAGTAACAGCGATGAGCGACCCCCAAATCGGCGCGTTGCGCGTGCAACTCCTCAGCCGCCCGCGCTCTTCGGACTACCGCCAGCGCCGCAAGGACATCGACGCGCGCGGGATCGGCTACGGCGTCGCCAAGGATGTCACAGTCGAGAAAGTCAACGCCAACGGCGTCGCCGCCGAGTGGAGCTCGACCCCCGGCGCGGCGCGCGACGCGGCGATCCTCTACGTCCATGGCGGCGGCTATGTGATCGGCTCGCTCGACAGCCATCGTCATCTCATCGCGGAACTCGGCCGCGCCGCCAACGCGGTGGCGCTGGCGCTCGATTACCGGCTCGCGCCCGAGCATCCTTTCCCGGCCGCAGTCGAGGACGCGGTATCCGGCTACCGTTTCCTGTTGGCGCAGGGGTTCAAGCCCGAGCGCATCGCGGTCGCCGGTGACAGCGCCGGCGGCGGCCTCGTCGTCGCCGCGATGGTGGCGATCCGCGAGGCTGGGCTCGCGCAGCCCGGTTGCGGCTGGTGCCTGTCGCCGTGGATCGACATGGAGGGGCTCGGCGGCTCGATGGAGTCGAAATCCGCCGCCGACCCCATGGTTCAGAAAGTCGGCCTGCTCGAGATGGCAACCCTGTATCTCGGCAGCGCCGATCCGCGCTCACCGCTGGCCGCGCCGCTTTACGCCGACCTCGCCGGCCTCGCGCCGCTCTTGATCCAGGTCGGCGCGGCGGAGACCCTGCTTGACGACGCGATCCGCCTGGCGCAGCGCGCCGGCGCTACCGATGTCCGGGTCGATCTTCAGGTGTGGCCGGAGATGATCCATGTCTGGCCGCTGTTCCACCCGGAACTCGCCGCCGGCAAGCGCGCCCTCGACAACGCCGGAGCGTGGATCAAGGGTGTGCTGGGGACTTAGCCCTATTTCGCGGCGATCGCGCGCTCGGGCTTGGTCGACGCGAAGGCGGGCATCACCTCCTCGGCGAAGCGCTGGAGCTGTTCGAGGCACAGCGCCTTGGGCACGCCGACCGACAGGCTGACCGACACCCGCTCCAGCCCTGGATAGCGTTTCTCGATCGTCTTCAAATGATCGATGATTTGCTGCGGCGAGCCGCACAACACGCCGCCGGCGTTGATCGCGTCCTCGATGCGCGGCAGCTTCGCGGTCGGCGCCCGCTTGGGGTCGCGCATGATCTCGATCTGCTCGTCCGACAGCGCGCGCACTAGGCGCAATTCGCCGAACATTTTCATGTTCTCTTCGTAGTACTTGCCGGCGAGCTTGATGCCTTCCTCGCGGCTGTCGGCGATGAAGAAGTGGAAGCCGAAGCACAGCCGCTCGCCCAGTTCGAGCTCCTTGCCGATCTTCTTGTGCGCCTCCTGCCAGGCGAGGACGACATTATGCATCGCCCCGCCCTCGGCCGAGCCGCCGCCGACGAGGCCCTGGATGCCGTGCTTGGCCATGAAATCCAGCGCCCGGGTCGAGCCGCCCTGGATCGGCTGCCAGCATTCGACCGGCAGGCGCAGCGGCCGCGGCACCACGCTCAATTGCTTGAGGTCGTAGCCGCGGTAGGGCACCCGCGCCGGGATCGTGTAGTGCTTGCCCTCGTGCGAGAAACTCGCGTTGTTGAAGGCCTTGAAGATGATGTCGACCTGCTCCTCGAAGAGTTCGCGGTTAGCCGGCTGGTCCATCAAGGGAGACCCAAACGTTTCGACCTCGCGGGTGTGATAGCCGCGCCCGACCCCGAACGTCACCCGCGCGCCGGTAAGGATGTCTGCCACGGCATAATCCTCGGCCAAGCGCAGCGGGTGCCACATCGGCGCGATGTTGAAGCCGCAACCGATCTTGATCCGCTTGGTCACCGAGGCAAGGTGCACCGCTGTCATCAGCACGTTGGGGATGCACTCCATGCCCTCGTGCTGGAAATGATGCTCGGCCATCCAGAAGGTGTCGTAGCCGGCGCGGTCCATCAGCTGCGCCATCGATTGCGCCTTGTCGAAGACGCTCGCCAAATGCTCGTTGGGGTAGCGGCGGTCGTTGACGGGCACGCCGCCGTAGCCGACATCCTCCATATCGACGTGACCGGCGAACAGGCTGTCGAATTTGCTGATCATGGCGCGTCCTCCAATAAACTTGGCTTATCGTATCCCGCGCTGAGAGCTTGGCAACAAGGTCCAGCGCCGTGGGCCCGTAGGGCGGCGGAGCGAGGCATATTATTCCGCCTATATCGTCGACCGCCGGCGGAATGCGCTGCATGTTGCCGTGTTTTTTCGCCCCGCAAATTCCGCGGGCGCAGGACACATTTATGGGGC
>DATNJF010000354.1:0-6677 GCA_035604035.1 Allostellaceae bacterium | reverse complement strand
TATCGTAATGCAGCGGGCATCGGCGGCGCCGAGCCGGTAGGCGTCTCGTTGCCGGTATAGGTTGCGCCTTACACAGCGTCGGCCAAAAACGCTCGCAAATCCTCGGATTTGGCATCGCGCATCACATAGGCGTCGCCAATGCGGTGCGGCAGGATCAGCGTGATGCGCCCGTCGCGCACCTTTTTGTCCTTACCCATATGCGCGAGCAGCCGATCCGCCTTGTTGGCAAGCCCGACTGCGCCGAGCTGGTTCGGCAGGCCCATTCGCGCGAGATGGCGGCGCACCCGGGTCGCGTCCTGGCCCGAGGCAATGCCCAGTCGCACGGCGAAATCGAACGCCAGCACCATGCCAAGCGCGACCGCCTCGCCATGCAAGAGCGCGTCGCCGAACCCGGTCTCGGCCTCGAGTGCATGGCCAAAGGTATGGCCAAAATTGAGCAGCGCGCGAGAATCGCCGGTCTCGCGCTCGTCCCCGGCGACGATCTCGGCCTTCATCCGGCAGCTCGTCATCACCGCGCGATTGAGCGCGGTGGGATCGAGGTCGCAGACTTTGCCGCCATCCGCGTCGAGCCAGTCGAAGAATTCGACATCGGCGATGAGCCCGTATTTGACCACCTCGGCGTAGCCCGCCAACAGCTCGCGGCGGGGCAGCGTCGCCATCGCGCCGGTATCGGCGAGCACCAGCCGCGGCTGGTAGAACGCGCCGAGCAGGTTCTTGCCCGCAGCGGCGTTGATCGCCGTCTTGCCGCCGACCGAGCTGTCGACCTGCGCGAGCAGTGTCGTCGGGATTTGCACGAAATCGATGCCGCGCAGCAGGGTCGCCGCGGCGAACCCGGCTATGTCGCCGACCACCCCGCCGCCGAGCGCCACCAGCATCGTGCCGCGCTCGATATTGCAGGCGAGGATGGCGTCGACGAGCCGGCCGAAATGAGCGAGATCCTTGGTGCCTTCGCCGGGCGGTAATGTGATGGTCTGGTGGGCAATGCCGGCGGCGTCGAGACTTTGCTGCAGCGGCGCCAGAAGGGGCTTGGCGACGATCTCGTCGGTGACGATCACCGCCTGCCGGCGCCGCACCAGCGGCATGATGTGCTCACCGGCCCGGGCGATCAGCCCAGGCCCGATCAGGATGTCGTAGGCACGCTCGCCAAGCTCGACGCGCAGCCGCTGGGCGCTTCCCGTCATGCTGCGTCCTCCTCGGGCGGCAGCATCGCCCGCTCGCACTGTGCGAGGGCAGCGATCGTTCGGCCAGCGGTTGCATCGGGCGGCCCATCGCCGCTATCGATGGTGATGTCGGCCTCGGCGTAGATCGGATGGCGCCGCTCGATCAGCTCGGCGAGCACAGCGCGCGGGTCGGGCGTTTTTAGCAGCGGCCGGTTGGCACGCCGCGACACGCGCGCGAACAGCACATCGAGGTCGGCCCGCAGCCAGACCGAGACGCCGCGCTGTGTGATGATCCGCCGCGTCTGCGGGTCCATGAACGCACCGCCGCCGGTCGCCAGCACGTGCACCGGACCCTGCAGCAGACGGGCGATGACTCGGCGCTCGCCGTCGCGGAACATCGCCTCGCCGCGGTTGCGGAAAATCTCCTCGATGGTTTCGCCGGCCGCCGCTTCGATCTCCTCGTCCGAATCGAAGAACGGCAGCTCGAGTCGCGTCGCGATCCGCCGTCCGATTTTGGTCTTGCCGGCGCCCATCAGTCCCACGAGCACGACCGTACGCGCGGGCACAAAACCGCGTGCTGCCTCCTTTCGCGCCGTTGTCGGCTCGGTCTGGACGTCCATTTCGCGCCGTCCTCGTCGTGGTAGTTTCTCACGCCGCTGCGACAGCGTAGTACCATATCCCGCGTCAGGATGGTCAATCTGGCGCGGCAGGATCGGGGCCGGGGGAAGGCAGTCGGCGCATGGGAAGGGTGACGCTCGTCCTCGTGCTGGTGGTGATGCTGGCCGCCCTCGGTGGCGGGCTGTTCCTCGCCTATTGGGATTTTAAGGTGCCTCGGACGCACGTCGAGAAGGTCTTGCCGGATGCCCGTTTCCCGAAATAGCGCGGCGGCGGTCGTCGCGGTGTCGCCGCGCCTTGAGGCGTTTCTCGAAATGCTGGCGGCAGAGCGTGGCGCGGCGCGGCTGACGCTCGCCGCCTACCGCAACGACCTGCTCGATTTGTCCGGATTCCTTGCCCGCCGGGGCGAGGCGCTCGATAGCGCCGACGCGGCATCGCTGCATGATTACCTCTCGGCCGCGGCCACCCGGCGTCTGGCGCCGCGCACGCTGGCGCGGCGGCTCTCGGCGATTCGCCAGTTCTTCCGGTTCCTGCTGACCGATGGGATGCGCAGCGACGATCCGTCGAGTGGCCTCGACGCGCCGCGGCTCGGCCGGCCTTTGCCCAAGATTCTGAGCGAGACCGAGGTCGCGCGGCTTATCGCCGCCGCCGAAGCCTGGCCCGGCGAGGAAGGGGTGCGGCTGCGCGCGATCCTCGAGCTGCTCTACGCGACGGGTCTGCGCATCAGCGAGCTGACAACTCTGCCGCTCGCCGCGGCGCAGCGCGAGCCGCGTTTCATGCTGGTGCGGGGGAAGGGCGGCAAAGAGCGGATGGTGCCGCTGAGCCCGCCGTCGCGCCGGGCGCTCGCCGAGTATCTCGCCTGCCGCTCACATTTTCTGCCGGAAGGCGGCGCCTCGCGCTTCCTGTTTCCCTCGCGCGGCCGCGACGGCTTTCTCACCCGCCAGCGCTGCGGCCAGCTCTTGAAGGAACTGGCGCTCGCGGCCAATCTCGACCCGGCCCGACTGTCCCCGCATGTGCTGCGCCACGCGTTCGCCAGTCATCTCCTCGACCATGGCGCCGATCTGCGCAGCGTGCAGCAGATGCTCGGCCATGCCGACATCGCGACGACGCAGATCTACACCCATGTCCAGGGCGACCGGCTGCGGCGGCTGGTCGAGGCGGCGCACCCGCTGGCGCGGCGCAAGTGAGCGACAACCGGCCGATGCGGCATTTTCTCGATTTCGAGCGTCCGATTGCCGAGCTCGAAGGCAAGATCGAGGAGCTGCGCCATCTCTCGGCCGCGAACGGGCTCAACATCGCCGAGGAAGTGGCGCGACTGGCCGGCCAGGTCGAACGCCTCCTGCGCCAGACCTACGGCAAGCTGACGCCGTGGCAGAAGGTGCTGGTGGCCCGCCACCCGGAGCGGCCGCATTGCCGAGACTTTATCGCCGGCCTCGTCGATGAATTCACTCCGCTCGCCGGCGACCGCGCTTTTGGCGAGGATGCGGCGGTGCTTGGTGGCATCGGCCGCTTTCGCGGCAAGAGCGTCGTCGTGCTCGGCACCGAGAAGGGCGCCGATACCGAGGCGCGTGTGAAACACAATTTTGGCATGGCCCGGCCTGAGGGCTATCGCAAGGCAAAGCGGCTGATGCGCCTCGCCGAGCACTTCCAGCTGCCGGTGCTGAGCTTTGTCGACACCGCCGGCGCCTATCCCGGGATCGATGCCGAGGCGCGCGGCCAGAGCGAGGCGATCGCCAGCGCGATCGAGACCTGCCTCGACATCCGCGTGCCAGTCGTTGCGAGCGTCATCGGCGAGGGCGGGTCGGGTGGCGCGATCGCACTCGCGGCCGGCAACACGGTGCTGATGCTCGAGCACGCGATCTACTCTGTTATTTCGCCTGAAGGCTGCGCCTCGATCCTCTGGCGCAACGGCGAGAACGCTAAGGACGCCGCCGAGGCGCTCCGTCTCACGGCGCAGGAAATGCTGCGTCTGGCAATCATCGACCAGATCGTCGCTGAGCCGCTCGGCGGCGCTCAGCGCGCGCCGCAAGAGGCAATCGCCCGATTGGGCGAGACGATCGACGAGGCGCTACGCCCACTCGCCGGCCTGGATGGCGAGACGCTACGGCGGCAACGCCGGCAGAAATTCCTTGCGATGGGAACCGGGCCGGGCCTTTGAACTCGAGGCGAATTGCTGGCCATTTTCGCCGCTACGGCTGCGCCTTCAACCAATCTTAGGATTTCCGCCGTATCGCTCTGCCGTGTTGACGAGAGCAGGGTGATGACGCGAGGCGCTGGCGTCCGGGATTTTCTTCGCTCGCGGGAAGGAAATGGGTGGATTGGGATCCTCCTGTTTGCGGCGGCATTGGCCTTTTCCGCGTCGTTTGGCTATTTCCAGGCGAGCCTCAAATCCTTTGTGCGCAACAAGATCGACGAGCGGCTGACCGCGACGCAACTCGTCGATGCATTTGCCGGCAATTACGCCGATCTGCGTCAGAAATTGAGCGCCGATGCGCCGGCAGCGGCAGTATTTCGTCTCCAATCGCTCCAGCGGTTCAATGCGGCATCCGGTCAGAACGTCCTGCGTCTCGGCTGGGTCGATCTCGATGGTAAGGCGACCTCCGCGTCGCTGGCGGACCCCGCGACAGCGAAGACCGTCGAAGGCTTCGCCGCGGTCCGGGATCCGGTGCCAGTCTCGCGCTTCATGGCGGTCGACGGCGAAGAGGTTCTCCGCACCATCTATCCCGCGACCATCGAGGGCGCGCTGGTCGGCGCGTTGTCGGTGGACATGCCGGTCGGGCCGTTTCTCGCCGGATTGCATCGCGACTGCATCGTCATCGGCACCTTCATCTTCGGGCTGATCGGCGGCGTCGGGCTATGGCTCACGATCGGTTACTATCACCAAAACCTCGAGCGCGAAGCCGCGCGCGAGCAGGCCGAGGCGGCAAACCTGGCTAAGTCGTCGTTCCTTGCAGCGATGAGCCACGAATTGCGCACGCCCCTGAACGCGATCATCGGCTTTTCCGAGATGATGCTGCGCGAGATCATGGGCGAGTTCCGCAACGAGCAGTACCGTTCCTATGTCGCGGACATCCATGCGAGCGGCTCGCATCTGCTGCAGATCATCAACGATATCCTCGATCTGTCGAAGGCCGAGGCGGGCAAGCTCACTCTCGAGGAAGAGGTCTTCGACCTGCGTGACCCGATCCGCGCCGTGACCCAGCTGGTCAAAGTGCGTCTCGATGAGCATGGTTTGACGCAAAACGTCGATATCCCCGCCGATCTGCCGCTGCTGCGGGCCGACGAGCGCAAAACCATGCAGATGCTGCTCAACCTCGTCACCAATGCGATCAAGTTTAGCCAAGGCGGTAGCGAGATCGCGATCATCTGCCGTGCCGACCCGATGCGCGGGTTGGCGATCACCGTTGCCGATAGCGGCATCGGCATCGCGCCGGAAGATCTTAGCCGCGTGCTCGAAGCCTTCGAGCAGGTCGACAATTCGCTGAGCCGACGTCACCAGGGCACTGGGCTCGGCCTGCCGCTGGTCAAGGCCATGATAGAGCTACATGGCGGCGTGCTCGAACTGAAGAGCACGCCCGGAATCGGCACCGAGGCGACCATCGTCTTTCCACCGTCGCGCGTCGAGATGCAGCCTGAAAAGTCGGTTGGGATCGCCGCCTGAGGCCATCCGCCGGCGCGACGTAGCGCTCTTCGGCACGACTATCTAACATCGTCCCCGATTAGGGGCGACGCCATGGCATTCCGTCTCGAAGAAGCGACGATCGACGAGCTGCATCGGGCGATCCAGGCCGGTGAGACGACCTGCGTCGCGGTGGTCGAGCAGTATCTTGCGCGCGCCCGCGCCTATAACGGGGTGGCCAGCCTCTTGGTCACCGAGGATGGTGCCGCGGTGCCCGCGGCGACGGGCACGGTGCGGGCGGGGATCCCGTTGCAATTTCCCACTGATACCGTCGCGGCCTCGGCCCTCTTTCCCGACCTCGACAAATATCGCGGCCCGCCGCTCGAATTCGGCCGTATGGAACCGACCGCGTCCGACCCGTCGGTTCAGCAGCAGTACGGCATGATCGCCGGCAAGCCAAACGCCGGTCAGTTGAACGCGCTGGCGACGCTCAATATCCGCGGCGAGCGCTCGGTCACCTGCCAGGGCGAATTCGACCGCCATCCGTCGCTGGGGCCGCTGCCGCCAGACGCGCCAGCAGTGTGCGACGAGTTCCGCCGCCAGCCCGACGCGCTGGAGCGCGCCGCCGAGTTCGATGCCAAATACGGCTCCAACCCGCCGCTCGACGAGATGCCGATGTACGGCGTCGTCTTCTCGTTCAAGGATCCGTTCGACACCAAGGACATGCGCACCACTGCGGGCGGCGACGCCGCTTATGACATCGATTTTCCGGCGCGTGACCACATCCTCGTCGAGCAGCTGCGTCGCAAAGGCGCGATCATCTTCGCCAAGGTGGTGTGTACTGAATATAACGGCCGCGCCGGCAATCCCGGCGGGCGGCACAAGCCTGAAAAAATGTTGCCCTCGGTGCTCGGCTATCAGCGCAGCACCTGGGGCGGCAACCCATCCAACCCCTACGACACGACCCGCGCGGCCTCGCTCGGGTCGAGCTCCGGCTCGGGCGTCTCGGTTAGCGCCAATCTCGTCATGTGCAGCCTCGGCGAGGAGACCCGCGCCTCGTGCCGCGGCCCGGCCAATCACAACGCGGTGGCGTTGATCCTGCCGCACAAGGCGATGCTCGGCTTTGACGGCGGGGCGATCGGCGCCGACATTTATTGCGATCGTGCCGGCATCCTCGCGCGCACGCTCGCCGATTGCGCCAAGGTGCTCGACGCGCTGCGCAATCCGGACGGCTTCTATTACGACCCGCGCGACGTCTACACCACGGTGCCGCGCTCGTCGGT
>DATNJF010000353.1:0-7236 GCA_035604035.1 Allostellaceae bacterium | reverse complement strand
CCAATCGTAGTGAAGCACTTGTTCGTGAGATTGTTTGCCATCGCTGGCCGCCGAGCGTGGGGGATGGGAGCGTTCCTGGATTGGGATCGGATGTTGGCAACAGGGACAAGCAACCGGGAGTAGCGTGAGTTGATAAATGATTGCTTACTTAGAGGAGTTGTTCAACCTCAAATTTGAGGGCGGAACAGGAGCCGAGTTCGTGCGGCCTGAGCAAGGTGTCGTCTGGGAATAGGATGCCTTACACTGAGCAAATGGCATTTTCTGGTGACGACAGTGGGCTTCCCGATCACGAGCGGACTCTGCTGGAGCGGGCGCGGGCGTTGGTGCCCAGGCTTGCTGAGCGCGCACCGGCGGCGACCGCGGCGCGAATGCTGCCGGCGGAGACCATCGCCGACTATCACCAGGCTGACATCGTCAATATCCTGCAGCCGCGGCGCTTCGGCGGGTTGCAGGGACGGTTCAGCCTGTTCTCGCGGATCACCGAGGAGCTGACCTATGGCTGCGCCTCGTCGGCCTGGGTCTACGCGGTGCTGGCCGAGCACCAGTGGATCATCGCCCAGTATCCCGAGCAGGCGCAGATCGACGTCTGGGGTGATAACCCGAACGCCGTCGCGTCGTCGTCGCTGGCGCCGCGCGCTGCTGCGAAGAAAGTCGATGGCGGCTGGCGATTGAGCGGCAAGTTCCCGTTCTCCAGCGGTTGCGATTACGCGCAATGGGGCATCCTCGGCGTCTTTCTCGGCGAATTGGGAGACGCGCGCAGCGTCGCCTACGTGCTGGTGCCGTTGACGGAGGTCGAAATCCTCGACGACTGGCAGGTGCTCGGCCTCGCTGGCACCGGTAGCAAGTCGCTGGTGCTGAGGGACGTGTTCGTGCCGAAGCATCGCTGCGTCATGGTCAGCGATCTGTTCGCCGGCACCGCGCCGGGCGCGAAGGTGCATCCCGACTACCCGGTGGTGCGCGCGCCGCGCGGGTTCCTCGTCTCGTATTCGCTGCCGCCTGTGGCGATCGCGCTCGGCTGCCGCGCGCTCGAGCTGGTGTGCCGCGATCTCTCGACCGCGCATATCGCGCGGGGTGACGAAGATGGCGGAGTCCGAGGTCGTACAGATGGTGATCGGCGAGGCGGCGGCGGCGATCGATGCGTCAACTCTAGCGCTGCATCATGGGCGCGACGCCAGTACCGATGCGGTGAGCACGGGCCGCCGCATCGCCGAGGCAGAGGCGCTGCGGGCCCGCCGCGATATGGTCTATGCGCTGCACCAGGTCGGCTGGGCGCTAGAGCAGCTGTGTGAGCTTTCGGGTGCGCGCTGGGTCTATGACAGCGACCCGCTCCAAGAAATCCGCCGCGATGTGATGACGATCCTCACCCATCACGCAGCGAGCCGGCCGGCGGCGTTTGCACCTTACGGTTACATGCTGCTGGCTCACGGCGCGTGACGGTTTGAGCCGCGCGACATGGTTCCCGGCGTCAATGCATCGCTGAACTGCTGCGGCCGTCGTGCCGTCGAGGTTGCCGGCGCAGCCGATTTTGGCTAAGTCTCTCGCCTCCTCTTACAGAGTAGAACGAGGGCCTGATGGCCGTCCCGAAGAAGAAGGTTTCACCGTCACGCCGCAACATGCGCCGTTCGCACGACCGGCTCACGGCCCCGGTCTATGCCGAGTGCCCGAATTGCGGCGAGCTGAAGCGGCCGCACCACATGTGCGAATCATGCGGCTATTACAGCGGGCGCGAAGTGGTCCCGGCCGAGCCGGCGACCGCCTGACAATCAATCGAGCCAAGGGCGGCTGCGGTGAGCGGCACGATCACGATCGCCCTTGATGCGATGGGCGGCGATCACGCCCCCGAAATCGTGCTGCGGGGCGCCGATATCGCGCTCGAGCGTCACCCTGACGCCCGGTTTCTGCTGTTCGGGGTCGAGAGCCAGGTTGTGCCCTTGCTGGCCCAGCTCCCGCGCGTCGCCAAGGTCGCGGTGATGCATCATACGAGCGAGATGGTCGCGGCCGACGACAAGCCGTCGCATGTGCTGCGCACAGGTCGCGGCACTAGCATGCGACTGGCGATCGACGCGGTCGCCGACGGGCGCGCCGATTGCGTCGTCTCGGCCGGCAATACCGGCGCTCTGATGGCGCTCGCCAAATTTGCGCTGAAGACGCTGCCCGGCATCGACCGGCCGGCGATCGCGACCTTCTATCCGACGATGCGCGGCGAGAGCGTGATGCTCGATCTTGGCGCCAATATCGAATGCGACGCCGAGAATCTGGTGCAGTTTGCGCTGATGGGCGACGCCTTTGCACGCAGCGTGCTCGGCGTCACCGAGCCGACGGTCGGCTTGCTCAACGTCGGCTCCGAGGATCTGAAGGGCAACGACGCGGTGCGCGGCGCGGCGGCGCGATTGCGCGGCGGGTTGACCCCGATCCGCTTCCACGGGTTTGTCGAGGGCGACGATATCGGCGCCGGCACGGTCGATGTCATCGTCACCGACGGGTTCACCGGCAACGTCGCGCTGAAAACGGCCGAGGGCACCATCAGAATGTTCGCCGAGGCGCTGCGGAGCTCCTTCGATCATTCACTGATGGCGCGGATCGGTTATCTCTTCGCCCGCGGCGCGTTGCAGAAATTCCGCGACCGGCTCGATCCCCGGCGCTACAACGGCGCGATGTTTTTGGGACTGCGCGGCATCGCGGTGAAGAGCCATGGGTCGACCGACGCGTTCGGTTTCGCCAATGCGATCGGTGTTGCGATCGACATGAAGGTGAACGGCTTTCTCGAAAAGATTCGCGCCGACCTCGCCCGGGTCAATTCGGCGATGCCGGCGCGGGAGCCGGCGGCGCTGTAGCCGGCCGAGATGAAGCTGCGCGCCCAGGTCGCCGGTTGCGGGGCCTATCTTCCCGAGCGGGTGCTGACCAACGACGAGCTGGCGCGCCGGCTCGACACCTCGGACGACTGGATCCGCCAGCGCACCGGCATCGGCGAGCGGCGCATCGCCGCTGAGGGCGAGCTGACCTCGGACCTCGCGGTCGCCGCCGCGCGTCGCGCGCTCGAACGGGCCGGGATGAGCGGCAGCGACCTCGACCTCATCGTGCTGGCGACGGCGACCCCGGACCATACCTTCCCGGCGACCGCGACCAAGGTGCAGGCGCAGCTCGGCATGAAGCACGGCGCCGCTTTCGACATCCAGGCGGTGTGCTCGGGCTTCATCTTCGCGCTGGCGATGGCCGACAATGCGCTGCGTCTGGGGCAAGCGCGCACCGCTCTCGTCATCGGCGCCGAGACCTTCTCGCGCCTCCTCGATTGGAACGACCGCGGCACCTGCGTGCTGTTCGGCGACGGCGCCGGCGCGCTGGTGCTGAACGCGGTTCCCGATACCGGTCCCGGCGGCCGCGGCGTGCTGTCGACCCACCTGCATTCGGATGGCACCCAGCACGACATCCTCTATGTCGATGGCGGCCCGTCGACGACCGGCACCACCGGGCATCTGCGCATGGAAGGACGCGAGGTGTTCCGCCAGGCGGTGCAGCATCTCTCGGAGGCGGTCGAGGAGGCGCTCGCCGCCAATGGCCTCACCGGCGCCGACATCGACTGGCTGGTGCCGCACCAGGCGAATTTGCGCATCATCGATGCGATCGGCAAGCGGCTTAAGCTGCGTCCCGGGCAGACCGTGATCACCATCGAGCGCCACGCCAATACCTCGGCGGCGTCGATCCCGCTGGCATTGGACGAGGCGGTCGCCGACGGCCGCATCAAGCTCGGCCATCTGGTGCTGATGGAAGCGCTGGGCGGCGGGCTGACCTGGGGCGCCGCTCTCGTCCGCTGGTAGCATAAGACCTGAGATTTTGCCTGGCGCAACCACTCCCAACGCTTTGGAATTTGACGAGGTTTTTCGGCCGAGCTAACCTCCGCGAAAGGACGGAGGGCGTCATGGCCGGTGATACGGTTACCCGCGCTCAGCTCACCGAAGCGGTTTACCAAGAGGTCGGCTTGTCGCGCAACGAGTCGGCCGAGTTGGTCGAGTCGGTGATCGCCGAGATCTCGGACGCGCTGGAGCGCGGCGAGATGGTCAAGATCTCGTCGTTCGGCAGTTTTGCCGTGCGCCGCAAGGGACAGCGTATCGGCCGCAATCCCAAGACCGGGCAGGAGGTGCCGATCAGTCCGCGCCGGGTGCTGGTCTTCCGC
This sequence comes from Allostellaceae bacterium, assembly GCA_035604035.1. GTDB lineage: Bacteria > Pseudomonadota > Alphaproteobacteria > ATCC43930 > CGMCC-115725 > DATARH01. The sequence continues at coordinate 3,065 of DATNJF010000353.1, read as the reverse complement.
GCCTCGCATGCCCTCAAGAACCAGATCAACCAGGCGCTGACGGGCCCGGCAGTGCGCCGGACCGGCGCGAGCAGAACGCCCGCTTGACGTGAGCGACGCAGCAGAGACTCCTTCCGGCCGGCGGGCCAACAAGCGGGCCGCAGTATTCCGCACGATCGGCGAAGTTGCCGAAGATCTCGATCTGCCGGCGCATGTCCTGCGTTTCTGGGAGTCGAAATTCCCGCAATTGAAGCCGCTGAAGCGCGGCGGCGGGCGGCGCTATTACCGTCCGGAGGATATCGCGCTCTTGTCGCGCATCCGCCAGTACCTCTACCAGGAAGGCTATACCATCCGCGGCGTGCAGAAGCTGCTGTCGGAAGGCGTGATCGGCGCCACCGGCAGCATCGAGGCCGTCGAGCCGAGCCTGTTCCCGCTGGCGCCGATCCCGGCTCGCGAGGCGCCGCGACCAGCGCGCTCGGCCCGCCGCGTGGTTGCGCCGGCCCCCGCCGCTTCTCGGTCGCCGGCGAAGCGGGCCGCCCTGGAGGAAGCGCGACGCGAGCTGACCGCCGCGCTCGAGATGCTCGGCGGGCTGGTGCGCCCCAAAAGCTGACGCATTGCGGCGCCCGGCCGGCGCCAGTATGATCCGCCGCCTCGCCAGAGATGCCCCGGTCGGAGCGTAGCGCAGCCTGGTAGCGCATCAGCATGGGGTGCTGAGGGTCGAGAGTTCGAATCTCTCCGCTCCGACCAATTCTCTCAATGGCTTACGTTATTGCGCCCGTGGACCGATTGGCAGTTAGCAATCAAATAGCAATCGGGGCACTGCGACGAGATGTCGCTTCGCCAGCCGCCGGTTTGCACGGACGTTGGGCGAGTGGAGTCCGGAAGCGGGCTATGCTTTTCCTAAGAAATCAAGCCAGTAAACCTTACGGTGGGACAAACCCGTGTCGGCCTTTTCCACGCGTTCTCGGCGCGCGTGTCCCACCCTACGAACACGCTCACCGACCGATCCGGGCTCAGGTGCGGATGGCTTTGGAGAGGCCGCCGTCGCCCAAGCCGGTCGATTTTCCTCAGTCCGCTGTGGGTCAACTTGAGCTGTCCGATTGCTGACACGCGAATGGCTGGAATCGGCGTGTAAAACAGTCATCGGTGGCTCGTGCCTCGGTCGACCGGTTTTGCCCCCTAAAGAGACCTTGCCGACGCGATGGGGAGCGGTGCAGGTGGGTGGACAGCGGCCGTTCGTGTGCGCTCTGGTAACCCGTCCCCGGCCGAGCGGCACGTTAACAGCGCCTTAGCCGATTGGCCGAGGCCGCCCCAGTCTCGCCGCCCCTCAGGGTTCGAGAATGGCGTCGTCGGCGAGGAGGTCGAAGACGAAGCTCGTCACGACGATGCCGCCTCCATCGCTGCCATGCGGATCGGCTGCCGGCCGGGCAAGGCCAGGAACGCGGTCGCCACCGCGGCCATCGCTGCAAACACGCAGGCAGACAGGAAGACGTAGGTCGGCGGCAGACCCTTGGCCAGCATATACCCGCCGAGCGGCGCCGCGGCGATGCCGCCCAACCGTCCGATGCCGGTCGCGAACCCGTAGCCGCTGGTGCGCATGCGCGCCGGATACAGCTTGCCGCAAGCCCCGTTCAAGCCAGTCTGGCTACCGATTACCGTCAGCCCGGCCATCAGGACGACGGCAAGGATCGCCAGATAGGGCATCGCGACAAGCGATATCAGCGCGATGAACACGATGCCCACGGCATAGTGCACCGCCAGCGACCGCCGCGCGCCGAAACGATCGATCGCCCATCCGAGGTAAAGCACGGCGAAGATGCCGCCAAGCGGGTAGAGGCTGGTCACAAACACCGACTGGGCCGGCGTCATGCCGATCAGGTGGAGGACCTCCGGCAGCCAGAAGATGAACAGAAAGAGGTTCAGCAGGCTGCAAAAGAAAATGATCCATAGCAACGTCGTCTGCAGCGCATAGCCCTCGCTGAACAGCATCGCGATCGGATTGCCCCGGGCGACGTCAAGCGAATGCGCATCGTCCGGGCTGTGCGTGATGCCGAGGCGCTCCAGCAAGGTGTGATGGTGCGGCGTGAGACTGGCTCTCGCGGCGAGCAGCCGCGGCGACTCGGGGAGCCAGATTATCGAGATCGCGATCAGAACGAGCGGGAAGACGCCACCGATGACGTAGATGATCGGCCAGCCGAAACCCTGAGCTAGTAAAGCCGAGACCACCAGACCACCGACAAAGCCGCCGATTGGCGCCCCGGTAAAGGTCAGCATGATCATCAGCGCGCGCCGGTGCTGCGGCGTGTAATCGCCGGTCAGCGCCACCGTTCCGGCAAACCCGCCGGCGATCCCGGCTCCGGTGAAGAACCGTGTCCCTGCCAGGAAGCCGAGCGAGGGAGAAAAGGCGCTGGCCAGCGAGGCGAGGCCGAAGAGCGCGAGGCTGATCAGCAACAAGGGCTTGCGCCCGTAGCGGTCGCCGATCGGACCGGCGAGCAAGGCGCCCGCCATCACCCCGATATTCGACCACAGAAAGGCCAGCGCGAACGCCGACGGCACTATCTGCCAGGCATGGGTCAGCGACGGCACCGACCAGCCGATCGAACCGACGTCGTAGCCGTCGCACATTTGAATGAGGCCGCAGATCACCGCTACGCGGATCTGCAAGCCACCAAGCTGCTGATTTTCCAGCGCGTGCTCGGTCGCGGAGCGTGTTTGCGCCATCGTCAATCTCCCCTGTTCGCCCCGCGCCACCGGCGCTTTGACCAGCGCTGCCCATTCGGGCTAACGCGCATTTGTTATGAAGGTACACGAATAAATTTTCGCCCAATAGCGGCATCTCGCGATCGCCTGAGGGTCGGGTTGACCCGTTAACCCGCCGGCATCCCAACGGCCGGAATCGGCGCGACCCCGTTGTTGCCGCCGGTATTAACGAAGGGCCGAATTCCGCCCGAGGCCGTGGAAAAACGCGTCAGCGGAGGCGGCCGACGCGCTGTGTTTCGCAGGCGTGAGGGCCGAAACGGCGATAGACAGATTGGCGCGTGCGGCTTGAGCGAGGCGATCAGGTTGTGATCGCCGCGATCAGCGGT
>DATNJF010000352.1:0-4788 GCA_035604035.1 Allostellaceae bacterium | reverse complement strand
TGGGGGGGGGGGAGGGGCGCTTTACGCCGATGACCGCTGGATGATGCCGAACAGCCCCTTGTCGTTGAAGCGGCGCAGATCGGGGCGCGCCGGCTCGGACTCGCATACCCAGAAGCGATCGCCCGGATGGCGCGCCGCTAGGGCATGGAAGCCCCAATTCGTGTCGATGTCGTCGATGACCATGAACCCGCCCGGGGGCAACGCCGGACGCGCCACGCCGATCTCGAAGCCGACATTGCGCTTCGTGTGTAGGCTGTCGTGGATGAACAGGTCGATGCGTCCGAGATCGGCGACCAGGCGCGGCAGCCTTCGGCGGCTGGTTCCCTGAAGTAGGCGCCAGCGCTCGGCGGCGAAGCCGTCGACGGCGACGCCGATCTGTGCGGCGGCCGCGGGATCGCTGGGCGGCGGGTCGATGCTGTAGAGCCGTCCGGCGCCGCCGTTGCGCTCCAACGCTTCGAGTATGCAGCGCGTCGTCACACCGTGGCCGACCCCCGTCTCGACGATCGTGGCGGGCCGCTGATGGCGGATGAGGCACCAGATTGCCCGCACCAGCGCGCCGTCACCGTCGTTCCAGCTGAAATAGCTTTCCGGACCAAAGCGATAGCCCTTGGCGGTGAGGAAATCGCCGATCCGCGGCCAGAGTTCGCGGAATTCCGCCGCCGCGGCGCATGGAAACGGTATGCCCATGCGCTCGTGCAACTGCCGCTCCCAATCGGGATCGCAATCGTAATGGCACGGTGGCCGTGAATATTCGCGCTGCCAATCGATCCGGTCGCGGAATTTATCCCAGGCCGCCGCTGGATCGCGCGCCGCGCCCAGCAGCTTGCGTTGGATTTTCGAATAATGCTCGGCTACCGACATGGCGGGCTTTAAAACTCATTGGGGCTTCTGCGTCTCGAATTATCGAGGTTAACGGCCTCGTGGCCCGAATCCCTGCGCCGGGACGGCGAGCGAGCGGCCGAGTGTCTGTCCGATACGCCGCGGATTTCCGGCCGCGCGAAGCCCAAGCTGATTTTGCCCGCCGATGATGCGATGCTGGAGCGTCGCTCCTATGTCGAGAACCCGATGCCGCTCGCCGATTTCATCCATCTTCGCGTCCACACCGCCTATTCGCTGTCGGCGGGGGCGATCAAGATCAAGGAGCTAGTTGGGCTGTGCAAAGCCAACAAGATGCCGGCTGTGGCCATCACCGACAGCGGAAATTTGTTCGGCGCGCTTGAATTTTCGACGGCCTGCGCGGAGGCCGGGATCCAGCCGATCGTCGGTTGCGAGATCGCGCTGACTACACATGAGGTGAGCGAGGGGCAGCGCGCGTCGCATGACCTCGAACGGGTTGTGTTGCTGGTGCAGAACCAGTCCGGCTACCGCAACCTGCTGGCGCTTGTCAGCAAATCCTTTCTCGACGGCGATGCCGGAGCCGAGCCGGCTTTGTCGCTCGCCGATCTGGCGGGGCAGAGCGACGGCCTCATATGTCTGACTGGCGGCGCCAAGGGGCCGCTTGGAAGGCTCGTCGGCGACGGGCAGGGCGAGGCCGCGAACACTCTGCTCGGCTCGTTCAAGGCGGCCTTCCCCGGCCGGCTCTATATCGAGCTGACCCGGCATGGCCTACCCGAAGAAGCGCGCTGCGAAGCGGGGCTTATCGATCTTGCCTACGCCCACGATGTGCCACTGGTCGCCACCAACGATTGCTACTTCCCGGGCCGAGATTTTTATGAGGCGCATGACGCGCTGATGTGCATCGCGCAGGGTAAGGTGGTTGAGGATACCGACCGCGACCAGATGACGCCCGAGCATTACTTTCGCCCAGCGGCGGAGATGCGCGAGCTGTTCGCCGATCTGCCCGAGGCTTGCGACAATACACTCGTCATCGCTCGGCGATGCGCGTTCATGCCGACCTTGCAGGCGCCGATCCTGCCGGCTTTCCCGACATCCGAGGGAATGAGCGAGGAGACGGCGCTGCGCCAGGCGGCGGAAGAGGGAATTGCCGCGCGGCTGGCGGTGCTGGGTTGCGACGAGGGTGCTGCCGCGCCCTATCGCGAGCGGCTCGCCTTCGAGCTCGACATGATCGTCCAGACCGGGTTCGCCGGCTATTTCCTCATCGTCGCCGACTTCATCCAATGGGCGAAGCGGCAGGGCATCCCGGTGGGTCCCGGGCGCGGCTCGGGCGCCGGGTCCGTCGTCGCCTGGGCGCTGACCATCACTGACCTCGACCCTTTGCGCTTCGGCCTGCTGTTTGAACGGTTCCTCAACCCCGAGCGCGTGTCGATGCCGGATTTCGACATCGATTTCTGCCAGGACCGACGCGACGAGGTGATCCGCTACGTCCAGCAGAAATACGGCCGCGACCGGGTGGCGCAGATCATCACCTTCGGCAAGCTCCAGGCGCGCGCGGTGCTGCGCGACGTCGGGCGGGTACTCGGCATGCCCTATGGCCAGGTTGACCGCATTTGTAAGCTGGTGCCGAACAATCCGGCCAACCCGATCACCCTCGACAAGGCCATCGCCGCCGAACCGGTGCTGCAGCAGCAGCGCGACAGCGACGAGACTGTGGCGCGGCTGATGCGCGTCGCGCTGAAGCTGGAAGGCCTTTACCGCCACGCGTCGACTCACGCCGCCGGGGTTGTGATCGGCGACCGGCCCTTGGCCGAGCTGGTGCCGCTCTACCGCGACCCCCGCTCCGACATGCCGGCGACCCAGTTCAATATGAAATGGGTTGAGCCGGCTGGCCTGGTGAAATTCGACTTTCTCGGACTCAAGACCCTGACGGTATTGGCGCGAGCGCTTGAACTATTGAGGGCGCGCGGCATCGCCCTCGATTTGTCGAGCCTGCCGCTCGACGATCCAAAGACCTTCGAGCTCCTCACCCGGGCCGACACGGTCGGGGTGTTCCAGGTCGAAGGCGCCGGCGTGCGCGACATGCTGAAGAAACTTCGGCCGGATCGGTTCGAGGACATCATCGCGGTGGTCTCACTTTACCGGCCGGGACCGATGGAGAACATTCCCCGCTACATCGCGGTCAAGCACGGCCAAGAACAGCCTGACTACCTGCACCCGCAGCTCGAGGGGATCCTCAAGGAAACCCACGGGATCATGATCTACCAAGAGCAGGTCATGCAGATTGCCCAGGTGCTGGCGGGCTATACGCTCGGCGGCGCCGATCTGCTGCGCCGGGCGATGGGCAAGAAGATCAAGGCCGAGATGGACGCGCAGCGAGAGCTGTTCGTCAAAGGCGCGCTCGAACGCGGGGTCGATCGGCGCCGGGCTGAGCTGATCTTCGACCAGATGGCCAAGTTCGCCGGCTACGGCTTCAACAAATCGCACGCCGCCGCCTACGCGCTGGTGGCGTACCAGACGGCGTATCTCAAAGCGAACTATCCGGTCGAGTTTCTTGCCGCGTCGATGACGCTCGACATGGGCAACACCGACAAGCTCAATCAGTTCCGCGCTGAGCTGGACCGGCTCGGCATCGCGCTGTTACCGCCCGACATCAACCGTTCCGGGGTGGACTTCACGGTCGAGCCCAATCCCAAGAACGGCGATCCCGCGATCCGCTACGCGCTGGCGGCGGTTAAGGGCGTCGGAACTCAGGCGATGCGCGATGTGATCGTCGAACGCGACGCCAACGGGCCTTTCAGGGACTTGTTCGATTTCGCTCGCCGGCTCGACACGCACAGCTTCAACCGGCGGCAGTTCGAGAGCCTGACCAAGGCCGGTGCTTTTGTCGCTATGAACCCGAACCGGGCACAGACCCTGGCCGCCGCCGACCTGCTGCTCCGCCAGGCGAGCCGCGCCGCCGAGGACCGGGTCAGCAAGCAGGAGAGCCTCTTTGGCGGCATCGACAGTGGTTTTGCCGAGCGGCCGTCCTTGCCGGTAGTCGAGGAATGGCCACCGGTCGAGAAGTTGCAGCAGGAGTTCGATGCGATCGGTTTTTATCTGTCGGCGCACCCACTCGACCCGTATGGGAAAAGCCTGGAACGCGCTGGCATCTTGCGCTTCGCCGATCTGCCGGCGGCGTTGGCGGCGCGCAACTCGACCCGTTTCAAGCTCGCCGGCATCGTCGTCGGCAAGAAGGAGCGCACGTCGGTGCGCGGCAACCGCTTCGCCTTCGTCTCGCTATCGGACACCAGCGGGGTGTTCGAGATCACCGTGTTTTCGGATGTGTTGAGCCAGGCTCGGGCGCTGTTCGACGGTGGCCAGCCGCTGATCGTCACCGTCGATGTGCGCAGCGAGGAGCAGAGCCTGCGCCTCACCGCTCAGCGGATCGAGCCACTCGACAAAGTGGTGGCGCACGCCGCGGCGGGTCTCAAGGTCTTCGTCGGCGCCGAAGAGGCGCTGGCGCGATTGAAGGGCTTGTTCCAACGCGAGGCAGTGGGCGGACGGGGCAGGGTCACCGTCGTCCTCGACCTGCCGCAGAACGAGGTCGAGATCACGCTCCCGGGGGGCTTCCGTATCGATCCGCGTGTCCGCGCCGCGGTCAAATCGCTGCCGGGGATCGTCGACGTGCACGATATTTGACGCAGCGTTGATAACCGGTTCTTCACCAAGTTCAGAGCAGGTGGGATAGGCGGCGACCGCCCTCCCGTGTCGTCGCGTGATGCAGCGAGACTGGGTAGCGGTGCCCCACCGGGATATCAGGCTCAAGTTTGTTCTAGAGCATTTTCAGAATGAGCCGCCATATCCAGCGGCTCGGAGATAGTTGGCGCATTCGTCCGGGGTGAACTGGTCGAGCAGGTCACCGATGCGTCGCCAGAGCCCGTCGACGGTTCTTTGCGGGGTCTGGCGGAGCAA
>DATNJF010000351.1:0-3205 GCA_035604035.1 Allostellaceae bacterium | reverse complement strand
CAGCACCGAGGAAATGGCGCGCATCTATGGCGTACCGCCGCCGCTGGTCGGCATTTGGGATCACAGCAGCTTCACGAATGCCGAGACTGCCGGCCGATGGTTCGCCCAATTCACACTGACGCCATGGCTGGTCAAGATCGAAGCTGAATTCAGCCGCGTGATCTTCGGCCCGTCGTCGCCGAGCTGCATCATGTTCGACCTCAACGGCCTGACGCGTGGCGATCCCAATCAGCGGTGGAGCACCTACGATATCGCGGTCAAGGATCGCATCCTGACGCCCAACGAAATTCGCGGCCTCGAAGGCTTCTCGCCGATCGAGGGTGGGGATGACTTCCCGCTGGTGGGTGCTGATCTGACCAGGCCGCCGCCGACCGCGCCTCTGCCGCCGCAGAACGTCATATAATGGTGGGCTACGCCGCTCACGATTTGGCCAAGCTGTTTCCGGCCATGTCCGACACTCAGTTCGCCGAGCTTTTGGCTGACATCAAAGCCAATGGCCTGCGCGAGCCGGTCATCTTATTCGAGGACAAGGTGCTCGACGGTTGGCATCGCAACCGGGCATGCGCTGAGGCTGGCGTCGGCTGCCTGTACGAGCAGTGGGCGCCGCGCCACGATGGCGATACGCCGCTCGCCTATGTGATCAGCGTCAATCTTCATCGCCGGCACATGGACCCGGCACAACTGGCTATGACGGCCGCAAGGCTCGTAACGCGCGGCTCGGGAAATGCGAAAAAGGGCGAGCCACCGAAGGTTGGAATCGCTGACGCTGCCGCGGCTCTAAAGGTGAATCCCCATTCGGTACATAGCGCTCGTGCGGTGCTCAAGCATGGCACGCCGGAGCTGATTGCAGCCGTTGATGCTGGCAGGATCAAGATTGACGCAGCCCAGCAAATCGCCAAGAAGCCACCGGCCGATCAGAGCGCGGCGCTCGCGGCCGGCGACACGAAAGAGAAGCCACGGGCCGCTCGCGTGGCACCGGAGCCGAAACAGGGCGCTGGTGGGCTATTGGACGAGATTTATTCCTGGCTCGGGTACCTCGAAAAGCAGCGGGCGCAGCTCGACAAGATCACGGCCGACGACAAGGCGCTTCTGTTGCGAGCGTTTACCGAGACAATCGGGGTCGCTCTGCGCCCGGCCTAGGCCAGCGTCCGGCCTTTCCCTCGATTGCAAACCCTAGTATGGTGAACCCTTCCAGCCCCTAAATGAGCAGTTTCCATGGTTGGGAGCCTGGATGGGTAGGATGGGAAAACAGTCACTAACCCCTTGATATCCTTATCCCCGGTAAGTTTGTGGCAGCGCCGCGTTGTTGCGGAACGCGGGGATGGGTCCCGCGATCCACTGCTCGACGGGGACGACGTAAGGGGGCAGACCGACATCGCCCAACGCGGTATCGATCGAGTATCCGCGGTTGCCGTCGTTCTCGACCAGCACGGCGGTGTTGGCGACGTCCCAGCCGATGATCGAGCCGCGATGCGCCGGGTCGCCGGGATGATTCCACCGCAGTAGCCCGGCATTAGCGAACAGCCGGAGATAGGTCACGGTGTTGACGGTATGGTCGACGCAGTCGATCTGGCTGGGGTCGCCCTTATTGATCCAATCGCGGCGTTGCTGAACCGCCGTGCCGGTGTGCTGGGCCGCTAGCAGATCGAGCGTCTCGACCGCGCGCGCGACCCGGTCCCGCTCGGTCGCCGCGTCGGGCGCAGGTGGCTCGAAAACTGCCTTCACCTGCGCCCATTCGCCGGGAGACAGCGTGACATGGGTGCCGAAATGGCACGAATATCCCTCGCATAGCGTCAGGTTCTGCGGGGTCGGGGTCGGGTCGCCGTAGCGCTCGACGAATTGGCTCGCCGGGATGACCGAACAGCCCGACACCAGCAACGCTAGGCAAGTGGCGGCGAGCCAACCGCGCACGATTGAGGTCGAGACCATCGATGCCTGGGTAGCCGTCAGCCTCCGGCGAGCAGACGGCCCGGGTTTTCGACGCCGTATCGGGCCAGCAGATGCCGGAGCCTGAGCGCGTGCCGGGCGCAGGGCGAGCCGTCGGCAAAATCGGCCTCGGTCTCGCATCCCGCGATCGCGATCCGCACGTCTTGCCCCGCCTCGATCGCATCGAGCGCTTCGTGGAGGGCGCGGACGCTGGACGGCGTCAGCACCGTATTCTCCTCGTCGTAGCGCAGCGTGAAGCGGTGCGCCGCCGTTGCCGCCGCTTCAACCGGCACCAGCGAGGCGACCTGACGCGCCTGCGGCATCTCCGACCGCGGCGCGGGCGGGGTCGGCGATGCAGGCGACGGCTTCGCGGCCGGGAAATGCACGTTCAGATCCAGCGTGACGTAGCTGCTGTGGTACGGCGCGTCCGCTTTGTTGCGGGGGTTGTTGCCGTTGGCGAGGCTCTTGTACTCGACGTCGCCCAAACTCGTCTGGTAGACGTAGTTGAGATCGAGGCTCAATCGCGGCGATATATTCCAGGTCACCCCGCCGATCGCCTGCGCTGCGGGCGCCCAGTTGCTCGAGTCAAAGACCTTCATGTCGTTGATCTTTATCGTCGTCGAAACGTCAAGCGCGCCGACACCGACCCCGATATGCGGCGTCACCGGGATCCCGAGCACGAAGGGCGGGGTGTAGATTCCATTGGCAAAGAACCCGAAAGTTTCGGTGTTGCCGCCGATTTTGACGTCGGGCGCCAGCGGCATCGTCGCGGCCGCCGGGTTGTTGCTCCAGGTGAATTGCCCTTCGGCCCGCCAGTTGCCGTTTTGCAAACCGACCTGCGCGCCGAAATAAGAGCCGGTCGACGAACCCCACGGAAACCTGTCCTTGCCATCCGAGAAGAACTCGGTGGCCATGACGGTCGGCACAAAACTCGGCCCGCCATCCACGCCGATATAAAAGCCGTCCCATACGTTTCCGCCAATCGGGGTGTTGTAGGGAGTGTTGTAAAACCACGCCTCAAAGGGGGAGTTATAGTACGGTGTGTTGTACGGTGTGTTGTACGGCGTATTGTAAAACCACGCCTCTAGCGGGGAGTTGTAGTACGGTGTATTGTAATAATGCCCCGGTGTCTGCGTCGTTGCTACAGGTACTGTTGCTGCCGGCACCCCGGTGGACACGGTTGTCGTGCCCGGCGGCGGCGTGACGCTCGTGTGTGTCGGCGCTACCTCAGCCGGAACGGTTTTCGGAGCCGGTGCCGGGTTTGCGCCCGGCGCCACGG
>DATNJF010000350.1:0-4364 GCA_035604035.1 Allostellaceae bacterium | reverse complement strand
CGTCCACGCCTAGACCGCCGCGTCGAGTGAATCATGATGGTGCAACCGGCTTTCGAGCGTCGTGAAGCGCCGATCGTCGAGCCAGTCGCCGTGCTCGGCGACCCGCGCCAGCGCCTGCCATTCCTGGTCGCTAAAGCAGGCGATCGCGATCCAGCGATCCTTTCCCTCGCAGCGATAGGCGCCGTGTGGCGCCGCCGGCTTGTACGGCGAGCGGTTACCAAAGCGGCGCCATTCCCGCTCGTTGGCCGACCAGTCGAGGATCGTCGTGCCGGTCAGCAGAATGCCGCTCTCGCATTGCGAGGAGTCGATCCACTGGCCCTCGCCGGTGCGCTCGCGGTGATAGATCGCCCCCAACAGTGCCAGTGCGTAGCCGTAGGCGCCCATCCAGTCGAGGTAGGAATAGCCGAAGCTCACCGGCATCGCCGGCTCCGGCAGCCCCGACATCTCAGCCTGCCCGGCGAAGGCCCCGGCGACAGGCCCGACCGTGCGCATCCGGCCGTAGGTGCCGTGCGCGCCCATGCCCGATTGCTGGATGTAGATGATGTCGGGCCGGATCGACTTCATCACATCGTAGCCGAGCCCCAGACGCTGCAAGACCCCAGGCGAGAACCCTTCGGCCACGATGTCGCAGATGCGGATCATGTCCTTGGCGATCTGCAAGCCTGTGGGGTGCCGGATATTCAGCGAGATGCCGCGCTTGCCGGAATTCTTGTTAAGGAAGTTTCCGCCCATGTCGGGGTCTTTGACCCCGGGGAGCGGGCCGGTCGCCGCATCGCGCGCGGCGCGCCCGCCGACCGGCGCCATCGCCGCCAGCCGTGTATCGGGGTTGTCCTTCCACTCGACCTTGTAGCTCTCGGCCCCCAGCGCCGACAGAAACCGGGTGCCTCCCGCCGAGGCGAGAAACCAGGCGAAGTCGAAGATCTTGATCCCTTGCAGCGGGAACGGCTTGTTGTGCAGCACCGACAGGCGCGGGTTCTCGACCTTGCGCGGCTGCGCCGGGACGCTCGGCCGCCTCGCCGGCTCGCCCAGCACCGAAGCGGTGTCCTCCCCGAGCAGCGGCGCGCGTCGGCCGACCTGCCAGCTCGTCTTGCTGCTCAACCACTTGCTGGTCGGATAGAGGAAACTGCGCCCCAACTCCGGATGCTCGATCTCGGCGAAGGTCTTGCGGGCGAGCCAATGTTCGTCGAGTGCGTTCTCGTGCGGCTTGCGCAGCGGCGCCCAGAGCAGCCCGGAATCCTGCGCCTCGCGCCACGGCATGTCGGCATAGGTCCAGGCGCGGACGAAACGCTGGACCACGTCAAGCATGTGGGAGCGCGCCTCGTCGCTGCCGGCCGTTCCCGGCACTTGCCGTGCCTTCAAATCGGTGTCGGGCGGCGGCGGCTGCAGATCGGCCTGCGCGTCATATTTGCTGAGCAACGGCACCAGGTTCTTCAGGTCGCGCGCGCCCATGCCGTGGGTGATGAACCAGCGTCCGTCCTTGGTGTGGCAGATGCTGGGCGAGTGGTTCGGGCCTTCGGAGGCGTGGCGACAAGTCAGGCGCCACAGGGGCACCCGCCGCATCACCCAATACATGATGTCCTGTTCGGGGTTCTTCGACACCGCCTCGTGGATCGCCACCGAGACGTCCTGCCCCTCGCCGCTGCGCTCGCGATGGATCAGCGCGGCGATGATCCCGGTGGCGAGCTGCTCGCCGGCGACGTGATAGGCGTGCCAGATCTGCGGCGCGATCGGCGGGGTGTCATATTCGAGGTTGGGGTCGGGGTCGTAGCCGCAATTCATCATGATCCCGCCGAGCGCGAGATGGATGAGGTCGGAGCTCTTCAAATCCTTCCACGGCCCATCATCGCCAAACGGGGTCATCCGCGCGGTCACCAGCGCCGGAAAGCGCGCGTTGAGCGCAGTACGATCGAGCCCCAGCGCCTCGTTGAGCGCGCCGCAGCTGGCGTCGAGCAGGATGTCGGCGCCGCCGAGCAGGCGCAGCAGTTGCTCGCGTCCCGCTTCCTGTTGCAGGTCGAGCACGACCGACTTCTTGTTGCGGTTGTAGTTCCAGAAGAACAGCGAGCGCTCAAGGCCCGATTGGTCGTCGAGGTACGGCCCGATCCGTCGCGTCGCGTTGCCTTCGGGCGGCTCAATCTTGATGACCTCCGCACCAAGCCCCGCCAACAGCAGCCCAGCATACTCGGCGCGCTCGTCGGCAATCTCGATGACCCTGAGGCCGGCCAGCATGCCGGGACCGGCATTGCCCATCATCTCGCCCGGCCCGGAGGCGATCGCGGTGGGCTCGGCCATGGTGCTACCTCCGGCGACTAGTTCGGGTAGACGATGGTGCGCAGCATGATCCGGCGCTCGTCGGGCCGGTAGTCGCCGGCGCCGCGATGCATCGTCGCCCGCTCGTCCCACATCAGGAAATCGCCGACGCGCCACGAGTGGTAGTAGACGAAGCGGTCCTGGGTTGAATGCGTCGCCAATTTCTCAATCAGCTGCCACGCCTCGTCCTTGGCCATGCCTTGGAAACCGTGCGTGTGCAGCGGGTTGACGAAGAGGATCGGGCGCCCGGTGACCGGATGATTGATGACCGCCGGGCGCGCCTTTTCGGTGTAGGCCCGGTCGAGTTTCTGCTCCGGGTCACCCTCGTAAAGCCGGACGCCGGCGGGCCCGTCATGCCGACCGTGCAGCCCGACCAGGCTGGAGAGCCGCTCCTTCATCGCTTCGTCGAGCCCATCATAGGCGGCGCGCATGTCGGCGAACATCGTGCCGCCTTTCGACGATGGCACTTCCTTCGCATGCAGGATGGCTAGCGCCGGCGGCACCTCCTCATAGGGCGAGTCGGTGTGCCAGTCGGTCGCCCGCTTCACCCCGAACCAGTCGATCTCGCCGTCCTTGTCGACATTGGTCAGCCACGACACTTCCGGGTATTCGGCGTGCCGGTAATCGACCAGCGAATGAATTTTGGGTTTGCCGAAGCGGCGCCCGAACGCCGCAACTTCGCCAGGGCCCAAATCCTGCTCGCGAAACACCAGCACCGGATGCTCGGCGAAGGCAGCCTCGATCCAGGCGAAGGTCTCGGCGTCGAGCGGTTGCGACAGGTCGATGCCAATCGCCTCGGTGCCAAGCGCGTCTCCGAGCGGGCGAAGTTCTCTGGTTGCGGTCATCGCGACTCTCCTCCCGACCCGTCGATTTTCGCCCTATCAGGCAGGAAGGAATTCTGACGACGGACGCGCGGCAAAGTCAAATCGATGCGGCCCGCGCCGACCTGCTCTTACCCGCGCAGCGACGTGGGCGCGTCGTTCAATAGGCGCCGAGACAGATCGCGTTGACTGGCAGCGCCTCCAAAGCCCGCGATCGTCGGAGGTCCCCGATCGCGACCTGGCGCCATAATACCGGAAGTCTGCGGTATTATGGCGCAAATCCCTATTAAGGGTGAGCTGAATCCGAGCGCGAATTGCCGTTGCTCAAGGCGCTTAAAGGCGCAATCATCGCCGCAAAACCGCAGGCAGGATCAGATGGCAATACGAGGCTTGCTAGGGGGTGCATTATTTAGGCTTCCTAGCAGTCCGGTTTAGGAAGCTGAGTTTACCCTAAGTCTTTGAAAAAGTGACGTCCCCGGCAGGACTCGAACCTGCGACCCTCAGTTTAGGAAACTGATGCTCTATCCGGCTGAGCTACGGGGACTTGCCCGGAGGGCTCATTCCTACCACTTGGCGGGCCCGTTTGACGAGGCGTGCGCCGTGGCGGGAAGCACCGCGCGGTAGCAGGCCTCGCGGTCACCAGCGGAAAAACGCGAGAACGCGGAATCCATCTCGCCGCAACGCTGCAGCGCGTAACGCTGCGTCGAGTCGGAAGGGTAGGCGTCGCGGATCGAGCCCAACACATTGCCATGGACCAGCGCACCGCCGACGGCGCCAAACGCCATCAGGGTCAGCATGCCCCACATGGTGAAATAGTTCATCGGCATGGCAACCGCCCTGGGGAATCGGAGGGGACCCTAGGCTAGGCAGATTATGGTTAACCGACGGTGAAACACCGCCGGGCGCGCCTCGCACGCGAGATCGTGAGCGCGGCAGTAGGCAGCCTGCTTGACCGCGGTTTTCTTCGCATAGTAGATGCTGATTTACGAAGTTTATGGCATTCGCCGCCCAGTGGCGGGGCCCAAGCAACGGTCGGGCGGGGCCCACCTCGCTTAAGGTCAGGGGAGGAATGGGGATGGCGGACAGCAGCGTTGTTGTGCAATCGGCGGGATGGCGGGCGGTCAGCCGCTATCAATGGCTTGTGTTTCTCGTCGTGTGGGCGGGATGGACCCTCGATGCCGCCGATTTCGGGCTGTTCGCGTTGGTGCTCCGGCCAGCGCTGATCAACCTGCTGGG
>DATNJF010000349.1:0-10188 GCA_035604035.1 Allostellaceae bacterium | reverse complement strand
GTGCTTTCGCAGGATGTCCAATTGGTGCAGGGGCCAAAGGGAGGCGTCCCCTCCTTTGTACGGGCGCAACGCTTTGATCGCGGCTCGTTCGCTGTTGGAAAGCCACTTTTTGCTTTCCAATCCGTGCAGCGGATCGAGCATGGCTTGCTCGGAGGCGAAGATTGGAAAGTGGGTTTTGCTACTCGGTTTTTTGCCGTTGCGTGTAGCCAAGGCGGCGGCGAGCAAATCGAGGCTGCTCCGAAGCGAATTAAGCGTGGCTCCGATCCACGCGTTGAACATGAGTGGCAGCGGCGTTTGCTGAGCAGCTACCACGATATCGCCCTCCGACTTCGGATCGGGCTGGCGGACGATGTCGTAGGGCTGACGCCTTTGCCAATCGATCAGGCTCTGTTGGAGCAATGGGATTTGGGCTACGGCCCAATCGACGGCGGCCTGAGCATCTAGGAGATCGGAACGCATGTCATATTGGGCTTAAAAAAACGAGTTATTCCGCGTAACAGAGCCTACCGGAAAACCTATCGGGTATTTACGAATGGCGAAATTGACGGGTTTGAGTTCGGTTCTCTAATCTTTAATTATTTCCCTGATTTGTTGGCTGTTGAGCGAAGCAGACTTCTTGCGCGGTCATCGCCTACCAGTAAAATTGCATCAGACGGTGCGTCGCACTCGCTTACAACATACGAATGCTCAACTAAAAAGGGCCGCACAAATGCGGCAGCGCGGGGCGAGAAATAGAAGGTTTTAATGCCAGGATCATCACCCTCGGTTTCAAACATCGCCGCGTCTGGCGGTGAGCCGGCAGTTACCAGGGCCGTTTCAAGCAAGCCGCGCATGGTCGCAAACCGGGCCGATACGACTTCTGACAACGGCAATGTTACACATATCCACGTCATTTTGGTTCGCTCCTAGCGTTGGTTGGCACTCGCTAGGGTAGCAAGCGGCGGGGGCTGGGTGCGAATCCAGCCCCGTTGTGCTATCCTAAATGTATGAATTGGCGTCGCGGCTTGCTCCGGTTGTGGCTGGTAGCCTCGGCATGCTGGATAGGTCTTATCGGCTTAGTTGGCTTTCAAAAAGGTGGCGATAACAGTGCGATGATACTGTTTGCCATCGTGCCAGTCGGGATCGCTTTCGTATTAGGGATTGCCGGAATATGGATCGTTTCGGCGTTTCGACGGTAATGAGACGCCCATGAAAAGCGAAAAGCCGTTGACGCCCGACGATATAGAACTTGTCCCGGATTCGTGGGAGCGCTTCAAAGAGGCGGTCTCTCCCCCGCCACCGCACCCGCAGCGCGTTGCCAGGGAGGGGCGGAGTGGCTATCCGTGATCTTGAAATCCGAACATAACATGAACATATAGCGGAGCGAAAGATAGGGCAATCCTCGGGGCGCTGGGCGCGCACACGAAAATGAAACCGAAACGAGGCGAAAATTCTGGGCTTGGCGCCGCCTGATGAGCGCGTTCCGCCGCCTGATAACACGACTTTCACCGCCTGTTAAAGATGGCGCTGGCGGGTCTAGGCCGGCCCCATCTCCCCCGCCACCCGGACCCGCACCCGCAATGCGTTGCCCGGGAGGTAGGCGAGCGGCATGTCCTCGATCTCGATGGTCGCGATCGTTGCCGGGTCGGCGCCGGCGGCACGAGCGCGCTCGACCGCCTGCGTTTCGGCAGCGGCGATCGCCTCGGCGCGGGTCATGCCGCGGTAGATCTGGTCGGTCTCGCCGCTGACTTGCGCGACCGCGGCGCCGACCGCGTTGGCGCAGTCGCCGTGGGTGACACGGATCACCTGACCGATCCCGGCGAGCCGGTCCGGCACCAGGAAGGCACCCCCGCCGACCGCGATCAAGGTCACGTCGCCGGCTTCGGTTTTCAACCGGTCGATCGCGTCCTCGATCATGTCGCGCGCCTGGCCGAGCACCGCGTCGGCGACATCGCGCGGCAGGTCGCCCAACCTCGCTGGGTCACCGATGTTTACGATCCCGGCCTTTACCGCGGCATCGGTCGCGGTCACGGTCGCGCCGCCGAACACCGACGCCTCCTCGGTCAGCCGATACCCGACGCTTGCCGGCCCGACCGTAAGCGGCTCGTGTCGCACGATGCTGCCGCCACCGAGCCCGATCGAATAGAGGTCGGGCATGCGGAAGAGGGTGCGTACACCGCCCACCTCGACCACCGAATTCGCCTCGCGCGGAAAGCCGTTCTTGAGCTGGCCGACATCGGTCGAGGTGCCGCCGACGTCGATCACCATCGCGTCCTTCAGTCCCGAAAGAAACGCCGCACCCCGCATCGAGTTGGTCGCGCCCGAGGCGAAGCTCATCACCGGCAGCGCCATCGCCGTCTCGGCCGGCATCACCGTCCCGTCGTTCTGGGTGATGTAGAGTGGTGCGTCGATGCCGCTCGCCATGATCGCGGCCGCGAACCCGGCGATCGTCACCCGCGCCAGCGGACGAAGCGCCGCATTGAGCAGCGCCGCGTTCTCGCGCTCCAGGAGCCCGATGCGGCCGAGTTTATGGGACAGCGTGATCGCGACCCCCGGGCATTCAGCGGCAAGGATGTCCGCGGCGCGTTCCTCGTGCGACGCGTCCAACGGCGAGAAGATCAACGAGACGCCAACCGAGCCGATCCCCTGCTCCCGTATCCGCCGCGCCGCCACGCGCATGCTCGTTTCGTCGAACGGCATGATCTCGCGGCCGTCATAGTCGTGGCCGCCTTCCAGCATGAACACCTCGCTTGCGACCAGCGCTGCCAGGTCCGGGGGCCAGTCGCAGAACGGCGGCAGCGAGCCCGCGGCCGGCATGCCGATCCGCACCGCGGCGATCTTGCCGAGCTGACGGCGCTGCACGACCGCGTTGATAAAATGCGTCGTGCCGATGACCACGCCCTCGATCCTGCCCTCGGCGACCCGCTTGTGCCGGTGCAGCCGGTCGAGCGCGCCGACGATGCCGCCGGTCACGTCCTCGGTGGTCGGGGTTTTGACCGCGTGAACGACACGGCCGTTTTCGAGCAGCACCGCGTCGGTGTTGGTGCCGCCGACATCGACGCCGATGCGCCTCATGCGAAGACGGACTTGAACTCGATGTCGTGGCCGAACGCTCGCGGCCCGACATGCTCCAACCCTTTCGGCGTCAAGAACACCGGAGGCGCGGGGAGAGCGATGACGCTGGCGCGCATGCCGTAGCGGATCGTCTCGGTGCCGAACGCGTTGCCCGAGACGCTGTCGAGCACGCAGATGAGGTCGGGCGACATCGCGATCGGCTCGCCGTCGCGCCAGGCGACGACCCATTCGTTCTGGAAGGCGAGTTCGAGCCGGGAGCCCCGGTCCTCGTCGAGGCCGTCGATCACCGCACGGCCGCGCAGAAATCCCTCGGTGGTGCGCCGCGCGACATCGACGACCTTGCCGCGGAACAGAAGCTTGCCGTTTGCTTCGTCGATTACCGCCGCGATCGGGTCCTCGTGCAGGCGCTGCGCCTCGCGCACCCGGCGGCCGATGCCGATCGCTTTGGAGGTGGTGAAGTGGATGCCCCATTCCTTGACCTCGGCGCCGGTGCGCGGGGCTTTGCAGGTCGAGGCGATCGAGCCCATCTCGGTGCAGATTTTGCGGCTTGCCCGCTCCATCCATTTCCAGCTCGGGACGTTGGTGACAATCGCCTCGATGCCGCGCGGGTCGTAGAGCGCGCAGGGGTAGGGCCGTAGATCGCCCACCGCGACGCTGGTCATCTGCGCCTCGGGATAGGCGCGGCCCATTGTGTCGGCGTCGACCACCGGCAAGTCCAGATGCGCCGCCGCCATCAGCGGCTGGATCGAGTTGTTGCCGCCGATCTCGAGCGACATCACCGCGCGGAACTTCCAGCCGTGAAACTCCTCCTGCATGCGCACAGCGCGGGCGATATTGCGGCTGTCGGCGAGCCGCTCCTGCCCGACTAGCGGGGCGCCCATGTTGGAGACCACCGCGACCCAATCCTCGTCCGCGAGGTCGAACGGTGACATTAGCCGGACGCGGTGCCCCTCGGCGTAAAGCCGGCGCATGTTGAGCAGGCCGAGATAGGGGCTGCCGCCGCCTCCGGTCCCGAGAATCCAGGCGCCTACGGCGAGGGATTCGATGTCGTCGAGGCTGATGTCGCGCGCCGCCATTGGCAGAGATTGCGTCCCCGCGCGGGCGATGACAATCGCGACAGCGGCGCTAGGCGCGCTCTCCCTCCTGGCGGGCGAGGTGATCGGTCCACACGACGACCGATAGACGGTCGGCGGCCATGGAGCCGGATGTCGCGCCTTGCGCCGGCGCCGCGCCTGCCGCGGCCGCACGATGCGCCGTGGCGGGTATCCATTTGACGCGGGTCTCGACGACGATGCGCTGGCGCCGCCGACGAATGCCGAAAAACACTACCGCGAGCGTGATGACGCAGCCTGCCGCTTCGCCGATGAGCCGCTGTCCGACCGCAGGATCGTACGGCGCCTCGCCTATCATCTTCGGCATGCGGGCATTGAAGGCGGCGAGCGCCGCCTGCTCGGCGCGATACTCGGTCACGTCCTGGAACATCCGGTCGATCCCGAACGCGGTCCAAGCGACAAGGAACAGCACCCAGAACACGTCGGTCAGCGAAATCCGGTACTTCGGCACTGCGTTGCTCGGGACTGGCCGCGAAGCAGGCACTCACCACTCCTTTGATCGCACGCGAATTCTTTTAATCCGCGGCGCGGGTGGCGCGACTCCGATCGGATTTTGTGAAGTGCTACAGCGGGACAGAAGGTGCGCGCGCCGCCGCCGCATGACGCTTCCTGGCGAATCGGCCGGGGCTGTCGCTATGCTGGCCGGCGTTTGCCGCTAGGGAACCGGGAGTAAACCGTGCCGCTGTCTGGAATCCGGGTCGTCGATCTGACGCGCATCTTGGCCGGCCCGTTCTGCACGATGCTGCTAGCCGACATGGGCGCCGAGGTGATCAAGATCGAGACCCCCGGGCAGGGCGATCCGCTGCGCGGGCAGGGGGTGATCCGCGACGGCCTCTCCTGGTATTTCGCCGCGTTCAACCGCAACAAGAAGTCGGTCACGCTCAACCTGCGCAGCGACGAGGGACGTGGCGCGCTAGCCCGGCTGATCGAGAACGCGGATGTGCTGGTCGAGAACTATCGGCCCGGCGTGCTCGCGGCGATGGGGTTCGGTGAGGCGCGGCTCAAGGCGCTCAACCCCGGCCTGGTGACCTGCTCGCTGAGCGGCTTCGGCTCGAGCGGCCCCTACCGCGATAGGCCGTCCTTCGATTTCATCGCCCAGGCGATGAGCGGGTTCATGAGCGTCACCGGCGCGGCCGACGGCCCGCCGCTCCGGGCTGGGCCGCCGATCGCCGATCTTGTCGCCGGGCTCTATGGGGTGATCGGGATTTGCGCGAGCCTGGTGCGCAAAGGCCGCACCGGCTTGGGCGACACGGTCGGGGCCAGCCTCAACAACGGCATGATCAGCCTCTTGGGTTTTCTCGCCGCCAATTATTTCGCCACCGGCGAGGAGCCGGGCCGCACCGGCAACGATCATGCGATCGTCTGCCCCTACGGCATGTTCCGCACCGAGGACGGCGAGGTCGCGCTGGCGCCGAGCCAGGAGCAGTCGTATCAGCGGCTGGTCGATGCGCTCGAGCTGCCCGAGTTGCGGGCCAACCCGGATTTCGCCACCAACGATTTGCGGGTCAAGAACCGCGCGGCGATGAACGCGGCGGTCGAGGCGCGGCTCAAGACCGAGACGACCGCGCATTGGATCGAAACCCTGAACGCCGCTGGCGTGCCGTGCGGCCGGGTGATGGGACTGACTGAGGTGTTCACCGATCCGCAGGTGGTGGCTCAGCAGATGGTGCTGACCCAGCACCATCCCGGCCATGGCGATGTCAAAATGCTCGGCTTCCCGATCAAGTTCACGCAAGCGCCGTGCGAATTGCGCCGGCCCGCGCCGGAGATCGGCGCCGATACCGACCAGGTCCTCGCCGGGCTCGGCTATTCGGCCGGGGAGATCGCCGCGATGCGGGCGGCGGGAGTGGCCTAAACCCGCTCCGACAGCCAGATCGCGAGACGAGCGCCGGTCTTGATCGCCGCCGAAATCAGCTCGTAGCCCGGCGCGTCAGTGGCCTCATGCGCGAGCGCGGTGTCGCGATGGGCGAGCTCGTCGGCGCGTGCCGCCGCGATCGTCTCGCCCAGATCCGGGTCCTCGGCGCCGAGCTGCTGGGCCTGGCGGGCGTAATGGCCGTCGATGACCTCCTCAACCGCGACGGTGCAGGCCATCGCCGCGCGCTCGCCGAGGAGGGCGCTCGCCGCGCCCAAGGCGTACCCGGCGATGTGCCAGAGCGGCGACAGCGCGGTCGGCCGAACCCGCCGCTCGCACATGAGCCGGTCGAACTGCGCGAGATGGCGCTGCTCCTGCTCTGCCATCTCGCGGATGGCGCCGGCGGCGCGGCCGCGGCGAAGCACCGCCAACTGCCCGGCATAGATGCGCGTCGCGCCGTATTCGCCGGCCTGGTCGACGCGGATCATCCGCGCCGTGTCGTCGAGCGAGGCGCGGTCGCCGGGCAGATAGGGTGGGCGTTCGCCGGTCATGCCAGCCGCCGTTTCGGGCCGAGCCACGCCGCCGACGCGGCGCAAAACCCGGCCAGCGCCAGCGACGCAATCATGTTCCAGCCGGCGAGCGAAACCCCGAACAGCGCCCACTGCACCTGGTCGCACATCACCGGTTTCACGCCCAAGAGTTGCTGCCGTAGCTCCTCGACGGTCGTGGCGGTTAGCCCGGCGGATGCAGAGCAGGCGGTCGGGCCGGCGAACCAGTGCTGCTCGACCCCGAGATGGTAGAAGCCGAGCCCGGCGCTGATGAAAAACAGAAGCGTGAATGTCAGTGCCGCCGGGGTCAGTGGAAACCGGTCGCCGGCGAGCCAGGCCAGGGCGGCGAGCACGATCGCCACCCGCCACGGCCAGCGCTGCAGCAGGCACAATTCGCACGGGACGAGCCCGCCCCAGTATTGCGACAGCAGCGCGGTGCCGAGCACCAAGAGGCTCGCCACCAGCACCAGGGCGGCGAACCGCCTCGTCGTCAGAGCCATGGGTTCATAGATAGCGAATGACGACAAACCCGCCAACGAGGCAGACCGCGAAAACGCTGGTCACCAGCATCAGCCGCTTCTCGATGAAGTCGCGCACCGCCGGTCCGAACCACCATAAGAGCAATGCCAGCAGGAAGAACCTGATGCTGCGCGAGACGATCGAGGCGCCGACAAAAGCGGCGAAATCGAAATGCACGACGCCGCTGGTAATTGTCACCAGCTTGTAGGGAATGGGGGTCATCCCCTTGAGAATGATGATCCATACCCCCCAGCGGTCGAACCCGGCCTTGAGCGCGTCGTAGCGCGGCATCGCTCCGTAAAATTCGAGGATCGGCCGTCCGATCAGATCGAAGCCCCAATAGCCGATCGCGTAGCCGAGCATCCCGCCCGCCACCGAGGCGAGCACGCAAATGGACGCTAACCGCCACGCCGCGCCCGGCCGCGCCAGGATCATCGGGATCAAGACCACATCGGGCGGGATCGGGAAGAACGAGCTTTCGACAAAGGCGACGACGATGAGCGCCCACAGGGCGTTGGGTCCGGCGGCGAGGTCGATCAGGCGGTCGTAAAGGCGCTTCAGCATCGCGCCTCTCCTACCCCGGCCACGGCGAGATTTCGATAGCGAATACGCGCGGCTTGGTCATTATCGCTGGCGGCGTTCTGCCGCACGGTGAAGAGGAAAGAGCCATGGCGCCGCGGGTCAATCCGGTTCAATCCGACGAGGTGCTTCCAGCGCAGGCCGATGTCGTCGTCATCGGCGGCGGCATCATCGGCACCAGCACGGCGCTGTTCCTCGCGCAGAAGGGCATCAGCGTCGCGCTGTGCGAGAAGGGCCACATCGCCGGCGAACAGTCGAGCCGCAATTGGGGCTGGTGCCGCAAGATGGTGCGCGACCCGCGCGAGATCCCGCTGATCATCGAGAGCCTTCGCCTCTGGGAACGGATGAACGAGACGGTCGAGGCCGAGACCGGGTTTCGGACCTGCGGGATCATGTATCTCGGCGAAACCGAAGCGGAACTGGCGCAGCTCGAAGGCTGGCTCGAGCACGCGCGGCAATACCAGCTCGACACGCGGCTGATCGGCAGCGCCGAAATCGCCGAGCGGCTGCCCGGGCTGACCAAGAAATGGGCCGGGGCGCTTTACACCGCCAGCGATGGCAAGGGCGAGCCGCAACTGGCGGCGCCGGCGATCGCCGCGGCGGCCCGGCGAGCGGGCGCCAGCATTATGCAATATTGCGCGGCGCGTGGCGTCGAGACCGCCGCTGGGCGGGTCAGTGCGGTCGTTACCGAGAAGGGGCGGATCGCCTGCCAGTCGGTGGTGCTGGCGGGCGGCGCGTGGTCGCGGCTGTTCGCCGGCAATCTCGGGGTCGAACTGCCGCAGCTCAAGGTGCTCGGCTCGGTGATGCGCACCGAGAAGGTCGATGGCGGCCCGGAAATCTCCGCCTCGGGCGATCTCTTCGGCTACCGCAAACGAATGGATGGCGGCTACACGATCTCGACGCTTGGGGTGCGGACGATCGACATTGTGCCCGACAGCTTCCGGCTGTTCTTCGATTACATGCCGGCGGTGAAGCTGCACTGGAAGAAGCTGCGCTTCCGGTTTGGCAGCAAGTTCGCCGAGGAATGGCGCATGAAACGGAAATGGGCGCTGGACGAACCGACCCCGTTCGAGGCGGTGCGCACGCTCGACCCGGCGGCCGACCCGG
The DNA here is from genome assembly GCA_035604035.1 of Allostellaceae bacterium. GTDB lineage: Bacteria > Pseudomonadota > Alphaproteobacteria > ATCC43930 > CGMCC-115725 > DATARH01. The sequence goes on along the minus strand of DATNJF010000349.1, from coordinate 1,417 downwards.
CCGTGCTCGAACGCTCGCGCGCCAGCATCGCCCGGTCGTTCCCGGTGTTCCGCGACGTCAAGATCGCCGAAACCTGGGGCGGGATGATGGACGTGATGCCGGACGCGATCCCGGTGATCTCGGCGGTCGACCAAGTGCCGGGTTTCTTTATCGCCACGGGGTTCTCCGGACACGGGTTTGGCATCGGCCCGGGCGCGGGACGGCTGGTCGCCGATATGGTGTCGGGCGGCCCGACCATCGTCGACCCGACGCCGTTCCGCCTCAGCCGGTTCACCGACGGCTCGAACCCGCGCCCGCACCCGCTGGCGAGCTGATGGAGTTGGCGTTGTCTCATAAACCACTGAAATAAACTGATTATCTGCACTTCTGACGAATTGAAAACAGCGTAATAACAGCGGCGAAAACAGCGAGGTAACAGCGGAGAAACACCGGCGGATCAGCGGCCGGGTTTGCTGTTTTCGCCGGTTGGCGCCGCGCCACGAACGCAATTCAACCGTCCGAGACGGCCGCACATTTTTCGCACGCAGCCGCTGGCGCGCCAGAAGCAGGATCGCGGCGGCGAGGCGCTGGTTGAGCGGGTTCTCCCGCCCGCTTCGCGTGGCGGCAAGAAACAGCCGGAGCAAAATGGGGATGAGTGCCCGATAGGCGCAGCGAACCAGCGCCGATTTGATGGCGCTGGACGGCTCCAGCAGACGGGGCTCGGTTATTGTCAGCGATGCGGTCAAAAGCGGTGTCCAGGTTCGGACAATGACGTACTCGATTTGTTCTCATTTGTCAAGAGAAGAACGATATCAAAGTCGCATTGCTGATATGTGATGCGGCAGCACGCGGAGTTCGGCCAGCATCAATCCTGCCGCAAGCGGTCGAGCCGATGACCACGCGGGATATCGCCCTAGAAATGCTCGTAACCCGCGCGCTCAACACACAGGATCAGACGTTGCTCGCACTGATGGTCAAACGCGTTGGGGTTGCCCTGCGCCTACAACGCAACAACGGCGTCGTGCGCTCAGCGAACAGGCCGGGGCAGTATATGCTTTGGGAGGTGGAGCGCTAAGATGCTCTACCCGTCGCAATCATTGGGACTGAAGCCGCCATTGCCTGGACAGGAACCGACTCTGTTTTAATTCTCTCCCATTCTGCGGCGCTATTCCGTCGAGCAAAATATCCGCTGACGCCGTAACCAATAGCGAATCCTAACAATATTGGCGCGACGTAATAAGTAGCCACTGTTCCTGCCGGCGTCATGGTAGCGTTGAAGATAGCATTTATCCAAATGCTCGACGCCAACCCAAATAAAAGAGTAGCTACAGAAAAACGAACAGTTATCTGGGTGTTGAGTGAGGAAATGGTTTGCATTTCAGATTCGCTAACTGGATAGGTTTTCACCGTACGCCCCATATACATGGGCTGCATGGTT
>DATNJF010000348.1:0-2249 GCA_035604035.1 Allostellaceae bacterium | reverse complement strand
GCGCATGCCGCGGATCGATGAGCTGCCGGTCCCGGCGCAGAACGAGATTCGCGCCCGGCGCGGCGAGCTCGCGCCGGAGGAGCACCCGGAGAAACGCCGGATGACCCTGCTGCAGCGGTTGGCCGCCGTCGGTCTGGGCCGCCGCGAGCCGGAGCCAGAGGAGCCGCAGCCAAGCTTGCGGGGCGCACCGGCGGCACCGATGGCACCTGCCGCGCCGATGCCGGTGCAACCGGCGGCCGAACGGCTTGCCGGACGCCCGCAGCCGCGCGCTGAATCGCGCCCGGACCCGGTCTCCGACTATGCGAAACGTGCTGCGCCGCAGGGGCTGGACCAGCACGGCCGACAGGCCCCTGTGCATAACCGCAGCGAGGAGGACCAGCTCGACATTCCGGCCTTCCTGCGCCGGCAGGCGAATTAAGCCACGCTAAATCGGCCGCAAATCGGCGACCGGTCAGCCGCCGCCTGGCGCGGCGGCTGGCGCCGATCCGCTGCGATCAAGTTGTTGAATTTGCAGCTCTATCCGCAGCGCAGGAAGCTGATGGTCGGTGCCGTTTTGAAGCTGCAGATGGCGGATCTGGGCTCTTGCCAGACGGCCCTTGCGGCATCTTGCTGACAAGAGTGCGGCCGGAAAGAGGTAACAGTCGGTAAGAAACAGTGAATTGGCCGGGAACCATGTCGCCGGTATGGTCCCATCCCGTTGGAGGGAATTCGTGTTGGGGTACTCCGGGGGTCTGGCGAAAAGGCTCCTTTTGTACAAACCTTCGCATCCCTCATTTGGGGTTGGCTCGATTGCCTAGGCAGTCCGGCTATGAGGTGTAGGACGAGGGCATGACGAGGGGCACGCAAGCTGGCAGGCAGACCACCCTGCGCGAGCAGGTTACTGTTGCCGGCATCGGTGTTCACTCCGGTTCGCCAGTCACGGTAACGCTGCATCCGGCCGAGGCAGATACCGGCGTGGTGTTCTGGCGTTGCGGTAGCGACGGCCAGAGAGATCGCGAACTTCCCGCCAATTTCCGCTCCGTGACGGCGACCGAATTCGCGACCGTGCTCGGCGATCAGAGCGGTCCGGCGGTATCGACCACCGAACATGTGCTCGCTGCTTTGTACGGCCTTGGCGTCGATAACGTGGTGGTCGAGGTCGACGGCCCCGAAGTCCCGATCATGGACGGCAGCGCCGCGCCGTTCGTCGAAGCGATCGACCAGGTCGGCGTTGCGACCATGTCGGCGCCGCGCCGCTACATCAAGGTGTTGAAGCCGATCCAGGTCAACGGCGACGGCTGCTACGGCGAGCTGCGGCCGCACTGGAGCGGCTTGCGTGTCGAGACCGAAATCGAATTCGATCACCCGCTGATCGGGCGGCAGAAATTCGCGATCGACGTCGAGCCCGATCGGTTCCGTCGCGAGCTGGCGCGGGCGCGAACCTTCGGCTTCATGCGCGACGTCGCCAAGCTGTGGAGCGCGGGCTATGCGCTCGGCGCCTCGTTCGAGAATACCGTCGTGGTTGCGGAGAACCGTGTCCTCAATGCGGAGGGCGTACGTTTCCCCGATGAGTTCGTCCGCCACAAGGCGGTGGACGCCATTGGCGACCTGGCGCTTGCCGGCGCGCCGCTGATCGGCGCCTATCGGTCGGTGCGCGGCGGCCATAAGCTCAATCATGCGGTCGTCACCGCATTGATGGCCGATCCGAGCGCGTGGGCCTACGGCGAGATCGAGGAGCCCGTTCGCCGTGTGCGTGGGTACGCCGATCTCGCGATCGGCTTCGCAGCGCCGGCTTACGGGCCGGACGTCTCTTGATTTACTTGACTTTTTTGCCTTAATCCCGGCCGATTGTCGACCTATTGACCGATGCGGGCGCCGAGCGCTCCCCACCGCGCACCGTGCGCGGCGGGAAGCGAATGCGTCGGCGGGACGGGATTCTCATCACGCTCATGATGTTGCGGCTCAGAGGATCGCGGAGATCCGGTTGCAGGCTGCGTGCGCTGGCCGGCCTTGTTGCGCTGGCGTTCATCGCTGCGCCGCTGACCGGTTGCAGCAGCATATTCAATAAGGACGAGGACCGCGTCTCCGACGATCCGGCCGACAAGCTCTATAACGAGGGGCTTTTCCTGCTTAACGACAAGCAGGACTACCAGAGCGCGGCGAAGAAATTCGACGAAGTGGATCGCCAGAATCCGTATTCCGACTGGGCGCGCAAGGCGCTGCTGATGTCGGCCTATTCGTACTATCAGGCGCAGAAATACGACGATTGC
>DATNJF010000347.1:0-2593 GCA_035604035.1 Allostellaceae bacterium | reverse complement strand
AGGAGCGCATCGGGCTGTGGATGAAGGCCATCCACAGCGCGTATTTGTTGGGATCGGTGTTGAAGTGCTGATGCTCGACCCCGTTGGGCCGGAGCGGCAGCAGCAGGAGATCACCCTTCTCCCAGTCGATGCGCTCGCCGTCGACGACGGAATAGCCCTTGCCGTCGATCACGTAGATGACGAGGCCGCCCTGGTGGCGATGCTTGCCGGACACCGTCCGCACCTCGTGCGTGAAAACGGTCCAGCTTTGCAGCGGCGTGTCGGTGACCGTGCGGTCGAGATAGAAGCGGAGCCGCCCCTGGCGCGACAATTCCTGCTGGCAATCCGCCATCCTGACCACGATGCGGCCCGTCATCTGGCGCTCGGCGCGGGCCTTGTCCTGCTGGATCGTGACCTCGTAGGAGTTCTGCTCCGGCCGCTCCCGCTCGCGCTGGCGCGTGCGTTCGACTTCAGCCATCGGTGGGCTCCCCGCGTTGACGTCGCACGGCGATAGAGTACCTCATCGCGTGTCCGATGTCGCCTCGCTTCAGGACGGGTCCAGCCCGAGGAAGCGCCGCGCGTTGCCTGACAGGATCAGCGCCCGCTCCCGCTCCGGCAGCGCGAGCCGGTCGATGCGGGCGACCGGATGTTTCTCCATGATGCCGAAGGGATGGTCGGTGCCGAGGACGATCTGCGTCACGCCGAACAGTTCGATCAGGAAGCGCAGCGATGTCTCGCTGTAGACCAGCGAATCGTAATAGAACCGCCGCGCCGTTTCCGCGGGCGCGTGCGGCACCAGCGCATGGAGCGCGCGGTTGGTGGACCAGGAATGCTGCAGCCGCGGCAGCACCTGCCCGAAGCCGCCGCCGCCGTGGCTGAAGGCGATGCGCAGCTTGGGATGGCGGTCGAGCACGCAGCCCGTGATCATCGAGCCGATCGCGAGCGCGGTCTCGCACGGATAGGCCAGCACCGCCTCGAGGCTGCGCGGTCCGACGATACGGTCCATCCCGGCCGGCCGCAGCGGATGCACGAATACCGCGGCATCGAGCGCCACCACGGCCGCGAAGAACGGATCGAATGCGGGATCGCCCAGCGGCTTGCCGTCGATGTTGGTTGCGAGCTCGACGCCGAGCAGGCCGAGCGTCTTGACCACATGGCCAAGCTCCTCGATCGCGAGGTCGAGGTCCTGCAGCGGCACCATGCCGAGACCGGCATAGCGCTCCGGCGCCGCCTGCACCATCGCCGCGATCTGCTCGTTGATATAGCGCGCGAGGACGCTGGCATCCTTGGCCGGCAGCCAGTACGACAGCAGCTCCGGCATCGGCGACAACACCTCGATGCCGATGCCCATTTCCCGCGTGTGCTCGAGCCGGCGCTCGAGGCTCCAGCATGCATCGTCGATGTCGCGGAAATTCTTCCCGTTGATGATGACTTGCGCGTGGCAGGCATCGGTATGGCGTATCGAAGGCCAGGGAATGTCGGCGGCGGCGCCGACATAGGCCGGCAACGACGCGGGCACGATATGGGTGTGGATGTCGATCGGCGTGCTCGTTGCGGTCATCTCGTTCCCCGGCGCTGGATGCGGCCCTTGAGCCAACAGCGTAGATCGAACGGCGCCGCCTTGCGAGCGGCCGGCGCGTGGTGTCAACGGCGCGGTCCGGGTCTATCATCGGGCCAAAGACAGATCGCCGCACGCGGCGGGAGGGACGAATGGCACCGAACGAATTTCGCGGAAGACAGGCAATCCCCCGCCGCGCCGTGCTCCAGGGCGCTGCGGCCGCCGCTGGGACCGCGCTGCTGCCGCGCGGATCGCGCGCCGAAGCGCCGCGCAAGGGCGGCGTGCTGCGCTGGTCGATGGCCAACAACCCCGCTTCGCTCGACCCCATCACCGGGCGCACCGCGTCGGATTTCACCGTGCTCTACACGCTATTCGAAGGGCTCATCGATTTCGACCCCCACACGGTCGAGCTGAAGCCCGGCTTGGCGAAGTCGTGGACGTTCGCCGATCCCAAGACGCTGGTGCTCGACCTCGAGGAGGATGTCACATTCCATGACGGCACGCCCTTCGACGCCGAGGCGGCGAAGTTCAATCTCGAGCGCGCGCGCACCGACCCGCGCTCCAACGCCAAGGCCGATATCGCCACGGTGACCACGATAGAGGCGAGCGGCAGCCACCAGCTCGTCCTCTATCTCGACCGGCCCAACGCCGCTATCCCCGCGATCCTGACCGACCGGGTCGGCATGATGCTGTCGCCGAGCTTCATCAAGGCCAAGGGCCCCAATGTCGACCGCGCGCCGGTCGGCACGGGGCCGTGGAAGCTGGCGAACTGGCAGGACAACGAGCGCATCGTCCTGACCCGCAACGAGCACTACTGGAAGCCCGGGCTTCCTTATCTCGACGGCGTCAACATCGCGATCATCGCCGAGCCGATGACCGGCCTGCGCTCGGTGATCGCCGGCGAGAACGATGTCGCGACAAATCTCGGGCCGCAGCAGAAGCCGGTGGCGGACCGCGCCGGCAACCTCGTCACTGACGTCAGCCGCTCGATGGGGATGGTCGGCATCTATCTCAATTACGGCCGGCCGCCGCTCGATGATGTGAGGCTGCGGCAGG
>DATNJF010000346.1:0-5068 GCA_035604035.1 Allostellaceae bacterium | reverse complement strand
AGCGCGCGTCGCGGCCTACGGCGCCGGAAGAGTGCGAAGGTGGTTGAGCTGGCCGCCGTCCGGCCGTCGTTGCCATCGCCGGAGACGGTCGACGGCAGGATCGAGAAATCGCAGCGGGTCACCGAGCTGGAGTCGATGATCCGATCGCTTGTCGACGAGCATACCTCGCGGATGGCGGAAATCAACCGGATGATCGCGGCGAAGGCGCCTGCCGGAGGGGTCATAGCGTACGAAAAGAAGCTCGCCGCGGTCGACGCCGAGATCGCCGACTTGACCAGGCGGATCAACGCGACGCGGGCCGAGCTGGCGAAGGCCGCGAAGCCGTATTTCGATCTCGTATCGGAAGCCCTCGGCGAGTTGCGCCGCGCACACATGGCCGCGCTCGAAACCGAGGTCGAGGCGATCACCAAGCGCCTCGCGGTGCTCAACGAGATCGAGCACCGAATCAAGCGCTCCGGCGCCGATACGTGGTTGTCGGTGTGGCGGCCGGACATCCCGCAGATTGCCGGTCGGGTGCGCCGGATGTTGCACCCGGAGCGTTAGGAGATCGAACGATGCCCGGCTGGTTGAACGGCGCGCAGCACCCGGCGAACGTCAAGATCGAAATCGAGGGAACGATTACGCCCGCGGTCGCGAAAATGGTCATCGCCAAGCTGCAAGCGGCGAAGCGCCGCGATCAACGGGTGCTGATCGTGCTCGATAGCTGCGGCGGCGATATGACCTCGGCCCTCGACCTCGGCGACGCGATCCGTGAGGCCAGCGATGTCGCGGTTCTGGCCCGGCATAACTGCAATTCGGCCGCGCTCGCGGTGCTGGCCGCCGCCGACCATCGTTTCGCCCAGGCTGGCACCAAGTTCTCGTTTCACTCCGCTTCGTTGCCAACCGCGGCGATCGGAGAGAGTGCGAACGTCGTCGAGCTGGTGCGCGCGATCGGCGACCTCCGCGCCCATGACCGCCGGTTTCTCAGCAAGGTCGCCGGATGGCTCGGGATCGAGCCTTACGCGCTCGCCAAGCTTGACCATGCGGAGCGGACCTTGACGGCGCGCGACGCTCGCGCCGCCGGGATCATTCACGAAATCACCGCGCCATAGGGGGAAGGCATGGACTTCTGGGGCATCCTCGACGCGCCCTTTAACCGGGTCGCTCAATTCTTCAATAAAAGAGAAACGGGTGACTATAGATGGCAGAGCGCGCCGCGTGTGCCTCGGGAGTATAGAACAGCCGCAGGTCAATTCGTAACCCCGGATCTGGCTTTAAAGGTTCCAGCGGTCTGGGCGTGTGTTCGTTACTTGAGCCAAGCCGTCTCCGGCTTGCCGGTAAAAGTATTCAAGCCAGGAGATACTTTACTCGAAACCTCGCCGATTGCGCACTCGATCATCAATCTTCTGGGCGTCCGGCCGTCGGCCGAATGGTCCGCCTTCGCCTTCCGCGAAACGATGATGCGGTGGGCGCTCGTGCACGGTAATGGCTATTCGGAGATCGAGCGCGATCAGGTCGGTCGGGTGATCGGCCTTTACCCGATTCATCCCGAGCGCGTGATCCCCTACCGGCACGACGACGGCAGCCTCTATTTTCGCGTCTTCAATGGCGCCAGCTACCTGACGAGCGTCACTCAGGCGGGCTTCGTCGACATGGAGCCGAAGGACCTTTTCCACCTCAAAGGCTGGGGCGACGGGCCGGTCGGCGTGAACGTCATCGACTACATGAGCCAGGCGATAGGCTGGGCGCAAGCGGCCGAGATTTTCGGCGCCGAGTTTTTCGGGTCCGGCATGAATTTGTCGGGCGTCGTGCAGCTCAAGGGTAGAGGCGACGAAGCCGGCATCGAGCGTATGCGCAGCGAGATGGAGCGGCGCCACGCAAAGCGCCTTGGCGGTCGGTCGCATAGCTGGGCCTTCTTGGACAACGATGCCACCATCGCGAAAATTGGGGCCACTCCGGACGAGGGCCAGTTCGTTGCGACGTTGAACTATCACGTCGAGATGATCTGCCGGGTTTTCGGCGTTCCGCCCGCCAAGGTGCAGCACCTTATCCGCGGCACGCTCACCTCGATCGAGTCGCAAAATATCGAGGTCGTGGTTGACGCCATCGTTCCCTGGGTTGCGCGTTTCGAGCAAGAGGCATCGTTCAAGCTATTTGGGCAAAACCGGCAAAATCTGATCGTCGAGCTGGATTTGAAGGGTCTACTCCGCGGCGACTTTAAGACCCGCCAGGAAGGGTTTGAAGTTATGCGCCGAAACGGCGTGATCTCGGCGGACGATTGGGCAGAACAAGAGGGTCTGAAGAAACCCGGCAATTCGCAAGGCGGCGACGAATACTTGCTGATCAACGTTTGGTCGCGGATGGCCGATGTTGCGTCCGGCGTCGTGCAAACCAGTGGCGCCGCGCCGGGCAAGCCGCAGGAACCGATACCCGGCAACCGCGCCCAGCTTGCGGCCGATAGTAGAAACCGCGCCCGGCTGGCGCGCGCGTTTCCCGATCTCCTGCCGCCGCCGGGCCGATAGGTGATCGGCTGATGATTGGATCGAGACCAGCGCGGCCTTGAAGCATCCGGCGCGCCGGTCACGAAGGTGGGCGCAATGGCATCTAAGGCGGCTCAGCGCCGCGATTTCATTTCGGAGCTGGCCGTGATGATGGGCGATCCGGTGTTGCCCTCGCCGTTCGCGCTTGAGGGCGCTGCGATCCATGCCCTGCGCGCCGATCGGCTACTTCGTGAAGGCTGTCTCTGGGAGACCGCGCATCTCTGGTCGGTTCGGGTCGTTCGTTCGGCGCTGGCGAAAATCGGCACAAGGCGACCGTCACATGCCGAGGGTCAATTGGATTGGGTCCATCCCGAGCTACGCCTGCTTGTCCCGCGCGGGCATGTATCGGCGTTCGAGCAGATCGTTCACCTCGGCCGGACGATCTGCGCGGTTTGCCGCGAGCCGGTTTGGGACGCAATCCGGTCGACCCGCACCTATTGCAGCGATCGATGCCAGCGGATCGCCTCGGACGCCCACGGAAGGGCGTTCACCTGCGCCTACGAGCCGTGCGGCAAGACATTCCTGCGGATGATCGCGCCGACGTCGAAGTATCAGCCGCAATATTGCTCGCCGCGATGCGCGATCACGGCGGCGAACGCCAAGCGCGGTGACCTAGTCGGCATCGCTGCAGAGCGTCGAGACGCCTTCTATTCCCTGCGCTCGCACGGCACGCGCCGCGGTATCGCCTTCGACCTATCGTTCGCCGACTTCGATAGGATTTGGAACGAGAGCGGGCGTTGGAGTCAGCGCAATGGTGCGGCCGGCTTCAGGATGCTCCGTATCGACACCCAGCACGGGTACCACGCCGACAACGTGCGCATCGGCGTCATGGGCGATCGCCCGCGCAATTACGCGCTCACCGATGAGCAGATTGCCAAAATCCGCGCCAGCCGTGACACCGGCAAAGTTCTCGCCGCGCGATATGGCGTCGCGCTATCGACGATCCGCAGGGCGAAGCACGCGCCGGTCGAAACGATCGTTGAACATCCGGTCGTCGAGCTAGAACCCGAGCTGATGCCCGAGCCGGTGCCCGAACTGCCGGCGCCGAAGCCGCGTGCGCGCCGCCAGCGTGCCATTACCGAGGCGGTCCTCACCTCGGCGCAGGTTGAGCTGGTCCGCGACCATCATCTCCTCGGTGAAGCCGAGCAGCACGGCATCACTGTCGACCGCGCGATCGAGATGATGCGCGTGTCGCGGTTCACGCCGTTCGCCCTTTCAGGGACGACGTTGCATCGTTTTCGATCCGAGCTATGTCTCGCCGGCGTCGCGTTCGCCGAGGCCGATCGGATCGCCCAGGCGGTGGTCGATCGGGCGCTGACGCTGCTGGGGGTCGAGAAGCCGGATTTCGAGACTGCCCACGGCGGCATGACGCCAGCGCGCATTGCCTGGCTTTACGCCGATCACGCGCATTTGCCGCCAGTCGGCGCGCACGAAAGCAACACCAAAGGACGAACGAGGAAAGTCGCATGATCGATCAACGCCGCGAGGTGATCGAAACGCAGCGAGCGCGCGACGCTTGGCAAGTTCGGTCGGGCGCGCCGATGACGACGCCGAAAAGCTATGCCGACTTGCTCGCCTCGATCGTGCTGGTCGGTCTGGTCATGCTGGTTGCCGCGCTGGTCACCAAGCTGGTCGACCGCGCGCACGGCGCCGAGCTGGTCAGGGTGTCCTCAAATCTGAGGAGACCTCCGGCGACCGCCTCGACCACGGCGACCCCACCCGATAGCAGCGGTGCGAGCTGGTCGCTTCAAATTTCCAAGGCCTTGGAATATAGCCGCACGTCGCTTGCCGTGGCCGCCAGCACATCGCAAGGGGTGAGGCGATGATGATCGCGATCGAGCTGGCCGAGCTGGCACAGTGCGCCGGGCGCGCGGTAGCGATCGCGGCAAGATGGCCCCGGCTGGCCGTCAAGGCATACCGGGGGGATCGCGGTCATCGCCGCGCCGCGATAATGACTCAGATGGGCTCATCGAAAGAACTAAACGCGCTGGTTCTGTTCCACTCCGGCGCAGGTGGTCGTCGCTGGGTTGCAGGTGCGCGCGCTGCCGCTGCGTGTGGGAGCGCTTAGATGCGGCGCCGCGACATCAACTGGCCATTTGTCGACACCGCTTTGGTCGAGGGAACATCGTTGCGCGCGATCGCCCGTGAACTCGATATTCCGGTGACGACGCTCCATCGGAAAGTGGAACAGCGAAAGGCGCGCGAAACCTCGTTAAAAAGCGATCCGGCCGAGGTGTTCCAATCGAAAGTGGAACACCCTTCAGCGGCGCCCGACGCCGATCCTGAGGTGCTGGTCGCGAAAAGCCGGGCTGTCATCGATCGACAACTCGACGAGCTGGCCACCGCGCCGACCGCGTTGTCGACCCGCTCGGGGATCCTGCGAAACATCACCGCGGCGATCAAGACGATCGCGGAAAGCGGTGGCGGCAAGAAAGTCGCTGCCAAGGCGCGCGCGCAGGCCGCAACGCGTGCCGGGAAATATGCGCCGCCGGCGACGCCGCCCGGCTTGCTGCACGTGATCGAGGGAGGGAAGAAGTGATCGAATGGAC